>NZ_JBXANC010000005.1:0-529415 GCF_058801265.1 Pseudomonas sp. GW822-FHT03F08 | reverse complement strand
CGCCGGGGGTCGCGGGTTCGAGTCCCGTCCGCTGCGCCATATTCGGTAACCTGGAACACTGAACGCCAGGTCACCACAGAAAGCCCGCCCAGTGCGGGCTTTTTGCTGTCTGGCGATTGGCTTTTTTGCTCGTCCGGGCATGAAAAAAGCGACCTGCGGGTCGCTTTTTTCGTTTCTGCGGTTTGTTACTGGCTGGCGTTGCGACTGTGCCGGTAATCACTCACTGCTTCATACACCGCTTTACGCAGACGGTTGATCCCGCCAATCGGGCGGTGGGCCTCGATCCCAAACCATGGATTGAACGACAGGTTGTCGCATTGCAAGTTCAGAGCCGGGGTGTCGAAGTCCTGTGGGGGCAGGGTGATTTTGGCTACGGTCTGGAATGGACTGTCCTGTTCGCGCCATTCGATGCTGGTGTCTTCGATCGGCATGAACCGGTTGGCGTCCTGGCGCTGGATCTGCAACACAAAACACGCGGGCACCCGATCCGTGGACAGTTGCTGATTCAGCGCACTGCGCAGGAAATTCGGCAGATCCTGGTTTTGCTTCGGAAGCGTGTACGCCGGGCAGTTGTCCGGATCCGGCATCACCCGAAACTTCGCATTGGCCTCACCAAATTTGTAGGGCGATACCGAAAAGTAGGTCGTACGTGTCGGGCTCTCTGGTGGCGGAGAAAGCGTCGCCAGCGCAATGAACAAATGCCTGATCTGCCAGTTTCGCGGGTCCCAGCCCGGAAAAAACGCCATGACCTTTTTGCCGTCAGCCTGCGCCGCCACATTCTGACGATATTCAGCGACATCACTGACGAAGAAATTCGGATGGCTGAACATCACGAAATCCTGTTCGTGCAGGCCCTGACGGTCACTGAGCAACTGTTTGCCCGGCACATCGAGCAATTTGATCGCCATGCCCCGGGCATCGCGGATGCTGTCGAACTGCGGATAGGCGTTGCCGTTGGACAGGCGCATTGTCGCCTGCCAGACCTTGCCCGGCTCGCTGAAAACACCTCGGCGCAGGTCCTGAGCCAGATCTGGCAGCACTTGCACGTCGGCCTTCACACAACCGTGGGCCTTGGCATGGGCGTCGCGCAGAAAACGCGTGCTTTCCCGATGCTGATCGACAATTCGCACAGCGGTCTGGATCACGTCCTGCGTCATGGCTGCTTCGCCGTCCGGAATCTGCTCCGTCGCCGACACTGTGCCTCGGTGTTGCCAGGCAAACCAGGCGGTTGCCAGAGCCCAGCCGATCAGGCCGACCGCCAGCAAAAACAGCAGGGTTTTGCCCAGCAACCGCCCCAGCCACAACCAGAAACGCGCCAGCATCGATGGTTTCTTGAACGAATTGAAGATCATGGCAGTTGCGCCTCCAGCGGGCCGCCCAGCACTTTCAGGTATTCCAGCAGCGCCCAGCGTTCCTCGGGCTGCAGCAACCGTCCGATAACCCCGTTGCCGCGCTCGCCGGCGCGGAATTCATGGCCACTGTTGTGGTTGCCGGTGATGCGTGTGTCGAACAGGAAAGCGTTGGTAAAGGCTTCGGTGCGATAACCCAGATGCCGAGGGTCATATTCGAAGGTGCCCTTATAGAAAGTGGTGGCGCGTTCATCCTGAGGCGACAGCAACTGATAGAGACTCGGCACCGAGCCGTTGTGCAGGAAGGGCGGTGTAGCCCACACGCCTGCCAGCGGCCGGGCCTTGTAGGCGACTTTTTCCCGGACACCGATCGGCAGGCCAAAGCCGTCGAGCTGAGGTTTTTCAGCAGCAGTGACGCCAGCCTCGCGATAGGCGCGGTTTTCAACGAACGCCGTGACGTAAGCCAGGCCCTTGGCCACGGATAACTGGCTGAGGTCGAGCGGTTCTTTGGGAGTGGGGTGCAACTTCACGTCCATTTGCTCCAGCTCTGCTGGATTCCATTGCAGGGCTGTCAGGTCGAAACGGTGGTTGGCGATGTTGTTGGCCGCGTTCGGATCGGTGCCGATGACGTCGACGGGCAACATGTGCAGGTGCTGGACCCAGCGTTCACCCTCTTGCGTCACCCGTGGGACGTGGCAGCCAGCGCAGTTTTCGGCAAATAACGCTCGACCCTTGGCCGCCAAAGGTTTGTCGACCTTGCCCAACAGCTCCTCTGGCCAGGCGGGTGGCTGAAGTTTTTGCAGGGTTTCTTCGATCTTGTGCAGATCGCGCACACGCACGCTTGATGCATAACGTTCATCACCCTGTAGCGGCTGGCCGTTGGCATCGAAGAAATTCAGGGTAGCGCCAACCCCCAGCGCCTCGCCGATGTTGCGTGCCATCGGCTGCTGCGCCGAGCCGTTCCACTGCACCCAGTCGAACGTCCACATGTCCCATAGTTGCGGGTAATCCACGGGAGCGTTGGCCACGCGATAGTTGGCGGGGGAGATTGCATCGCCGAAGGTTGCGTTGGCGATTCGTCCGAAAGCATCGGTTCGGCCAGGGCCTTCCTCGGTGGGGTAGAGGCCGCGATGGGTGTCGTTCCACGCCACTTTGAGGAAGGTATTCAGTGAGCCTTTGAAGTCTTTGCGCAGTTGTTCATGGCGGGCGTCATAGTCGTTGCCCAGTACGTTGCGGGCGAACCGCTCGAATTTCCACGGGTTGTAGTAAGTGGAGGCGAGACTGGCGACCAATGCCTGTCCGAAACTGCCGCCACGCAATGTAGGAACACTGGAAGGCAATACATGCTGCGCCGAACCGCCATCGATGCGTACGGCCTGGCCATTCAGGTGCAACTCGCCGGTGTGGCAGGCCGCACAGGTGATGTCCAGATATTGCTCAGAGCTGCCGGGATTCTGATGGCGGGCGAAACCCACTGGCAGATTCCCCGGGTTGTTCGATGTGGCTTTCTGCTGCGGGTCGATCAGAAAACCGAAGTGTGCGAGGTATTCCGGGGAGGCAAAGCGTTGCTGCGAGAACGGCAGCTCCAGGGCCTGGAACCACTCATAACGCAGGCCTTTGACCTGGGTGCCTTGCGGCGTGAAGTAGTAGGTCTGGCGCTCTTCGTCAGTCCATTGTTTGAGGTAGTGGACCTGTTTGGCGGGCGTCGGGAAGGGCAGTTTCGGATTGGCGACATAGTAGAGAATCACCGCCAGGACCAGTCCCAGCAGTACCACGATCAGCGTCAGCACACGGAATATGAGGCGCAAGATGAACATCCTTGTCGAGTTGTTGCGCTGTTATGCCTGAGCCGAGCCGTGTGCGGCAAGTGGCCATTACGCCAAGTGTTGTGGGAAGGGGCATCAGTCAATGTCAGATCAAGATGACAGAAGCTTCATCATGCCTTTGCCCAAATGCTTTTTAATCCCTGAACTTATCGGAAGATTCCTGCTCTCATGCCGGTAGCCATTGGTCGTGGCGGCCTGATAAGCTCGCGGCTTTACTCGATTGCCCTTTCGGCGCATGAACAAGGAAATAGCATGAAACAGCATCGGTTGGCGGCGGCGGTAGCCCTGGTTAGCCTGGTACTCGCGGGTTGTGATTCGCAGACCAGCGTAGAGCTGAAAACCCCGGCGCAAAAAGCTTCCTACGGTATCGGCCTGAACATGGGCAAAAGCCTTGCTCAGGAAGGCATGGATGATCTGGACTCCAAAGCGGTAGCCCAGGGCATCGAAGATGCCGTCGGCAAGAAAGAACAGAAGCTGAAAGATGAAGATCTGGTCGAAGCCTTCGCTGCACTGCAAAAGCGTGCCGAAGAGCGTATGGCCAAGATGAGCGAAGAGTCGGCAGCCGCCGGCAAGAAATTCCTCGAAGAAAACGGCAAGAAAGCCGGCGTGACCACCACTGCTTCCGGTCTGCAGTACGAAGTGGTCAAGAAAGCCGACGGCCCACAGCCTAAGCCAACCGACGTAGTGACCGTTCACTACACCGGCAAGCTGACCAACGGCACCGTATTCGACAGCTCCGTCGAGCGCGGCAGCCCGATCGATCTGCCGGTCAGCGGTGTGATCCCGGGTTGGGTCGAAGGCCTGCAACTGATGCACGTTGGCGAGAAGTACAAACTGTACATCCCTAGCGATCTGGCTTACGGCGCACAATCGCCAAGCCCGGCAATCCCGGCCAACTCGGTTCTGGTCTTCGACCTGGAACTGCTGGCCATCAAGGATCCAGCCAAAGAAGACGCTGCCGCCGCCAAGTAACAAGCGTCGGTATCGGCTTCAACAACAACGCCTCGCTTATGCGGGGCGTTGTTGCATCTGGGTCACGGCGAGCGTAAACAGACCGAACCGATACGCATCGCGACAGTCCTAGACTTTGAGGCCGCCCGCGCTAGACGCCCTGAGCCGCCAAGTCAATGAAATAATGGGGTTTTTTATGTGAGTAAAAAACGCCCGATCTGAGCGCAGCCCTTATGAACCGGGGCTCTCAGCGTCGAAATGCAGCTCTGTTCACAAGGTTATCCACAATTTGTGTGGATAACATTTCAACGGGAGAAATAGATGAAAGCTCCATGGAATTTCGCCCGATTCCTGCCGTTGGCCGGACGACTCCTGGCCCGTGGCCGCTTGCCGACGCTGTTGTTCGCCGTGGCCAGCAAAGGTGCCGCCCAGGGCAATCGTCTCGGCAAACTGAAGGATGACCTGCGATTGCTCCAGGCGCTGTGCCTGGCGTACTGGCGCGGCGAATATCGCGCGATCAGTCCCAAGGCGATCGTTTCGGTCGTTGCGGGCCTGATGTATTTCCTCAGTCCGGTGGATGCGATCCCGGATTTCATTCCCGTTTTCGGCATGCTCGATGACATAGCCGTCCTCGCCTGGCTGATGAAAACCCTCGACGACGAGCTCACTGCGTTCCGTCTGTGGCGTCAGCGTCAGGCGCCGGAAAAGCTCAGGGTTGTCGAGCGCCTGCCCGATACGCCCGAACAACTTCAGCTTCAGGGTCCGAAAAAGTCCTGAATCGCGACAGCCTCTTATACAGATAGATACCCCCCACGACCTTGGCCGCTGTTAGGATTACACTTCTAGGGAAAAGTGCCGACTCGCTAAGCGTTGTTGTCCTACGGGGTAGTCATGGATATTCAGATAATTGCACGCGATGGCGAACCCGAATATGCGGTTCTGCCATGGGCTCAGTATCAGGCTCTACTGAAAGCAGCAGGCATTAACGAAGCACCGTCGCAACCGGCTCCAGCGCCGCTTGCGGCCACACCGGACCCGATTCTTCCAGGTCTGGATCAGTTACGCAGTTTGCGCGAAGGGAAGGGCATCGCCATCGAGGCGCTCGCCCGCACGGTAGGCATCAGCCCGTCTTACCTGGCCATGATCGAAAGCGGTGAGCGTCTGCCCGACGCTGCGATTCGCCGCAGCCTGGCCTGGGAGTTGACGGTGCCAGGGTGGAGGGAACAATCGTGAGCGTACGCATCAGTCGTCAACATTGGGACGGATTGCTGGGGGAGCTGGACCAGGCGCGCAGGCAGCGCCATCTTCTGACCTATCGAGCCTTGCTCGAGCGTCTGCAACTGCCCACGCCGGCTATGCAGACATTGACCGCTGCACTGGAGCATCTCGCTGCGCTGGACGCGAAAGCCGAACAACCGTTGCGCAGTTCGCTGGTGATCAGCCAGGGCGCCAGTCGTCTGCCACGCACCGGTTTTTTTGAGTGTGTCGAGCGTCTGGGGCGTTTTTCCGGGCCGTCCGATGGTGTTGCCGCAGCCTCATGGCACGCCTCGGAAGTGGTGCGGGTCTTTGAATACGAATACCCGGAATCGGCGGAGGCCTGAGTGTTTTTACGACTCAAGGCGCGGGCAAGTTACTGGCTGGCCCGTAGGCTGTTTCACTGGTCGTGGTTTGTCCGTCAGCCCCGAGGCTGGCGCTGGCTCGAAGGGCAGTTTGCGCGTATGGCCAACCTGGGCGACGTCGGCGCGCAAAGCTTTTACGGGCACATCCTGACGTTTCGCGGCGTTGGCCTGGGCGCGCGTGAGGAGGGTGTTCGATTGCTGCGGCTGGCTGCGCTGGCCGGAGATGGCAAGGCGGCGTATCAGGTGGGTGTCATCAGTCTTGCAGGTACGCCCAGTAAAGCGCCCGATCCTTCGGAAGCCGCTCGCTGGTGGACCATGGCCGCCAAGGCCGGGCATCCGCTGGCTGAGCTCAAGTTGAAAGAGCTGGCCGGTCGGGATCATTCTCGGTAAGCGATTTTTGTGTTCCCTGAGCGGGGCGTGAGGGAAACCTCCCGCCCCGTTTTTGCGTCTGCTGTTCGATAAAGATCAGTTACAGACTTCTCCTACATCCATCGCCTACTCGCCTGACTTCTTTTCTGTTTGATCCCCCGCAAAGTCCTTCGCCTGATTTTTGCGCGAGGGAACGCACATGTTCGACCCGGTTTTTCATTTCGTCATGCGCCTGGGAATGCGCTGATGGAAGCCATCACCCGCATCGAGCAAGCACTCGACAGCTTTCCCCACACCCTCGATCTCTATCGCGAACAGCTCAGGCACTGGTTCAGTCGTTCGGCAGACAGCGTCAGTCATGCAGCCGATCTGCCGTCGCTGATGGGGATGGAGCGGATCATCCGTTTCGGAGAACACAGCACAGCGGTCGCGATTGACGACAACCGTTTCTCTTCGGCTGTCGTGCAATGCCCGGAAACCGGGCAAATGGAGATCGAGAGCAAGTTCGAGTCGGTGTACGACATTCCGTTGGGCGGCATCGTAGTCGATGTCGTGGCGGTGGATGGCGGCAAGGTCAAGTCCGTCACGCTCGATGCTCAGGGCAAGGGGTTGTTCACCGGAGAGGCGGGCAAGTTCTATCGTGTGTTAGTGCACAGCGAGGCCAGCGAGAAGCAGGTCGACGCGCTTTTCGATTCCTACGATAGCCTGACCCGGCAGCTGGATAGTTGGCTGCGCAGCGAGTGGCAGGGCTTCAAGCCGCAGTGGTCACAGTCGGTGGCGACGGCGGCGGGCAACGGCTTGCTGGCCGGGAGTTGGGCAGCGATTGAGGGCGTGTGGGACAGCATTGGGTTGCTGTCGGAGATTCTCAAAGATCCTCTCGAGTTTGCGGGTCGGCTGGGAGATGGCGCGACGGCGTTGGCCGAATTCGCGGCGTCGATGCCGGAAAAAATGGAGCAGCTCCAACTGCTCGTCAGTGACGAAGCGGCGCTGTGTCTGTTGTTGCGTACGGCCAGTCTGTGGCTCGAGATGCTGCCGCCCGGCGAACTCGCCGGGAAAACCGCCGAAGCCGTCTCGATGGTGGTGGTGCAACTGCTGATCGACGTTTTGATCGGCATTGTGCTGACCTTCGTCGGTGCCGGGGCGGGGATTGCGTATCTGACCTTTCGCCTGGTGGATCGTGGCGCTCAGTTGTTGTCGGCGGTGACGCGTCTGGTGAAGGCGTTGTTCGGCATTGTCAGCACCTTCATCGGCTACGTGAACCAGTACAAATCCGTCGCCGCACGAGGTATCGCAGCCGGGGTGAAAAAGGGCCGCATGCAATTGCGTTGGGATGCCAAACGCAACGCTTCCCTGAAAAAGGACGAGCATCACGACGACAAGCCTGATCAGGCGAAGAACCCCAACGGCGACAGCGCTGACTGTGTACCCCGGACCTGTACCAATGGCTGCCCGGTGTCGATGGTCACTGGCGAAGAGCTGCTGACGCTGACCGATGGCGTACTCGACGGGTTGCTGTCGTTTGAGTTCAGCCGGTTGTATCGCACCAGTGCGGTCGAGATCGATGTCGGGCTGGGGTTTGGCTGGAGCCATTCGCTGGCGCATCGGCTGGAGGTTGATGGCGCTTCGGTGGTCTGGGTTGACCATGAGAACCGGCGCACGCGGTTTCCGTTGCCGAGTGTCGAGCGGCCAGCGATTCACAACAGTTTGTCGCGGGCGGCGATTTTTCTCGGGGATGAGCCGGAGGAGTTGATTGTTGCGCTGGCTGGTGAAGCGGCGCGGTTTTATCACTTTCGGGCTGGGCGTCTGACGCTCATTAGCGATGCGTACGGTAATCGTCTGACGGTACATCGGGATCTTTCCGACCGTGTGCAGCGCCTGGATAGCGGGGCCGGTCGTTCACTGCTGTTGCGTTACGAGCGGGCGCATCTGGTCGCGGTCGATTATCAAGTCTGGCGCGATGCGGCCTGGCGCACCGAGCAGACGCTGGTCAGCTACCGCTTTGATGCGCGTCATCGACTGATCGAAGCGACCAACGCGGTCGGCGAAAGCGAGCGTTACGACTACGACGACCAGCACGTCATCCTGCAACGGCAACTGAGCGGTGGCGCGAGCTTCTTCTGGGAGTGGGAGCGTGCCGGCAAGGCGGCGCGTTGCGTGCGGCACTGGGCGTCGTTTTCGCAGATGGATACGCGTTACGTCTGGGATGACGCCGGCAGCGTCACGGTGCAGTACGTCGACGGCCGCGAAGAGGTTTACGTCCACGACGACACCGCGCGGCTGGTGCGTCAGGTCGCCGCTGACGGTGGCGAGCAGCTCAAGGCCTACGACGCGCAGGGCCGCTTGGTCGCCGAGCAGGATGCGCTGGGGGCGGTCACCGAATACCGTTACGACGAGGTCGGACGGCTGATCGCGCTGATTCCGCCGGACGATGCGCCGACGTCCTACGAATACCGCCACGGTTTCCTGCACAGCCGCTCACGTGGCGATGCGCAGTGGACGTACCGGCGCAATGCGCAGGGTGACATCACCGAAGCGGTCGATCCCGACGGCCATGTCACCCATTACCACTACGACCCGCAGGGGCGGTTGCTGTCGATCCGTTATCCGGACAGTGGTCGCCATGTATTTGTGTGGAACGACCTTGGGCAACTGGTCGAGGAAAGCCTGCCCGACGGTGGGGTGCGGAAGTTTTCCTGCGATGCGTTGGGGCGGCGGATTACTGCGCAGGATGAACACGGCGCGGTTACCCGTCACGCCTGGGACGCCGTGGGCCGACTGATCCAGACGACGCTGCCAACCGGGGCGACGCGGGCCTGGTCCTACAGCGCCTACGGCCAGATCACCGCCGAACGCGACGAGCTGGGGCGTATCACCCGTTACGAATATGACGATGACCTGCACCTGGTCAGCCGGCGGATCAACCCCGACGGCACGCGGTTGCAGTACCGCTACGACCATGCGCAGCTGCTGCTCACGGAAATCGAGAACGAGTCCGGCGACAAGTATCTTCTGGACTACACGCCCACCGGACTGATCCGACAGGAAACCGGCTTCGATGGACGGCGTACCGCGTATGCCTACGACCGCAACGGCCATCTGCTGGAAAAGACCGAGTACGGCGACGACGGCTCGACGCTGGTCACCGCTTATGAGCGCGACAGTGCCGGGCGTCTGCTGCTCAAGACCCTGCCCGACGCCAGCACGATTGAATACCGCTACGACCGCCTCGGCCGGCTGACCGGTGTCGATGACGGCCAGAATCACCCGCTGGCCTTCGAATACGACCTGCAGGACCGACTGGTCCTCGAGCATCAGGGCTGGGGCACCTTGCGTTACACCTACGACGCCTGCGGCCAACTCAGCCGGATGCGTCTGCCGGATAACAGCAAGCTCGACTATCACTACGCCAAGGGCGGCGCGCTGACCGCGATCGACCTCAACGGCGCCTCGCTCACCCGTCATGTCTACCAGTCCGGCCGAGAGCAACAACGGCAACAGGGTCTGTTGCTCAGCGAATATGCCTACGACGAACAGGGTCGCTTACGTTCCCACGCGGTCGGCCATCAACGCAGTGCGCTGTATCGCCGCGACTTTGCCTACAGCGCCAACGGCAACCTCGAGCACATCGCCGACACCCGTCACGGCCAGCGCAGCTATCAGTACGACGCCCTCGACCGGCTGATTCGCGTGCGCCACACCCGCGACGATGTGCCGGAAAACTTCGCTCACGACCCGGCCGGCAACCTGCTGCTGCAGGACCGTCCGGGCCCCACACACATCAAAGGCAACCGCCTGCTGATGCAGGGCGATCGTCATTACGACTACGACGCCTTCGGCAACCTGATCCGCGAACGCCGAGGCCGCGCCCAACAGCTCGTCACCGAATACCGCTACGACAGCCAGCACCGCCTGATCGGCCTGACCCGCCCCGACGGCACCACCGCGACCTATCAATACGACGCCTTCGGCCGCCGTATCCGCAAAACCGTCAACGGCCAGAGCACCGAGTTCTTCTGGCAAGGCGACCACCTGATCGCCGAAAGCAGCAAGGAACAACACCGCAGCTTCATCTACGAACCCGGCACCTTCCGCCCTCTGGCGATGCTCGACGGCAAAGGCCCGAAACGCGCCTGCCCGTTCTACTACCAACTCGACCACCTCGGCACCCCGCAGGAGTTGACCGACTACAGCGGCGACATCGTCTGGTCAGCCAAGTACAGCGCCTACGGCAAGGTCACTTCGCTGGAGCTGGCGACCGAGGATTATCTCGATCAGCCGCTGCGCTTTCAGGGGCAGTACTTCGATGACGAAAGCGGGCTGCATTACAACCGGCACCGGTATTACGACCCGGAGGTGGGGCGGTATTTGACGCCGGATCCGGTGAAGCTGGCGGGTGGGTTGAATCAGTACCGGTACGTGCCGAATCCGACGGGGTGGGTGGATCCGTTGGGGTTGAGTTGTACGTGCCCGCCGCCGACCCCGCGCCGTCCGATGCGATACGAAGCCGGTCGCGTGGTCGTCGAAGAGGGTGCGCCCCCTCTGCCAAAGATGACAGCGCAGGAGCGGCGGGCGAGGATTGATGAGGTGGCAGAGGAGAACGCCAAGCGACGGGTAACTGAATATGAAGACCTTTATGGTATGCACACCGTCAAAAAACATAGTTCTGAAATTTCTGATCCAGCACTTAAACAGCGAGCTATCGATGGTGCTGATCCTCACACTGGAATAATTCCCAAAGGTGCAAAAGGCAACCTGAGCTCTCAATTTCATAATTGGCGCATGCATTTGGGCGCGCTAAATAAGGCGATGACGAAGGATAAGAATGGCTTGATTATGCACACCGGAAAAGATCAAAATAAAAATCCAATAGTGAGGTTGGAACTACCTGGTGCAGGGCGTGGGTACAGGCCGAATAAAAAAGACAATCAAAATCCTAGCTTGAATGAAAGCTTGAATTGGTTTGAAGTTAAGTTTGATCAGGTAAATACACAAAACCCGTTTACAGCATTTCCGACCGAGGTGAAGTGATGTTGAAAGATCCATATTTAAATGAAGAGTTTGAGCCGGATTTGATGTGGTTTGTAGGCGTTTTTGACGTTTATGATCGGGAGGAAACTCGAGGTGCGGAACTCGAGGTTTACAATCCTAATGATTCTGCTGATAGAGAGCTTCTTATCAGGAAGTATTGTCTTAATCTGCCATACCTTTCCTATAGGCATAAGCTAGTACTAGTTGAAAATTTGGAATTGCTGCTCTTGGAACAAAATTATGACTTTCAAGAACTATTCGAGGTCGATGAATGCGAAGCAGCAAGTTGGCCGCGGGGAGAATGGTACTCTCTAGAGGATCCACGCGGCTTCTTCCAGGATCTCTATAAGTTTGCGAAGGAAGCTTGGGGGAAGGATCTTACGAAAGCCGCTGGTGAGGATCGGTCCACATGGTAGTTATCGAGCCTTTACATCAGCGATGACCTGAAACGAGCGCCTCGTTAAAAGGTAGCGCACGTATGCTGTCGATAACATGCACACTATACCCCGGAACATTCTTAGCATGATGCTTCGCCTGCGAAGCCATCTCCGCCAACTGACTCGCATCCAGTTGCGCACAAGCTTCAGGATGCAAATGCACCACGCCAATGGACAGTGACAGCAACGGAAATTCCTGGCGAATCCCTTGGCGGTTCGGCGCAACAAAACACCCAGCCTCAAGGTGCTCTGGGCGATAGAACCGTCGGCATTGGCTCTGGAAGTCATCAAGCAGTTGATTAAGACGCTTGCGCCAATCCTCCGGGCCGAGAACCAGCAAAAAATCATCCCCCCCAATATGCCCGACAAAGTCGCGAGAAGGATCAACGCGTTCATTAAGGCATTGCGCCAAACACAACAACACCTCATCCCCGCGCCCATACCCATAGATATCGTTAAAGGGTTTGAAGCTGTCGATGTCGACATAGCAAATGACCGACTCCCGCCCCTGTTGCAGCAACCGCGTCAGGCATTGTTGGATCGGTACGTTGCCGGGTAGCAGAGTCAGCGGGTTGGCATAGCGAGCCTGCTGGATCTTCAGCTCGGTGATCAGCTTGAGCACGTCAATCACCCGCCCCAAGCCCAGGTAGCTGCCGTTGAGGGTGATGATGAAGTCTTCTTCGATGCGCTGTCGGGCACGGCTGGTGATCAGGCGGCTGACCTGTTGCAGCGACTGGCTCATTTCCACGGCGAGGAAGTCGTCGTTCATCAGGCGGCTGATCGGTTTGCGGGCGAACAGGTCGGTGGCGAACGGCTTGAGCAGGGCATCGGACAATGAATGACGATGGACGATGCCGCAGGGCTGGCCTTGCTCGTCGAGCACTGCCAGCGAGTTCAGGTTGGCCTGACGCCGGAAGGCTTCGAGCACGGTGGCGGTCGGTGTGTCGCGGTCCACGGCCGGTTGATCGTTGAGCAGGGCGCTGAGGTCGCTGCCTTCATCGTTCAGCGCCACGGCGCTGCTGTCGTGCTTGGGCATCAAGGCCCGTGCGTCGCGTGGCGGGTGCTCCTGAGGGCGCCCAAGCAGGTAACCCTGCACCAGATCGACACCCATTTCGGTCAGCACTGCCAGCTCTTCTGGCAACTCGATGCCTTCGGCAATCACCTGCGCCCGCGAGGCCTTGGCGATTTGCAGGATCGATCCGACGAACTCGCGTTTCAAGGCATCCTGATGGATGCCATCGATAAAGTGCCGATCGATTTTCACGTAATCGGGACGCAGCTCCGACCATAACCGCAAACTCGAATAACCCGCGCCAAGATCATCGAGGGCAATCGAAAACCCCATGGCTCGGTAGTGATGCAACGCAGTTTGCAGCAACTGGAAGTCATCGATCGGCGTCTGTTCGGTGAGTTCGATCACCACCTGGCTTGGCGGAATACCGAAGTCCTGCAGCAGTTGTAGCGTACGCCCTGGCTGGTGCGCCGCTTCGAGCAGGGATTCGGGAGAGACGTTGAGAAACAGCTTGCCCGGCAATTGCTGTTCGTTGAAACGGCGGCAGGCACTTTGACGGCAGGCGATTTCCAATTCACTCAAGCGCCCGGCCTGACGGGCCACGGCGAACAGGGCGATAGGGGAGTGCAGCGGGCTGTTGGAAGGGCCGCGAGTCAGGGCTTCATAACCGAGAATGCGTCGTTCAGAGAGGCAAATGATCGGCTGGAACAGGCTGTGCAAACCGCTTTGAGTCAGGATCGAGCTCAAGGCACTCAGCTGTTCGGTCGTGGTCATGGCATTCTCTGGCGATAAAAAAAGGACTGGGAGCGTTCTCGATGAAGAGAACCGCTCCCAGTCCTTTATTGCACGACAGAATGATGACTGTTTGATGACGATCCGGGGATCGTCAGCATTAAATTGCCATCACCTTACTTCTTGGCCACCTGATTGCTCAGCTTCAGGTAATCCAGCAGTACGCGCCCGGTCTCGCTCAGGTAGGCGTCGTCTTCCGGTTTGACCTTGTCCGGCTCGGCTGCCGCGAGGGCGTCGTCGTCTTCTTTCTTCAGCTCTTTGAGCGGTTCTTCGCCTTTGGCCTTGCGACGGATGTTTTCCATCGCCAGTTGCTTGGCGTCGATATCGGCGTGCTGGGCACGGCGATCGGCTTCATTGAGGCTGACGGTTTTCTCTTCCATCAGTTTCTGCGCCAGGGCCAGCTTGTCGCGAATGAACACGAACTCCGCGTCTTTTGCCGAACGTACGTCATGCTCCGACTTGAGCTGCGCGATGTACGGCTTGAACGGGTCAACCGCAGGCTTGATGGCCGGCTTGATGGTGTCCCATGGCATGGCTTCAGGCAGGGCGCTCTCGCCGATTTCCTTGGTGTCGATGATCGACGGGTAATCGATGTCCGGCAGTACGCCCTGGTGCTGGGTGCTTTGGCCGGAAACCCGGTAGAACTTGGCCAGGGTCAGTTTCAGTTCGCCATGGTTCAGCGGCTGAATGGTCTGCACGGTGCCTTTGCCGAAGGTCTGGCCACCGATGATCAGCGCGCGGTGGTAGTCCTGCATGGCGCCGGCGAAGATCTCCGAAGCCGACGCGGACAGGCGGTTGACCAGCAGCGCCATCGGGCCTTTGTAGAACGCACCCGGGTTTTCGTCTTCAAGTACATCGACCCGGCCATCGGCGTTACGCACGAGCACGGTAGGGCCCTTGTCGATGAACAGGCTGGTCAGTTCGGTAGCTTCCTGCAGGGAGCCGCCGCCGTTGTTGCGCAGGTCGATGACCACGCCGTCGACTTTCTCTTTCTGCAGTTCGGTCAGGAGTTTCTTGACGTCGCGAGTGGTGCTCTTGTAATCCGGATCGCCGGCACGGAACGCCTTGAAGTCGAGATAGAAGGCTGGAATCTCGATCACGCCGAGCTTGTAGTCCTTGCCGTCCTGTTTCAGGCTCAGGATGGATTTCTTCACGGCCTGGTCTTCGAGCTTCACCGCTTCACGGGTGATCGGCACGATCTTGCTGGTCTGGTCGTTCGGCGCATTGCTCGCCGGGATGACTTCCAGACGAACCACGGTGCCTTTCGGACCACGGATCAGCTTGACTACTTCGTCCAGACGCCAGCCGACCACGTCGACCATCTCTTTGTTGCCCTGGGCAACGCCGATGATCTTGTCTGCCGGAGCAACCTGCTTAGTCTTGTCGGCCGGGCCTGCCGGCACCAGGCGCACGACTTTCACCTGATCGTTGTCGCTCTGCAACACGGCGCCGATGCCCTCGAGGGACAGGCTCATGTTGATGTCGAAGTTTTCCGCGTTATCCGGCGACAGATAGTTGGTGTGCGGATCGTAAGACATGGCGAAGGTGTTGATGTACGCCTGGAAGATGTCTTCGGCACGGGTCTGGTCCAGGCGCGCCAACTGGTTCTTGTAGCGCTTGGTCAGGGTTTCCTGGATCTGCTTCGGATCCTTGCCGGCGATCTTCTGCCGCAGCACTTCGTCCTTGACGCGTTTGCGCCACAGGTCGTCAAGTTCGGCGGTGGATTTGAGCCACGGGGCGTCCTTGCGATCGATCAGCAAGGTTTCCTTCGTGGAGAAGTCCATCTTGTCGACGCCTTTGTTCAGCTCGGCAATGGCGAAGTCCAGACGCGCTTTCACGCGGTCCAGATAACGCTTGTAGATGGTGAAGCCGGCGTTGAGGTCGCCGCTCTTGAGGAAGTCGTCGAACTGGGTCTTCCACTTGTCGAATTCGGCGATGTCGCTGGCCATGAAGTAGCTGCGCGACGGGTCCAGCAGCTTGATGTAGCTGTCGTAGATGATCACCGAGCGCGCATCGTCGAGCGGTGGCTTGCTGTAGTGGTGACGTTTGAGCAACTCGACGACGTTCAGACTGGCGATTACTTCATCGCGATCAGGCTGCAACTTGTCCCAGCTGTTGGCTGCGAATGTGGTGCCCGACACCGGCAAGAGGCCGATACCGATGAAAAGAGCGAGGGCGGTGCTGGGGAGCAAATGCTTCATGCTGATTCGACGCGGGGACAATTGATAACGCATATTAGGCCGTCTTTGAAGTCGCCGGTACCTCTACGCTCTGTACGATAACTGCTGTTCAGCGTTCGTTCAGACCCCAGGGCCGGTCGCATAATGCAAAAAGCCCGGCGCTTCAGCTTCGGGCTCAGTCCAGACTCACTATGGAGGCACTGTGAAGGCATTGCAAGGCGTTGAAGGTCAAGTGGCATGGGTTGATGAGCCGAGTCCTACGTGCGATGTAGGACAAGTTCGCATCCGGGTGGCGGCAGCCGGCCTCAATCGCGCGGATTTATTACAGAAGGCGGGCCTTTATCCACCGCCGCCGGGTGCCAGTCAGGTGCTCGGTCTTGAGTGCTCCGGGGTGATCAGCGAAGTCGGCGCCGGTTCTTCCTGGCAGGTCGGTGATCGTGTCTGCGCCTTGCTGGCCGGGGGCGGGATGGCCGAAGAAGTGGTCGTCGACGGGCGGCATGTGCTGCCTGTTCCGGAAGGCGTGTCGCTGATCGAAGCGGCTGCGTTGCCTGAGGTGTACGCGACCGTCTGGCTGAATATTTTCCAGCTCGCTGCGCTCAAACCGGGTGAGAAAGTTCTTCTGCATGCCGGGGCCAGTGGTATCGGTTCAGCCGCCATTCAACTGTGCAAGGCGTTTGGCAATCCGTGCTGGGTCAGCGTCGGTTCGACCGAGCGCTTGGCCTACTGTGAAGCACTGGGGGCGCAAGGTGGCGTGGTGCGCACCGATGATCTGGAGAGCCTGCGGGATTTCGGGCCGTTCGATGTGATTCTGGATCCGGTGGGCGGTCATTATTCGGCACTGAATCTGAAGCTGATGGCTCAGGACGGGCGTTGGGTGCTCATCGGTCTGATGGGTGGCCGCGAAGCAAAACTCGATCTGGCCCAGGTGCTGGCCAAGCGCGTGCAACTGCTGGGTTCGACCTTGCGCAGCCGCAACGATCAGTTCAAGGCCGATCTGTTCAGTGATCTGAGCCAGCACGTGTGGCCGCTGTTTTCCGAGGGACGCTTGAAGCCGCAACTGGCCAAGACCTTTGCGATCAAGGATGCCGAGGCAGCATTCGCCGAGCTGGCGAGCAACACGGTGGCCGGGAAGCTGGTGCTGGTGATCGACGAAAGCCTGAGCTGATCGTCGATGCTTGTGGGAGCAGGCCTGCTCCCACAAGGCAATCGCTTACTTCCAGAGGTGGATCGGCCAGCCGGACTTCTCGGCCTCTGCAAGCAGTACCGGATCCGGATTGACCACATGCGGGTAATCCACTTTCAGCAGCAGCGGCAGATCATTGCGTGAGTCGGAATAGAAACTCGCGCCTTCAAGGTTTTCCTCTTCGGCATCCAGCCATTCCAGCAAGCGGGTGATCTTGCCTTCGCGGTAGGTCAGGGTGCCCACGGTGTGGCCGCTGTATACGCCATGTGCCACTTCCAGTTCGATGCCCAGAATCTCGTCGATGCCCAACCGCTCGGCAATGGGTTTGACCAAGTGCGTACCCGAGGCCGAGATCACCAGAATCCGGTCGCCGGCCTTGCGGTGGGCAGCGATGGTTTTGGTCGCGTCGCTGAAGATGATCGGTTCGATGAAGTCTTCCACCCACGGGCCGACCAGATGTTCGACTTCTTCCGGGGTTCGACCGATCAAGGGTTCGAGGCTGAATTCCATGAAGTCTTCCATGCGCAACTTGCCATGGCTGTAGGCGTCCATCAGCTCGTTGTTCTTGCGCATGAACGACTCGGGATCGACCCAGCCCAGGCGCCCCATCTGCTCGCTCCAGAGGGTGGCGCAGTCGCCGTGGATCAGGGTTTCGTCCAGATCAAAAATTGCCAGAGCCATCAGTGCAGTTCTCTCTTCAACGTCAGCAAAGTCATCAGGCTACCTCACACAGGGCCGTCGGATCGATGGAAAGTGCCAGGCGCTGACCGTCGGGGTGCAGGTCCGCCGCCGAACGGTTGAGCACATCCACCACCAATTCCACGCCCCGGGCTTCGATGCGATAGCGGATGACGTTGCCCAGCAGGCTGTGGCTGCGAATCTGCGCATCGAGTTCGCCGTTCAGGCTCAGCTCGATGGCCTCCGGGCGAATGGCGATGCGATGGTTGATCGGCCGCTGCAACAGCTTCGAGGCACTGTCGGCGTCCAGCAGGTTGTAGTTGCCTATGAACCCGGCGGCGAACACGTCGACCGGTGCGGTGTAGAGGGTTTCGGCGTCGCCGCTTTGTACGATCTTTCCCTGATTCATCAGGAAAATCCGGTCAGACATGGTCAGGGCTTCTTCCTGATCGTGTGTGACGAAAATCGTGGTCAGGCCGAGTTCGCGCTGGATCTGACGGATCTGCTCGCGCAGGTGTTTGCGAATCCGTGCATCGAGGGCCGACAGCGGCTCATCCAGCAACAACAGACGCGGACGGGTGACCAGAGAGCGGGCGAGGGCGACACGCTGGCACTGACCGCCGGAGAGCTGGTGCGGATAACGGCTGGCGAAATCGTTGAGCTCAACCAGTTTCAACACTTCGGCGACGCGCTTGTGGCTGTCGTCGGAGTTAACCTTCTGCATGCGCAGGCCGAAGGCGACGTTCTGCTCCACGGTCATGTTGGGAAACAGTGCGTAGCTCTGGAACACCATGCCGATCCCGCGTTTCTGTGGCGTTAGCGGCACGATGTCGACGCCATCGAGCAAAATCTTGCCGCCATCCACCGGCGTCAGACCGGCGATGCAGCGCAGCAGGGTGGATTTGCCGCAACCGGACGGGCCGAGCAGGGTGACGAATTCACCCTTCTGGATTTCGCAGTTGATGTCGCTGAACACCGTGGTGCCCGCATAGTTTTTCTGAAGGTGTTGGACGCTGACATAGCTCATTCGCTTTTGTCCTTGTTCAAGATGTTGGCGACCCAGGTCAGGACCAGCACGAAAAAGAAGTAGGAGATCACCAGCGCACTGGTGAAGTGGCCGCTGCTGTTGCGCATGTTGTTGAGGTAGACCTGCAGGGTTTCGTAGCGGGTGCCGACCAGGATGTTGGCGAACACGAACTCACCGAACAGGAACGAGAACGACAGCAGCAACGCGACCATCAAACCCTTGCGCAGGTTCGGCAGCACCACCAGGAAGGCCGCCTGAAAAGTGCTGGCGCCGAGCAATTGGGCGGCGTCCATCAGGTCGCGCAGGTTGATCGCTTGCAGGTTGTTGGTGATCGCCCGGTACATGAACGGCAGCGCCACGGTGAAGTAGCAACCGATCAGGATCCACGGCGTGCCGACCATCGCGAACGGTCCGGAACCATAGAGCTGCAGCAGCCCCACCGACGACACCACCGGCGGCACCGCGAAGGGCAGCAGGATCAGGATGTTCATCAGCGCATCGAGTTTCGGGAAGTGGTAATGCACCACGAACAGCAGCGGCAGGATCAGCACCACGGACAGGATCAGCGCGCCGACGCACACCAGCAACGACTGGCCGAACGCGTGCAGGAAGCGCGGATCGCTCCACAACTGGATGTACCACTTGAAGGTGAAACCGCTGGGCAGGATAGTGGCCGACCAACTGCTGGCGATCGAGTAGACCAGCGTGCCCACCAGCGGCAGCAGCAGGATGGCGAACAGCAGGTACACCACGACGCGGTGGTAGACGCCGGCCGGGCCGGATTCAGCGCGAGACATGGTAGCTCCTCTTCAACAGCAGTTGATGCACGACGGTCACCAGAGTCATCAGCGCCACCAGCACCACGGCCAGGGCACTGGCCAGGTTCGGATCCAGGGAAATGTCGCCGGAGACCATCGCGGCAATGCGGATCGGCAGCACGTTGAAGTTGCCGGTGGTCAGGGCATACACCGTGGCGTAGGCGCCGAGGGCGTTGGCCAGCAGGATCACGAAGGTGCCGAGCAGGGCCGGGGTCAACACCGGCAGGCCGATGTGGCGCCAGAACTGCCAGCCGTCAGCACCCAGCAGCGCTGCGGATTCGCGCCAGTCCTCACGCAGCGCGTCGAACGCCGGGTACAGCAGCAGGACGCCGAGGGGAATCTGGAAGTAGGTGTAGAGGATGATCAGCCCGGTTTTCGAATACAGGTTGAAGTCCTGAATGATCCCGGCCTGTTTCAGCATGATGGTGATGCTGCCGTTGAAACCGAGCAGGATGATGAACGCGAACGCCAGAGGCACGCCGGCGAAGTTGCTGGTCATGTTGGCGAAGGCGTTGACGAAGTTGCGCAGCTTCGAATCGACCCGACGCAGGGAGTAGGCACCCAGCACCGCGATGATGATCCCGAACACACTCGACCAGAAACTGATTTCGAGGCTGTACTGGATCGCCTGCAGATAGAACTTCGAATTGAAGATCTTGCTGAAGTTGGCGAAACCCCAACCGAACTCTTCCGATTGCAGGCTGTTGATCATCACCCAGACCAGCGGGGCGATTTCGAACACGATAAAGAACAGGGCGAAGGGCACCAGGCACAGGGCGGCCAGCCATTTGCCGCGAGTCATTGAGTTCACTTGAGCAACTCCCGGCACACAGGTTTGTCGTGGGGTACGCCGAGCAGCTCGCAGACGGTGCCGCAGATGTCGGTCTGCTTCGGTGTGGCGTCGGCGTTCAGGCTGAAGGCGTCACCGAGCACAAACAGTGGCACCTGGCGTTCTTCCGGCAGCAGGCCGTTGTGCGAGCGGTCGTTGTTCATGCCGTGGTCGGCGGTCACCAGCACTTGATAACCGGCGTCGAGCCAGCCTTGCAGGTAGTCGGCAAGGATGATGTCTGCGCTGCGCGCGCTGTTGCGGTATTGCGGGGTGTCGAGGCCGTGCTTGTGGCCGGCGTCGTCGATGTTCATCGGATGGATCAGCAGAAAGTCCGGGGCGTGGCGCAGACGCAGGTTTTCGGCGTCGGCGAACAGGTGCGAGTCCGGATAGTGATCGTTCCAGTAGAAGTGGCCGTGCTGGATCGGTAGCGCCGGGTCATCGGTGTGACGATCCCGTGCGGCCACGAACGGCGAGCGGTTGTAGAGCTCGCTGACCCAGTGGTACGCCGCGGCGGCGGTTTTCAGACCGGCATCGCGGGCGTAGTGATAGATGCTGCGCTGATTGGACAGGCGCGAGACGTTGTTGTGGACGATGCCGCTGTCGATGGGCGGCACACCCGTGAGGATGCATTCGTAAAGCGGTCGGGACAGGGCCGGCAGCTCGCACTCCAACTGGTAGAGCGCGGCGCGTCCTGCGCCAACGTAAGCCTGCAGATGCCCCATGGCGTGATGCGCGACTTCGTAATTGAGGCCGTCGAGCACGACAAGGATGACGTTGTGCTTCATAGGGGCAAAAACTCCGCGAAACAGATCAGATTTTGAATTCAACGCAGATTCCCCTGTGGGAGCGAACTCGCTCCCACAGGGGATCTTCAGTAACCCCGAAAACGGGATCTACAGCATCACTTCATTTCTACGATGACTTCTTCGTTCCACTTCTGCGGCAGAGCCTTGGAGGTTTTCTCCCACGCATCGGCGTCCTTGATCGGCGTGACCTTCTTGTACTGCTCGTTCGGCAGCAGTTTGGCTTTCACGTCTTCCGGAAGGGTCAGGTGCTCGGCGCGGATCGGACGGGCGTTGCCGCGGGCGAGGTTGGTCTGGCCGGCGTCGCTGAAGATGTATTCGCGGGTCAGCTTGGCGGCGTTCGGGTTCTTCGCGTATTTGTTGATGATGGTGGTGTAGCCGGAAATCACCGAACCATCGGACGGGATCAGCACCACGTAGTCATCCGGGTTGGCCATCTTGGCCTTGTAGCTCAGGCCGTTGAAGTCCCAGACCACGCCGACTTCGATCTCGCCTTTTTCCATGGTGGCGATGGTCGGGTTGGCCATCGACAGGCGACCCTGCTTGGCGATGTCTGCGAACAGCAGCAGGGCAGGCTGGATGTTTTTCTCGTCGCCGCCGTTGGCCAGCGCAGCAGCGAGTACGCCGTTGGCAGCTTGTGCGGCGGTGCTCACGTCACCGATGGAAACCTTGTATTTGCCGCCCTTGAGGTCAGCCCATTTGGTCGGTACGTCGGAGCCGTGCAGCAGCTTCTTGTTGACGATGAAGGCGATGGTGCCGGTGTAGGCCAGTGCCCAGTTGCCGTCCTTGTCCTTGGCCCATGCAGGCACTTGATCCCAGGTGGTCGGCTTGTAGGGTTGCACCACACCTTGTTTGACCGCGATCGGACCGAAGGCCGCGCCGACGTCGCCGATGTCGGCGGTGGCGTTGTCTTTCTCGGCGGCGAACTTGGCGATTTCCTGGGCCGAGCTCATGTCGGTGTCGATGTGTTTCAGGCCGTAGGTCTTGGCCAGGTCTTCCCAGGTGCCTTTCCAGTTCGCCCAGTCATCGGGCATGCCGACGCTGTTGACGGCGCCTTCCGCTTTCGCAGCGGCTTCGAGGGTTTTCAGATCATCAGCCGCCATGGCGGCGGTGCACATGGCAATGGTCGAGCCTAACAGTGTTGCCAGGAAAAGCTGTTTCATTCCGAAGCTCCTTGGTCGTGTTCAACGCTGCGATTGCGGTTTGTGTTGGTCTAGGTCAGCAATACCTGAGCCAATGTAGGGGGGCTGGATGACACTTTGATGTCGGCGAATACCCGACCCGCGTTTTATTTCTCCGGTATCGACGGCTGCCCGATAAGCGTAGACCACCCTCAAAGTCCCGGTGGGCAAGGGACTTGGCCGATGTATTGCAAGTTGTCAGGACGACCGTTCGGTAGTTTTGTCATCTATCGGTCATCTGCACTGCCTAGGCTTGCAGCACGACCGAACGGCGCAATAGTCGTGCGGTTTTGCCCCGAAACAGTGCTGGTCTAGTCCAGATAGGTAACGTTGATGCGCGATGAGGCAACAAAAGCGGTGACAGCCATTGGCCAGATCCTCCAGGAGCAGCTCGACCATGGCTTGCTCGCGGCGGGGAGCAAGTTGCCGGCCGAGCGCAAGCTCAGCGAGTTGTTCGGCACGACCCGGATTACGGTACGGGAAGCCTTGTTGCAGCTGGAGGCGCAAGGGCAGATTTATCGCGAGGAGCGTCGGGGCTGGTTCGTGTCGCCACCGCGCCTGGCCTATAACCTGATGCAGCGCAGTCACTTTCACGCGATGGTCAGTGCGCAGGGGCGGGTGCCGTCGACCGAGGTGATTTCGGCGCGGCTGCAACCGGCGTCAGCGGCGGTGTGTGCGTGGTTGCAGTTGCCGGCGTTGTCGAGCGTGATTCAGATTTGCCGGTCGCGGCGGATCGATGGGCGGTTGGTGTTGTATGTGGAGCATTATCTGAATCCGCAGTTTTTTCCGGGGATTCTGGAGTTTGATTTGAATCAGTCGATTACCGAGCTTTATGCGCGGCATTACGATTTGCACTATGGGCGGGTGCGGTTCGAGATTGTGCCTACGTCGTTGTCGGTGGATGCGGCGGCGGCGTTGAGGGTGTCGGTGGGGAGTCCAGGGTTACGGATTGCTCGGGTCAATTATGATCAGGCTGGGCGGTTGATTGATTGTGATCTGGAGTTTTGGCGGCATGATGCGATTCACGTTGGGGTTGATGTTGTTTGACCTTGGCGGCCTTTGGGCCGGCCATGCTCTGGGTTGTTTTGGGTGAATATCCGTTGCTTCGGGTGCTGCCGCTGACGGTTTCGCTCTTACAGCGACTCACTTTTGCAGACGCCAAAAAGTAAGCAAAACGCTGGGCCCCGGCGTTCGGCACCTCGCTTTGGCTCGGTGTTCCTTCGTTACGGGATTCATCCGGGGGCATCGCCTCCGGTTTGCTTCGCTGCACCTCCTCTCGATGCATGCGGCTTCGCCGCACGGTCGCTGCGCTCCCACCCCCGGATAAATCCCTCCACTCAGCCTGCCGATGGGGCCGGCACGTCAAAAGCGGTACTCGAGCTAACGCTCGTCGTGTTGAGTGGTAAGGAAGTTGGACTATTCCTGAGTTTGGCCACCACCGCCCGCGGTAATCACCTGCACATTCATCCTCGGCGTCGCCAGGTCCAGCCCGGCCTCATCCAGATGCCGTTTCAGCGACAGGTTGAACGCCCGTGAAACTTCCCACTGTTTGATCGGTGCGGTCTTGAACCGGGCGCGCAATATCGCGTTGCCGGACTCGAAGCTTTCCACCCCTTGTATCTCCAGTGGCGACCAGATGTTGCGGCGCTGCAGCGGGTCGGTGCGCATTTTCTGGCCGACTTCGCGCATCAGTTTGATGGCTTCGTCGATGTTCATGTTGAACGGCACCGCCACGCGGAAGATCGCGTAGCCGAATTCCCGGGAGTAGTTCTTGATGCTTTTGATTTCGCTGAACGGGATGGTGTGGACGATGCCGTCGATGTCCCGCAGGCGTACGGTGCGGATGGTCAGGCCTTCGACGGTGCCGAGGTGGCCGCCGACATCGACGTAGTCGTCGATGGCCAGGGAGTCTTCGATGATGATGAACAGGCCGGTGATCAGGTCGGCTACCAGTGACTGGGCGCCGAAGCCGATCGCCAGGCCGATCACGCCGGCACCGGCCAGCAGTGGCGTGACGTTCATGCCCATGTTCGCCAGGGCGACGATCAGGGCGATGATGAAGATCGCCACGAACAGCACGTTGCGGATCAACGGCATCATGGTTTGTGCGCGGGCGTTGGCCAGGCCTTTGCGTGAGCGGGTGAGGGCGTGGTGGACGGCGGTGTCGCTGAGGATCCAGATCAGCCAGGCGAAGATCAACGTGCCGATCAGGCTGAACAGTTTGACGCTGACGTCGTGGCCTTCGCCTTCGGTGAAACCGATCAGTGACATGCCCCAGACCCGCAGGCCGAGTTCGATGAACGCCAGCCACACCAGCAAATGAGCGAGGGTGTAGAAGAAGCTTTTCAGGCGTTCGGAATAGAAGGCGTGGCGTTTCGGACCGCGTTGGGGTTTGAGGGCGTGGCGGCGGACGAGGCCGTTGATCACCATGCACAACACCAGCAGCACGGTGCAGATCAGTGACTGGCGCAAGGCGGTGCTGGTGTCGCCGGCGGAGACGAAGGTGGCGAACAGGGAAATTCCCACCAGCACCAGCGCCGGCACGTACCAGAAGGTGCCGAGAATTTCGATGGTGTCGCTGAGAGCGCGGCGGGTCAGGCGGCGGGACAGCGGCTGGTTGCGGATCAGGTGAGCGATCGGGCGGCGGAAGCGCAGGATGAACAGGCCGGTCGACAGGGCCGCTAGCACATTGGCGACGGTGGCGGCGGTGTGCGCCAGGTGCACGCCGAGGCCGGCCACCAGTCGCGGGTCGTTCAGTGCTTCGCCGAACGCGGCGAAGCTGCCGATCAGCCACAGAGGGCGAAAGGCCTGATGGCGCAGGATGTACAACGCGCGATGGCGGTGCGGGCCGTCGAGTACGGAGAAGGCAATCACGCAGATCGCCGAGAAACAGGTGCCGACCACCAGCGCGTAGGCCAGAACCATCGCCAGGCTTTTGCCCAGGGACGACGGCAGCGCGTAGCTCATGTAAACCGTGATGGCCAGGGCAATCATCCATGGCCCGAGCTTGCGCAGGGCGAAGCGCAGCATGTCGAGGGCCCGGGGGTTTTGCGGCAGCTCTTCGGTCAGGCCGAAGCGCATGCGCACCCGGTGGCCAAGCCAGATCAGTGCGGCGGCCAGCAGGCTCCAGACGGCGAGAATTACGGCGAAGGCGAAGATGATCGGCAGCCATTCGCTGGCCGGCAGCATCAGGTCAGACAGTTCGTCTTTGGCCAGATCGAATTCGGCGGACCAGCGATTGAGCGGGCTGTCGCTGCCGGTGAATTGTTTTTCAAAAGTGGCGAGGGTGCCGCCAATCAGGCCCAGCACGCCTTCTTCCGGGGTGGCCTGGGCTTTTTTCGTAGCGTCGCGCAGTTTTTTCAGATCGCTCAGCAACTGGGCGCGTTGCTTGTCGTTTTCCAGCGACTTGATGACTTCGTCGAGGGACTGGCCGAGGGGTTCCTGGGCTTCGGGTTGCGCCTTGTTCGATCCACTGAGCAGGCCGGGCAGGCTCACCGCTTGGGCAGGCGCCAACGGCAGCAGCGTCATCAGGCAGATGAGGAACAGGCAGGGCAGGGCAGAAAGACGAGCGAACACTAGGCGGTCAACCTCGCAAGGGGCGGATCGGGCGAGTGTACGAGCCCGTCAAAATCAATGCGAGCCGAGCGCGGATTTATTCGTTGAGTTTGGCGAGGATCTTGTAGACCACGGTGGCCAGGATCAACAGCATGCCGATCCACATGGCGAACACTCCGGCGTTCTTGTCGCGGAAGTTGAAGCCGATCGCCAGCAGAATCATTCCGCACAGTATCGGAATGAGCATGGCGTGGAACGCAGACATCGAGATCATGGCGACAGCCTTGTCGTAGGGGATGATTTAAGTCTAGGTGGAATTTTGCCGACCGGTGGTGATGTGTATCACAGTCACTGCGCAGTCGACGTGGCGAGGGAGCAAGCACCCTCGCCACAGAACCGGTTACGGCAATTCGCGGCTGGCGTAGAACGCGCTCAGCACTTTGACCAGGTGGGCCAGGTCATGGCTGCCGCACAGTTCGCGGATCGAGTGCATGGCGAACGTCGGCAGGCCGATGTCGACCGTGCGCACGCCCAGGTGGCTGGCGGTGATCGGGCCGATGGTCGAACCGCAACCCATGTCGCTGCGTACCACGAAGCTTTGCACCGGGACTTCTTCGGCCATGCACAGATGACGGAAGAACCCGGCGGTTTCACTGTTGGTGGCGTAGCGCTGGTTGCTGTTGACCTTGATCACCGGGCCGGCGTTGAGTTTCGGGCCGTGGTTGGCGTCGTGCTTCTCGGCGTAGTTCGGGTGCACGCCGTGGGCGTTGTCGGCCGAAACCAGCAGGGATTTCTGAATGGTGCGTACGAACTCATCACCCTCGGGCAACAGGCGACGCAGGGTCTGTTCCAGCATCGGGCCGTCGGCGCCGCACGCCGAGCATGAGCCGACTTCTTCGTGGTCGTTGCACACCAGCACGCAGGTTTCATCGGTGTCGGCGGTCAGCAGGGCTTGCAGGCCGGCGTAGCACGACAGCAAGTTGTCGAGGCGGGCGCCGGCGATGAAGTCACCGTTCAGGCCGATGACGGCGGCGCTTTGGGTGTCGTAGAAGCTCAGCTCGTAATCGAGCACCACGTCGGCATTGAGGCCGTGCTCGCGGGCCAGTTGATCGGTGAGGACTGCGCGGAAGTCCACACGCTCGTCACCGGCGAACTGCGCGAGAATTGGCGGCAGTTCGGTCTGGGCATTGATCGCCCAGCCCTGATTGGCTTCACGGTTGAGGTGGATGGCCAGGTTGGGAATGATCGCGATCGGTGCCTTGAAGTCGATCAGCTGGCTTTCGACCTTGCCGTCGCGGCGGAAGGTAACGCGGCCGGCCAGCGACAGATCACGGTCGAACCACGGTGCCAGTAGCGCGCCGCCGTAGACTTCGACGCCCAGCTGCCAGAAACCCTGGCGCTGCAATTCAGGTTGCGGCTTGACTCGCAGGCACGGGCTGTCGGTATGGGCGCCGACCAGGCGGATGCCGTCGTGCAGCGGAGAGTTGCGGCCCATCTTGATCGCGACGATCGAGGAGTCGTTACGGGTGACGTAGTAACGGCCATTGGCTTCGGTGTGCCAGGTCTCGCGCTCGTCGAGGCGCACATAACCGGCGGCCTCCAGGCGTTGAACAAGGCTGGCGGTGGCGTGAAACGGGGTAGGGGAGGCCTTGAGGAAGTCGATCAGGCCTTGGTTCAACTCTTCGCGCATAAGAAGCTCCAGACAGCAATGGGCGGGAGTTTAACGCATGCCGGTGCGCAGGCCACAATCGAAATCGAATGTAAAAGGAGATCCACTGCGGGGGCAGGCTCCCGCAGTGGACAGTGTGGGTCAGCGGGCGGCGGTCACGCGTTTTTTCAGGTAGTTCATGATGATTTTTTCATCTTCAGGCCGCTCCGGGCGCGGCAGTTGTTGCGGCCATCGGCTCTGGCTCAGGAGCTTTTTCTGACGGCTCTCGTCCCAACGAAGAATCTCCCGCGAGGCACATTCCCACCATTCATGGCGACAGGCGCTGTAGTACGGATGATCCGGCGCGGCGCTGCCGTACAACAGGTCACGGCCGACCTTGCGCATCGTGCCGCTCTGGTTGCGCAGCTTCCATTTGATTTTCAGGCGTTGCCAGGCGGACGGAAACGGCTTGACCCTCGGCACGTCCTTGCACAGATCCACCAGGCGCTGGCTGAACTTCTCGCCGTGCTGGGAGAAGAAGAACGCCTGCATCGCATGGAAGAAACGCTTTTCCGCGAAGTAGTGATAGATGTACTTGCGCGCCTCGACCACCGGCCGCTTGCGCAGGGCGAACGACAGAGCGATCTGTTCGATGGTATGGATCTCGAAACCGTCGGCCGTCCATTCGTCGATCAGACGGATCGACTCTTCGAACAATTTCCCGTCGCTGTCGGTTACGCCGCACAGCCCGCTGTTGTAGAGCTTGAAGCCGTTGTCCGGGGTTACGCCGTGGGCGCTGAGGTCGCGACCGAGCTTCAGGTAGTCGTCGCGCTCGAAGACGTCTTTCCAGTCGTATTCGAAACGATCCATCACTGATTGCCCGGGGGTGATGTGCTGGAACAGCCGATTCGGGTCACTGGTGAACAGGGTGTCGGTGTCGACGAACAAGGTTTTTTCGGCCAGTTGCAAGCCGGCGGCAATCGCGCAAGCCTTGCGTCGGTGGTGATAGCCGTTTTCGCCTTGCCAGCGGGTCAGGGTCGGCTCGTCGAGCAGCACGGTGTCGACCGGCCAGCCTTCGTAGTCCTGCGGCCGGTCGGTGAGAATCCTGATCGCCGGACGTTTGCCGGTCCTGGCCTGAGACAGGGCGGTCAGGATGCTGAACTTGGCTTCGCGCCGGTAAACATCCTGGTTGCCGTAAATCAGGTAGAGCAGTTGATGACGGGTCTTCTTGACGGGTGTTGCCAGGGAATCAGTACAACTCATCCGGAACAAAATCCTTTAAAACAGGCGGCTGCCGGTCAGGCAGTGCTTAAAACGGAGCCGGGCATTCGAAGCGCAAGCGCTCGCCGGACTGTGGGTGGGTAAAGCTGAGCATGCTCGCGTGCAGGCACAGGCGCGGCCAGGCGGCGAGGGCTTGCTCATGAGCATAGAGCCCGTCACCGAGCAGCGGGTGACCGATGGACAGCATGTGCACGCGCAACTGGTGCGAGCGGCCAGTGATCGGCGTCAGCTCGACGCGGCACCAGTCGCCGCAACGTTCCAGCACACGCCAGAAGGTCAGGGCGTGTTTGCCGAATTCGTGGTCGACCACGTGGCGTGGCTTGGTTGGCGGGTCATAGCGCAGGGGCAGGTCGATGCTGCCGCTGTCCAGTTCCGGCTGACCCCAGCACAGGGCGGTGTAGGCTTTTTCGGTTTCGCGGTCATGAAATTGGCGCGACAGTTCGCGGTGGGTGTCCGCGTCGCGAGCCAGCAGAATGATGCCGGAGGTTTCCCAGTCCAGACGATGGACGATACGCGCTTCCGGGTAGCCGTTTTCCTGCAGGCGAGTGATCAGGCAGTCCTTGTTGTCGTCGGCCCGGCCGGGCACCGAGAGCAACAGGGTCGGTTTGTTCACCACCAGAACGGCGGCGTCCTGATGGATGATGTGGATGTTGGACAGCGGCATTAAAACAGCCTCGTAACAAATGCCAACGGCGGCTCAGGGCCCCTCCGGTGTCGGAAGGGCCCTGAGCCGCCGTCGTTCCTGCCGGATCGACTCAGCGATCTGGCAGGGTGATGTTGAGTTCCAGAATCGAGCAACTGCCCTGGCTCTCCAATGCAACATGTACGTCGTCGTTGCCGATATTGACGTACTTGCGGATCACGTCCACCAGTTCCTTCTGCAAGGCTGGCAGGTAATCCGGCGTGCTGCGCTGGCCGCGCTCATGCGCCACGATGATCTGTAGACGCTCTTTCGCTACCGAGGCAGTGCTTGGCTTTTTGTTGGCACGAAAGAAGTCAAAAAGGTTCATTACCTACCTCCAAACAGGCGCTCGAAGAATCCCTTCTTCTCGACATCGAGGAACCGGTGTGCTTTGTCTTTGCCCAGCAGGCGGTCGACGGTGTCGCTGTAGGCCTGGCCGGCATCGCTCTGGTCGTCGAGGATGACCGGGACGCCCTGGTTGGAAGCCTTGAGCACCGCCTGGGATTCCGGGATCACGCCCAGCAGGGTCACCGAGAGGATTTCCTTGACGTCTTCGACGCCGAGCATTTCGCCCTTTTCAACGCGCTCCGGGTGGTAGCGGGTGATCAGCAGGTGTTCCTTGATCGGGTCTTCGCCACGTTCGGCGCGACGGGACTTGCTGGCCAGCAGGCCGAGCATGCGGTCCGAGTCACGTACCGAGGAGACTTCCGGGTTGGTCACGACGATCGCTTCGTCAGCGAAGTACATGGCCAGGTGGGCGCCTTTCTCGATGCCCGCCGGGGAGTCGCAGACCACGAACTCGAATTGTTCCTTGAGCTCCATCAGGACTTTTTCCACGCCTTCGACGGTCAGCGCGTCTTTGTCGCGGGTCTGGCTGGCGGCCAGTACATAGAGGTTTTCCAGGCGCTTGTCTTTGATCAGGGCCTGTTGCAGGTTGGCTTCGCCGTTCACGACGTTGACGAAGTCATACACCACGCGGCGCTCGCAACCCATGATCAGGTCAAGGTTACGCAAGCCCACGTCGAAGTCGACGATCACTGTTTTGTGGCCGCGCAGAGCGAGGCCGGTACCGATAGCGGCGCTGGTGGTGGTCTTACCCACACCACCCTTGCCGGATGTAACCACGAGAATCTTGGCCAAGGTGTTTCACCCCTAAGGAAGAAGGACTGTTCAGCCCCTGAAAAACATCTCTTGAAAACTACTGCAGTCGGACAGCCTTGGCTGGAATTTGGCTTTTGGCCTTTTTCCTACTTCGTTTGAGCCGTTTTCGCTACGTTTTAGAGATGCTTGGAAAATGCGGCAGTATCCGTTAAAGCCGAATGATGTTCAACACGTCGCCCGATAGGCTGACCTGTACACCCGAACCCCACATCGGATCGCGACGCAGGTCTTCGGAAACCTTGTAATGGCCTGCGATGGAGATCAGTTCAGCGCTCAATTGCTGACAGAAAATCCGCGCCTTGGTGTCGCCCTTGACCCCGGCCAGCGCACGACCGCGCATCGGGCCGTATACATGGATGTTGCCATCGGCGAGAAGTTCCGCCCCCGGACTGACCGAGGAAACCACCACCAGATCGCCACCCTGGGCATAGATCTGTTGGCCACCACGTACTGGCGTGGTGATGACGCGGGTCTGTTTGACGGTCGGCTCAGGCGGTTTTTCCGGCTTCTTCGGTGCGACGGGTTCAGCGGTTTCCAGCGGTCGCTCGCGGGCACCGGACGGCGGCAGCACCGGAATGTCGATGGCGATGGCGGCGGCGATGTCTTCGATGCGGCTGGCGCGGATCGCCAGGGTGCGCAGACCGTGCTGGCGGCACACGCGCATCAGGCCCGGCAGGTCGACGGCGCCTTCGCTCGGCGGCAACTTGTCCAGCGCCAGAACCAGCGGCGCGTTGCTGAAGAAATTCGGTGCCTGGGCGACTTTGGCGGCCAATTGCCGATCAAGGCTGTCCAGGTCGTTGCGGGACAGTTCCAGCACCGTAATGGCGAGCATGCTGCCCTTCAGCTGGAACACGGGATCTTGGTCTGGCGATTCGGTTTGGCTCATGTCGGCATACAACGGCTTGTCACTAAAAGTGCCGAGACTTATAACGAGAACGCCCGCCAGCCGCAAGCCGGGTCGAACGATGTAGAATGCGCGGCCACTGTATTTACGGAAGCTTTAATGGATCGCCCGCGTTTTCGAAAAGCATTTCTTGCTCCACGCTTCTGGCCGCTCTGGTGCGGCCTGGGGCTGTTGTGGCTGATCGTGCAACTGCCGTATCCGGCATTGCTGGCCATCGGTCGCTTTCTCGGTGCCTTGATGTATCGCTTCGCCGGCGACCGGCGGCGCATCGCCAAGCGCAATCTGGAACTGTGTTTCCCGGAAAAATCTGCTGCCGAGCGCAAACGCCTGCTCAAGGAAAACTTTGCCTCCACCGGCATCGCCTTCTTTGAAATGGCGATGAGCTGGTGGTGGTCGCGTCAGCGACTGGCGAAACTGGCCCACGTCGAAGGCCTGGAGCACCTGCAACAGGCCCAGCGCGAAGGCAAGGGCGTGATTCTGATGGCGGTGCATTTCACCACCCTGGAAATCGGCGCAGCGCTGCTCGGCCAGCAGCACACCATCGACGGCATGTACCGCGAGCACAAGAACCCGTTGTTCGACTTTATCCAGCGTCAGGGCCGCGAGCGGCACAATCTTGATTCGCTGGCAGTGGAGCGTGACGACGTGCGCGGGATGCTCAAGCTGCTGCGTTCCGGGCGCGCGATCTGGTACGCACCGGATCAGGATTACGGCGCCAAGCAAAGCATCTTCGTGCCGTTGTTCGGCATTCAGGCCGCGACGGTCACCGCCACCAGCAAGTTCGCCCGACTGGGCAAGGCACTGGTGGTGCCGTTCACTCAGGAGCGTCTGGCCGACGGCAGCGGCTATCGTCTGGTGATCCATCCGCCGCTGGAAGGTTTCCCGGGCGAGACCGAAGAAGCCGACTGCATCCGCATCAACCAGTGGGTAGAAGGCGTGTTGCGCGATTGCCCCGAGCAATACCTGTGGGCGCATCGTCGCTTCAAGAGCCGTCCGCCGGGCGAGCCGAAGCTGTACGCCAAACGTCGTTGATCCACCCAATCCCATAAGCACCACGGAGCGTTGCGATGAGCCCAGCTGAACCGGTCACAGGTTTGATTCTTTCCGGCGGCGGGGCTCGGGCGGCGTATCAGGTGGGGGTGCTGGCGGCGATTGCCGAACTGCTGCCGCTGGGCGCGGACAATCCGTTTCCGGTGATCGTCGGCACCTCGGCCGGGGCGATCAACGCGGTCAGCCTCGCCAGCGGCGCCACGGACTTTCGCGCCGCCATCGAACGCCTGACCCTGTTCTGGCAAGGCTTTCGCAGCCATCGCGTGTTGCGCAGCGACTGGCCAGGGGTGATCCGCCAGGCCAGCCGTTTCGTCAGCCACAGCCTGTTGGGCATGGGCCGGCAATTGCCGGTGGCGCTGCTCAACAGCTCGCCGTTGCGCCATCTGCTCAATGAAAAACTGCACATGCCCGGCATCGCCGAATCCATCGCCCGCAAGCAGTTGCATGCGGTGGCGGTGACTGCATTCGGCTACGAGTCGGGGCAAGCGGTGACCTTCTATCAGGGCGGCGGTAGCATCGATGCCTGGCTGCGCCATCGACGCATTGGCGTACCGACGCAATTGACCGTGGAGCACCTGCTCGCGAGTTCAGCAATTCCGCTGTTGTTCGCGCCGGTGAAAATCGGCGAGGAATTTTTCGGCGATGGCGCGGTGCGGCAGTCGGCACCGATCAGTCCGGCCTTGCACCTGGGGGCGAGCCGGGTGCTGGTGGTGGGCGTCAGCGGCAACCCGCGCGGGTTCGACCCGGCACAACCGCTGGAGCGCACTTATACCGGTCAACAGCCGACACTGGCGCAGATCGGCGGGCACATGCTCAACAGTACGTTCATTGACAGCCTGGAAAGCGATATCGAGCTGCTTCAGCGTCTGAACCAGTTCAGCCATCTGATGCCCGACGGAACGCCAACGCGTGCCTTGGGTGTGGCGCCAGTGGAAGTGCTGGTGATCTCGCCGAGTCAGCCGATCGATGAAATCGCGGCGCGGCATCGTCAGGAACTGCCGGCGGCGTTGCGGCTGTTTTTACGTGGTCCGGGGGCGACCAAAACGAGCGGGGCAGGGGTGTTGAGTTACTTGTTGTTCGAGGCGGGGTATTGCAGTGAACTGATCGACCTGGGGCGGCGCGATGCACTGGCCAAGCGCGATGAACTGTGCCGGTTTCTCGGGATTGGCGAGGCGGTGATCCCGGCCTGAAACAGATGGCGCCCTGGCGGGCGCCATCCGCAGCACTATCAGAAGTGGAACTTCACCAGGAAGCTGGTCACGTTCTGATTGGTGGTGAAGGCACGGGTGTCATCGATCCCGTACTTGTCTTTCCAGTAGTCGTATTCAACACCGACGTACAACTGCTTCTCGCCGAAATTCAGCGCCTTGCCCAGGTCGTATTTGACCTGTGGGTTGAAGTGCAGGTTGGCGTGGTATTCGCCTTTGCTGTTGACATCGTTGTCGACCACCCAGTCCATGTAGCCGTCGATCAGCACGTTCGAATTGCCGACCGGAATGGTGTAGGACCAGACTGGGGTGATCTGCCAGACGTTGTCACCCGGACGCGAGCCTTCGGTGTGACGCTGGTAGAAGTTCAGCTGGAAGTAATCGAAGCCCGGAATCGCCAGGTCGAAGCCCGGGCCGATCAGGTAGGACTCGACGTCACCCTCACCGAACTCGTAAGTCATCGCCAGCAGCACGTCTTTGATCGGGCCGAATTCGATCTTCTGGTCGAGGATCTTGCCGAGCGACAGGCGTGGGCTGAATTCACCGTAATAGGTGTTGTTGCCGACGCCGCCGTCTGGCTTGCCGTTGTAGAAGATCTTGTCGATGAACAGGAAGTTGTCCCCATACTTCCATGCATCGGCGTGCTCGAAGGTGACCGTCTGCTGGATGGCCGGGTTGACCTTGAAATCCTTGCCGTAAAGGTAGGTCAGGCTGTTGTTCTGCCATTGCAGCAGACCGTCGGCCATGGCCTGACCCCCGGCCAGCATGGTTCCCGCAAGCATCAGGCTGGTGCTCATACGTTTCATTCGGTTGCTCCCAAAGTAGGTGTTCCACGTTTATTTTTTTGAGTCGGCGCTCTGGTGTGGCGCCTTTTTTCGTTGCTGCAAAAATCATCCATCCGGTCAGCTTTCATGCTGTTAGCAAGAGCTGAGCCAAGGCTTTTCGAAAAGCAAAAAAACGCCCGTCGGCTGCTGAAAAACAGTCGACTGAGCGTGTTTTCGGGACGCCTCGGTACTGACCGGGGCCGGGATAAGTTGGCCCGTTGGTCAGGAATTAAATCCGGGCTTTTTTTTAGACCGAATTCAGAAGGCCGCGGAGAATACTGACTCAACGGCCAGGTCTCAAGTGCCCCGCAACAGAGCACCGACGACAGGTAGGGGGCACGGTTGCGGGTCATCTTAGAAGTGCACCTTCACCAGCAGGCTGGCGGTGTTCTGATTGGTGTCGAGGTTGTGGCTGCTTTCGACCCCGTATTTGTTCTTCCAGTAGCTGTACTCGGTGCCGACATACAACTGCTTCTGGCTCCAGCCGAGGGCTTTGCCCAGGTCGTATTTGATCTGCGGATTGATGTGCAGGTTGGCGTGATAGGTGCCGCGCGAGTTTTCGTCGTTGTCGACGACCCAGTCGAGGTAGCCATCGATCAGCACATCGGAATTGCCCACTGGAATGCTGTAGGACCAGCCCGGGGTGATCTGCCAGACGCCATCACCGGGGCGCGGGCCTTCGGTCTGGCGGCGGAAGATGTTCAGGGTGACGTAGTTGAAGCCCGGTACTTTCAGGTCGAAACCCGGGCCGATCAGATAGGCCTCGCTCTCGCCTTCGCCATACTCGTAGGTCATCGCCAGCAGCACGTCCTTGATCGGCCCGAACTCGAGCTTGCGGTCGAAGATCTTGCCGAACGAGAAGCGCGGGGTGAATTCGCCGTAGAAGGTGTGCGGGCCTTTGTTGCGGTCTTCCTGGCCGTTGTAGAAGATCTTGTCGACGAACAGGAAGTTGTCGCCGTACTTCCACTTGTCGGCGTGCTCGAACGTCACCGTCTGCTGGATCGACGGGTTGATCGCGAAGTTCTTGCCGTACAGATAGCTCAGGCTGTTGGTCTGCCACAGCAATAAATCGCCGGCCATGGCCTGTGATGCGGCCAGCAGGCCGCCGCTCAACAACACGTTGGTTTGAGTCCGGATCATCTGTTGCTCCCTCTTGTTTTTATTGTTTGAGGCAAAGCTGTCGCGAGGGGGCTGGCGTTGGCGAGCCCCTCTTTTACTCTTCGGATCAGTGCGGGTGTGCGTGACAGTCGTTGATGGCCGCGCGTTCGGCGCCGCCCAGGATGTTGAACAACAGGTTCAGCGTCAGCGCGCTGAGGGTGGCCATGGCGATCCCGCTGTGGGTAATCGGGCTCATCCACAATGGCAAGTGGGCGAAGAATTCCGGGCGCACCACCGGGATCAGGCCCATGCCGATGCTTACCGCTACCAGCAACTGATTGCGCCGGTCGCCGATGTCGGCCTCTTGCAGGATCTTGATACCGGTAGCTGCCACCATGCCGAACATCGCAATCGCTGCGCCACCGAGTACCGCCGGTGGAATCGACGCCACCAGGAACGCGGCTTTCGGCAGAAGGCTGAGGACGATCAGCAAGCCGCCAGCGACGATGGTCACCGAGCGGCAGCGCACGCCGGTCATCTGCACCAGGCCGATGTTCTGCGCGAAGGAGGAGTGGGTGAAGGTGTTGAAGAAACCGGCAACGAACGATGCGCCGGCATCACACAGCAAGCCGCGACGCAGCATGCGTGGGCAGACTTCCTGGCCGGTGATCTTGCCCAGCGCCAGGAACATCCCGGTGGACTCGACGAAGATGATCACCACTACCAGACACATCGACAGGATCGGTGCCAGTTCGAACTTCGGCATGCCGAAATGCAGCGGGGTGACGAACTGAACCCACGGCGCATTGGCCATGCCGCTCAGATCGACCATGCCGATGGCGCCGCAGAGCACGTAGCCCAGGCACATGCCGATCAGCACGGAAATGTTGACCCAGAAACCGCGCATGAAGCGGTGGATCAACAGAATGGTGGCCAGCACCAAGGCGGCAATGGCCAGATAAATCGGTGAACCGAATTGTGCGGCGCCAGCGCCGCCACCGGCCCAGTTCACGGCCACGGGGAACAACGATAAACCGATCGAGGTGATGACCGTGCCGGTCACGAGAGGAGGGAAGAAGCGCACGACCTTGGACATGAACGGCGCGATGATCATGCCGAAGAACCCGGCGGCGATGGTAGCGCCGAAGATCCCCTGCAGACCGATGCCGGGCATGCCGGCCATGGCGACCATGCTGCCGACAGCGGCGAAACTGGCCCCCATCATCACCGGCATGCGAATGCCCATCGGGCCGATCCCTAAGGATTGCACGATGGTGGCGATACCGGCGACCAGCAGGTCAGCGTTGATCAGGAAGGCGATTTCTTCACGACTCAGGCCAGCGGCCTGTCCGATGATCAGCGGTACCGCGATGGCGCCGCCGTACATCAGCAGAACATGTTGCAAACCGACCAGGATCAGTTGCAAAAGGGGCAAACGCTGAATGGCGGGTGCGTCGGGGATGCGCGCTTTGGACAGCTCGGACATGCAACACCTCGGATCTTTTTTATTCTTGTGATTGAACAGCTGCCGGGTTGCTCACAGCTGTCCTTTTGCATCAGGTAAACCGCGTTGCGGCTAATCGCAGGCAAGCCAGCTCCCACAGGATTGTGTGAATCCCTGTGTGAGCGGGCTTGCCCGCGATGCTTTTATTGCTTAGTTGGTCTGGGCTCCCTGCGCGATCCATGCACCGATCAGGTCACGTTCCTGCTGGGTCATCTGCGTGATGTTGCCCAGTGGCATGATCTGCGTGGTGATGGCTTGCGCCTGGATCCGCGCCGCGTTCTGGCGGATCTGCTCGGGGGTGTCGAACATCACACCGGCCGGTGCCGCGCTGAACAGCGGGCTGGTCGGTTTGGCCGAATGGCAGACCGCGCAGCGTTCCTGGATCACGTTGTGCACCTTGTCGAACGCAGGGCCGGCGTTGGACGCCTGAGCCGGAGCGGCGGCCGGCGCAGCAGGTGCGGCCGGTTGTGCCGCTTCAGCCGGTTTCGCGCCACCACCCAGGGCCGTTTCCGGCAGCGGCTGGTACTCGATTTTCGCAGGTGCCTTGGCCACTTCCGGCGCGGTCGGCATCGGCGCAGGGCCGGTGACGTAAGCCAGGGTGATCATGCCTACCGCTGCCACTGGCAGAGTCCAGGCAAACTTGTGGCTGTCGTGACGGGTATTGAAGTAGTGACGTACCAACACCGCCAACACTGCGATCCCGGCCAGGATCAACCAGTTGTACTGGCTGCCGTAAGTGCTCGGGAAGTGGTTGCTGATCATGATGAACAGCACCGGCAGGGTGAAGTAGTTGTTGTGACGCGAACGCAGCAGGCCTTTGGCCGGCAGGGCCGGATCCGGCGTGCGGTTCTCGGCGATCGCAGCCACCAGTGCGCGTTGCGCCGGCATGATGATGCGGAACACGTTGCCGACCATGATGGTGCCGATGATCGCGCCGACGTGCAGGTACGCACCACGACCGCTGAACACCTTGCTGAAGCCATACGCCGCGCCGATGATCAGCACGAACAGGATGAAGCCGAGCAGGGCGGGTTTCTTGCCGAGTGGCGAATCGCAGAGGAAGTCGTAGATGAACCAGCCGGCGATCAGCGAACCGATGCCGATGGCCACGCCTTCAGGGCCGGTCAGGCCGCTGCCGGGTGCCACGAGGTAGAGCACGGGGTTGGAGTAGAACACCACGCACAGCAGCGCGATCCCCGACATCCAGGTGAAGTAGGCTTCCCATTTGAACCAGTGCAGGTTCTCCGGCATCGACGGAGGGGCCAGTTTGTATTTTTCCAGGTGATAGATACCGCCGCCGTGGATCGCCCACAGATCACCGGCAAGACCGGTTTTCGGGTTGACGCGGTTGAGGTTGTTCTCCAGCCAGACGAAGTAGAACGACGCGCCGATCCAGGCCACGCCAGTGATCATGTGAACCCAGCGCACGCTCAGGTTCAGCCATTCCAACAGATGTGCTTCCACAGTCTTTACCTCTCGCCCGTCACTCTTGTTGTCGAGTGATCGGACCTTCTCTTATTGGTGGGGGGCGAGGATCAAACGCTCATCCTCTTTGAAAAAATGCTCATCGCAGTTATTGCCTGTGCCACTGCGATCAACCACCAGGAAGTCATCCCGCTTTTCGATCGTCAGCACCGGGTGGTGCCAGACGCCGCGATGGTAATTGATGCCCTGCCTGCCGTTGGTGACGAAGGCGCGGACCAAGCCTGATACAGGTTCATCGCCAAGTGGCGCGACCACGATCAGAAAGGGGTTGCCGAGCAGCGGAATGAAAGCCTGGCTGCCCAGCGGATGGCGTTCCAGCATGCTGACGGTCAGCGGCATGTCCTGCGCGTCGGCGCGGAAGATGCTGATGATCGCGTTGTCCTCAGGCGTCGCGGTTTCGACCGTCGCCAGTTTGTGGAAGCGCATGGTCGAACCGTTGTTGATCATGAAGTGATCGCTGCCGTCGGTTTCGATCACGTCACCGAAAGGGGCGAAGGCTTCTTTGGTCAGCGGTTCAATCGTCAGTGTGCGCATGCTGTTCTTCTTATCCGAATTCTGTGTTGTTGGTTCTGTTGCTATCGCTGGCAGGCCAGCTCCCACATGTGGAATACATTCCCTGTGGGAGCCAGTCTGCTGGCGATCGGGTTCAGCGCTTATTTAGCGACTTTGCCCAGTACGCGCAGGCGGCTCACACCACCATCCGGGAACACGTTCAGACGGATGTGGGTGATCGGGCCCAGTGCCTTGATCTGCTCGACGAAAGTGTGTTCGGCGTGCATTTCCAGCTTCTGGCTCGGCAGCAGTTCGCGCCAGAACAGCGACTGGGTTTCGATCTGGCTGTCGGTGCCGCCCTTGACGAACGCGCCCTGGATCGAGCAGGTGTCCGGGTAGTTGCCCTTGAAGTGCAGGGTGTCGACGATGATTTTCTCGATCTCGCCCGGGTGGCCCAGCGCGACGATTACCCAGTCATTGCCTGGCGTGCGACGACGTGCGGTTTCCCAGCCGTCGCCCATGTTGATGCCACGGCCCGGGTTGAGGATGTTGCTCATGCGGCCGAAGTGTTCGTCGGAGCAGGCGAGGGCGCGGCCACCGTTGAGGGCTGCTGCCAGGTCCACTTGCTCGTTGTCGCCAACCGCCGACCAGTCGCGGAACGGAATGCCGTACACGCGCAGACGGGCAACACCGCCGTCCGGGTAGATGTTGAAGCGCAGGTGGCTGAACGCCTTGTCGTTGCTGATTTCGTGGTAGTGGTGGCTGTTGCCCTGCAGCTCGACGGCCGACAGCACTTCAGTCCACTGGGTGTTTTCGTCCGGCTCGCCCGAGGCCAGGAAGCACGCTTCCAGAGAGGCCGATGGCGGGAAGTTGCCGGTGAAGAATGAAGTGTCGATGTCCACGCCTTTGATCGAACCCGGAACGCCCAGGCGGATCACCGCGCTGTCGTAGCCTTCGAAGCGCTTGCGGCGGGATTCCCAGCCGTCCATCCACTTGCCGTTGTCATCGAACACGCCCTCCTTCCACACGGCCGGGGTCGGCTGAAACAGACGATTGGCGTCTGCGAACCAGTCATCGGTGACCGAGATGATTTTGGTGCCCAGGCGGGCATCGGCCAGGTTGACGAACTTCTCGAAAGGTACGGCGTAAGCTTTCATTCTTCTTGTCTGCCTTTAAATAAGTGGCTTGGGATGCTTGCGAGGCCCTGGGCGTTCTCCGCGTCTGACACGCTCGGGCCATGCTCGCTAAAGAGTCAGTAAACGGAACAGGGCAATCTTGTTGATCTCCGCCAGCGCGCATTTGAACTCGGTGTCGACCGGGTTGTGAATGCGCGTTTCGAACGCCGCGAGGATCTGATGCCGGTTGCTGCCTTTTACCGCCATGATGAAGGGAAACTTGAACTTGGCCTTGTAGGCGTCGTTCAGCTCGGTGAAGCGAGAAAACTCTTCGGCCGTGCATTGGTGAATACCGGCGCCAGCCTGTTCATTGGTGCTGGCTTCGGTCAACTCGCCCTGGACGGCAGCTTTGCCGGCCAGGTCCGGGTGAGCGTTGATCAGTGCCAGCTGACTGGCGTGATCGGCGCTCAACAGGATGTCGCTCATGCGCTGGTGCAGGGTTTCGATCTGGTCGATCGGCGCGTCCTGGCCCAGGTCGAAGGCCTTTTCGGCCACCCATGGCGAATGTTCGTAGATGTCGGCGAAGGCTTTGACGAAGGCGTCGCGGCTCAGAGTCGACGGTTTCAGGCTTTGAAAGGTGCTCATTTGGCAGCCCCTTGGTACGGGTGGGTTTCGTGCCAGTGACGCGCGATGTCGACGCGGCGGCTGAACCACACCTGTTCATGACTTTTGGCGTATTCGATAAAGCGCTTGAGCGAAGCCAGACGCGCCGGACGGCCCACCAGGCGGCAGTGCAGGCCGATCGACAGCATCTTCGGTGCTTCGGCGCCTTCGGCGTACAGCACATCGAACGCGTCTTTGAGGTATTCGAAGAAATCGTCGCCCTTGTTGAAACCCTGGACCTGGGTGAAGCGCATGTCGTTGGTGTCCAGGGTGTACGGGATCACCAGGTGCGGCTTGCCGGTCGGGTTGTTCGGTTCCCAGTAGGGCAGGTCGTCGTCGTAGGTGTCGCAGTCGTAGAGGAAACCGCCTTCTTCCATCACCAGACGACGGGTGTTCGGGCCGGTGCGACCGGTGTACCAGCCCAGCGGGCGCTCGCCGGTGAGTTCGGTGAGGATGCGGATCGCTTCGAGCATGTGCTCGCGTTCCTGTGCCTCGTCCATGTACTGGTAGTCGATCCAGCGGTAGCCGTGGCTGCAGATCTCGTGGCCGGCCTCGACCATCGCGCGGATCACGTCCGGGTGGCGCTGGGCGGCCATGGCCACGGCGAAGATGGTCAGCGGAATGTCGAATTCCTTGAACAGTTTCAGGATCCGCCAGACGCCGGCACGGCTGCCATACTCGTAAAGCGATTCCATGCTCATGTTGCGCGCGCCTTGCAGAGGCTGGGCCGCGACCATTTCCGAGAGGAAGGCTTCCGATTCTTTGTCGCCGTGCAGAATGTTGCGCTCGCCGCCTTCTTCGTAATTGAGTACGAACGACAGGGCGATCCGGGCATTGCCCGGCCAGTGTGGGTGAGGAGGGTTACTGCCGTAACCGATCAGGTCGCGTGGGTAGTCAGCGCTCACTGCAGTCTTCCTTCTTATTCGTTGACAGGTTGTGTAACGGCCTGCACAGGCTGGCGTCACAGCGATGGGCTGATTGTATACAACTTTATTCTCAATTTGTAAGCCTGAATTTTCGCATTTTTCACCGGCTGTCATCTTTTACTGCTAATGGCGTGAGCCTGCAAGAAACCTGCCTGACCAGTCAGCTAATGGACTGGGGGTTCAATGAATGCATGGTGCAAGGGCATATCACCGGGAAATCGGAGGATGGCGGGGGTAAGAGGAAAAATGTCGTTTTTATTGTGTACAATTTTTTTGAAAAGTGTCTTAATCAATCGCTCGCCGCAGCTTTTCGTGCTCCGAAACGGTGCGGTCTCCTTTTCAACTGACTTCGGGAGGCGCGAAGTCTGACTGCTCCACGCAGGCAGGCGCGCAGAATCAATGGGACGTTTGACAACACACGTTTTGGACGCTGCACACGGTTGCCCGGGCAGCTCGATCAAGGTCGAGCTGTACCGCGTTGAAGGTTCGCACCTGGAATTGGTCGCCAGTGCGCTTACCAACAGCGATGGCCGGGTCGATGCGCCGCTGCTGCAAGGCGATGACTACCGTACCGGTGTCTATCAGGTTCAGTTCCACGCCGGCGATTACTACCGCGCCCGTGGCGTCCAGTTGCCGGAGCCGGCATTTCTGGACGTGGTGGTGCTGCGGTTCGGCATTTCCGCCGAACAGGATCATTACCACGTACCGTTGCTGATCTCGCCTTACAGCTATTCCACCTACCGGGGCAGCTGACCCCCAAGCAGCTGCCCCCACCGGGAAGCGACTGCGCATATAGCTTCTTTGGTCTTTCGCCCGCTCACACTGCGGGCTTTTTTTCGTCCCTCGTTTAGTCGGTTGCAATCACAGCCGTGCATGTCCGTCGCGCACGATAAACACCGTGTCTGTGCATCCGGTCCGATCAGCACCGTTCCGCCCTCGACAAGATCGACATAGGCATGGCGGCCCGCTGAACGAATGCCGTTCAGCAGGTCGGGAGGCGGCAGTCGGTTGACCAGCCCAGGTGCGAGAAAATAACTGCCGATCGGTCTTTGTACGGTGCTGTCCCGGATGTGCGTCTCGGCGGGGAGGTCGTAGATTTCGATCATCTCCCGGCGGGTCACAGGTGGCGCAGGCAACTGCCAGACCGGGTGGGTCAAGGTCGGATCGATCAAGGTGTCGGGCATCAGGCGCGGTGGTGTTGGAGTGTCCGGCGTGGTGTCCCGTACGACAGGCGTGGTATCCGGCGTATCTGTTTTCGGTCGGGTGGGGCGTTTGGGGCTCATTGATTGTTTGGCTCTGTCAGGCAATCGATTATCTGGAGGGCACCGCCTCCGTGCGCCAGATGAGGCGCACGATGCACAGAAATGATCGTCAAGCCGGGGTTTTGACGGGTGGTACATATGTATAGCGAAGACAGATGGACCCGATCGGGCAATCGTTCATCAGAAGAGGCGGGGGGGTAGCGAAGCGTTTGCCGCCCTCGCATGGCGATTCGAGGGCGGCAGTCAGTTGCAAATCTGGGCAGTCAGGACGCGATATTTCAGTGACCGCTCAGCAACGATGCCGCACCTGCGCCGCCAAACAGACCGGCGCTGATCCGGTTGAACCAGCTCTGACCCTTGCCGCTGCGCAGGTAGCGCGCCGCACCATGGGCACCGAGGCCGTAGGTCAACTTGCACAGCAGATCGAGCACCGTCCAGGTGGCGATCATCACCAGCAGTTGTGGGAGGAACGGTTGTTGCGCACTGAGGAATTGCGGCAGAAACGCGGCAAAGAACAAGATGTCTTTCGGATTGCTCGCGCCCAGCACGAAGGCCCGGCTGAACAATGCGCGGAATTTCGGAACCGGTGCCGCTTGCGGAACCTCGGCGCCGGTCGATGGCTGACGTGATTGCTGCCAGCTCTGCCAGGCGAGGTAGAACAGGTAGATCGCGCCGATGATTTTCAGGGCGCTGAACAGTTTTTCGGACGCCAGCAGCAGGGCACCCAGCCCCAGCGCCGAGGCACTGAGCAGGCAGATCGAGGCGAATACGCCACCGAGAAATGCCGGGTATGAACGGCGCAAACCGTAATTCAGACTGTTGCTGATCATCAGCAATGACAGCGGCCCCGGAATCAGGATCACCACCAGCGCAGCGCCGCTGAACAGCAGCCAGGTTTCCAGACTCATCACTTTCTCCTTTTTATCGTTATCAAGAATGTGCAAAAGCCCCACCCGCAAGGGTGAGGCTGTTTTGACGCTCGAACCGCGTGACGCTTACAAGAAGATGAACTTGGCGATGAAGATCGCGCAGAGCACCCACAGGCTGACGGAGATCTCTTTGTATTTACCGGTGCCGGCCTTCAGCGCGACATAGGTAATGAAGCCCAGCGCGATACCGTCGGCGACCGAGAAGGTCAACGGCATCATGATCGCGGTGACGATGGCCGGAATACTGTCGGTCGCTTCGTCCCATTCGATGTGCGCCATGCCACCCATCATCAGCATCGCTACATAAATCAGCGCGCCAGCGGTGGCGTAGGCGGGAATCATGCCGGCCAGCGGTGCAAAGAACATCGCGGCTATAAATAGCACACCGACGGTGACTGCGGTAAGACCAGTCCGACCACCAGCCGCTACACCGGCGGCACTTTCCACATAGCTGGTGACCGGCGGAACGCCGACGACTGCACCGAATACGCTGGAGGCGGAGTCGGCTTTCATGGCGCGGGAGAGGTTTTCGATGCGGCCGTCAGCGCCTACCAGATTGGCGCGCTGGGCAACCCCCATCAGGGTGCCGGCGGTGTCGAACATGTGCACGAAAAGGAAGGCGAGCACGACGCTGATCATGCTGACGTTGAACACGCCGGCGACGTTCATGGCCATGAACGTCGGCGCCAGGCTTGGCGGGGCGGACATGATGCCCTCGTAGTGCACCAGACCGATGCCCCAGCCAGCCAGGGTCACGGTGATGATGCTGATGAGGATCGCGCCGAACACTTTGTGGTAGCTGAGGATCGCGATCATCAGGAAGCAGATGGCGGCGAGCAGCGGGCCGGGTTCACGCAGCGAGCCAAGCTTGATCAGCGTGGCCGGGCTGTCGACGACAATGCCGGCGGTCTTCAGGCCGATCAGCCCGAGAAACAGACCCACACCGGCACCCATCGCAAAGCGCAGGCTGACCGGAATGCTGTTGAGCAGCCATTCGCGAATCCGCGAAAAGGTCAGGATCATGAACAGCACACCCGAGACGAACACCGCACCCAGCGCGGTTTCCCAGTTGTAGCCCATGGTGCCGACCACGGTGTAGGTGAAGAATGCGTTGAGGCCCATGCCCGGCGCCAGGCCCACCGGCCAGTTGGCGTACAGACCCATCAGCAGGCAGCCCAGCGCGGCGGCGATGCAGGTGGCGACGAAAGCCGCACCGTGATCGATCCCGGCATCGGCCATGATGTTCGGGTTGACGAAAATGATGTAGGCCATGGTGATGAAGGTTGTCAGACCGGCGATCAGCTCGGTCTTCACCGTGGTGCCATGCAAGCTGAGTTTAAAGAGGCGCTCAAGCAGGCCATTGCGTAACGGCGGCGAGAGTTCCAGCGTCGATGCTTCGGATTTGCGGCTTTCCACAGCGAGTACTCCTCAAGAGTTTTATTGTTATTTCCAGGGCCGGACCCTATGAGGGGGTGGCAGCGGCCCTTTGAGGCATACGCGAATTTGTTGACCATGCGGTCAGGAACTCGCACGCTGTGGATTATGCTTTTGTATACAAATAAAGCAAATAATGTTTTTGGTTTTGTCGACGAAAGTTTTGAGGATCGGGCTATATCACTCGGCCGCGCGGTTTTTTCCCAACGCCAGATTCACCGCCAGCCAGCCGTTGACCGCCGTTTCGCCCGCTTCGGCAAACACCCGCTCCAGCAATTTCACCTGCTCGCGGCGCAATGCCTGTTCAAATCTCGCGCCTTCGACGGTCAACGTCAGAAGCCGTTTCCGTTTGTCTTCTTCGGACGCCACGCTGTCCACCAGGTGCATTTCCTGCAATTGCCGCAACGGCATGTTCAACGCCTGTTTGCTCACACCGAGTAGCGCGAGCAACTCCTTGACGCTCAGGTTCGGGTAGCGGGCGATGAAAAACACGATGCGCTGATGCACGCGGGACAGGCCGCGACGCTCAAGCATTTCGTCAGCCTTGGCGGTGAACGCCTGGTAACCGAAGAAGAACGCTTCCATGGCTTGCTGTTGGCTGGCGCAGTTTTTAAGGTCAATCATATTGACGTTTCCGCTGAGGTTGTCGTAATTTCAGTCAACAAGTTTGACTCATTTTTCTCATGCCTCGCTAGCGGTGACTTCCATGGCTTTTTCCGAACGTGTCTCGCGTCTCAAAAGTTCTCTGATCCGTGAAATCCTGGCCGCAGCTCAGCGCCCGGAAGTCATGTCCTTCGCGGGCGGTTTGCCTGCTGAAGCGATGCTGCCGAAGGTCGAATGGGCCGACATGCCGCTGTCTCTCGGCCAGTACGGCATGAGCGAAGGCGAGCCCGCGTTGCGTGAAGCGCTGGCGGCAGAGGCGAGGGCGCTGGGGTTGCCGTGTGAGGCGAGTCAGGTGCTGGTGGTCAGCGGTTCCCAGCAAACCCTCGATCTGGCGGCCAAGCTGTACATCGACAAGGGCACCGAAATCCTGCTCGAAGCGCCGACCTATCTGGCGGCCTTGCAGATCTTCCAGCTGTTCGGCGCCGATTGCCTGACCGTGCCGCTGGAGGCCGATGGACCAAATCTGGCACAACTGCGCCAGCGCCTGGAGCAGCATCGCCCAGCGTTCATCTATTTGATTCCGACCTTCCAGAACCCGTCCGCCGTACGCTACAGCGAAGCCAAGCGCGAAGCAGTCGCAGCACTGCTCGACGAATTCGACGTGACCCTGATCGAAGACGAGCCTTACCGCGAACTGACTTTCGACGGTGGCAGCGCCAGGCCAATTGCCGGACGCCTGAAGAAATCCAGCTGGATCTACACCGGCACTGTGTCGAAAACCCTGTTGCCGGGTCTGCGCGTCGGCTACCTGATCGCCAGCCCCGATCTGTTTCCGCACCTGCTCAAACTCAAACAATCGGCGGATCTGCACACCAACCGCATCGGTCAGTGGCAGGCGTTGCAGTGGATCGGCAGCGAGAAATATCAACAGCACTTGAGTGAATTGCGCGGCTTCTACCGTCAGCGTCGCGATGCTTTTCAATCAGCGCTGGAAACTCACTTCGCCGATCTGGCTGACTGGAATACACCCCAGGGCGGGCTGTTTTTCTGGCTGACGCTGAAGCAACCACTGGACACACGTACCTTGCTGAACACCGCGCTGGCCAACGATGTGGCGTTCATGCCGGGCGAGCCGTTTTTCCCCGACCCGGATCGCAACCACGGTCATCTGCGCCTGAACTTCAGTCACATCGACCCCGCCCGGCTGGACGAAGGCCTCAAACGTCTGGCAGCGGTGGTGCGCCAGGCGCAGGCCGCACAGGCGGCATAAAAAAACCGGCCATCAGGCCGGTTTTTTTATTCAGACGGCGGCGAACCGCTTGTTCAGGTATTCGATGATCGTGTTGGACTCATACATCCAGGTGGTCTGGCCATTCTCTTCGATGCGCAGGCACGGCACCTTGATCTTGCCACCCTGTTCCAGCAGGGTCTGGCGATCCTGCTCGTTGTTTTTCGCATCCTTCAGGGCCACCGGCACATTCAGGCGACGCAGGCTGCGGCGGGTCTTCACGCAGAACGGGCAGGCGTGGAACTGATACAGGGTCAGGTCTTTCGCGGCGGTATCCACCTGAGCCTGGGCAGCGGCGGGGCGCTGTTTCTTGCCCGGGCGGGTCAGGAAATCAACGAAGATGATCAGTTGGCCGAGGCCGACACGAAGCGCTTTGACGAACACGTTACAAGCCTCACAGGGACATTGAAGAAGGCGCGCAGCTTACCCGATTTTTCACGGACGAAAAAAAACCGGCGATCAACGCCGGTTTTTTTCTGTCACGCATTACTTGATCAGGCTGAGAAACTCGCTGCGGGTCGCCGCGTTTTCACGGAACTCACCGAGCATCACCGAAGTGATCATCGACGAATTCTGTTTCTCCACACCGCGCATCATCATGCACATGTGCTTGGCCTCGATCACCACGGCCACGCCCAGCGCGCCGGTGACCTGCTGGACCGCATCGGCGATCTGGCGGCTGAGGTTTTCCTGGATCTGCAGGCGGCGGGCGTACATATCGACGATCCGCGCGACCTTCGACAGGCCCAGCACTTTGCCGCTCGGGATATACGCGACGTGGGCCTTGCCGATGAACGGCAGCAGGTGGTGTTCGCACAACGAGTAGAGCTCGATGTCCTTGACCAGCACCATTTCGCTGTTGTCGGAGCTGAACAGGGCACCATTGGTGACCTCTTCGAGCGTCTGTTCATAACCGCGGCAGAGGTACTGCATGGCTTTGGCGGCACGCTTTGGCGTGTCGAGCAGGCCCTCGCGGGACACGTCCTCGCCCAGTTGGCCGAGAATCGCGGTGTAATTCTGTTCCAGGGACATGAAACTACCTGTGGGGATTTTCGCAAAGGGCAAGGGTACGGTGGCGGACACGACCCTGCAAGTTCGGTGTGACGGGATTATTCGTCGCGGCCTTCCATCATGGTGCGTTTGAGCATCACGTAAACCGCGCCGGCGCCGCCGTGTTTCGCCTGGCACGAGCAGAAACCGAGCACTTGCGCATGCTGACGCAGCCAGGTGTTGACGTGGCTCTTGATCATCGGCCGCTTGCCGTCCAGCCGCACAGCCTTGCCGTGGGTGACGCGCACGCAGCGAATTTCGAATTTGGTCGCTTCGGCGAGAAACGCCCAAAGGGTTTCCCGGGCCTTTTCGACGCTCATGCCGTGCAGGTCGAGGCTGCCTTCGAACGGGATCTGCCCGACCTTGAGCTTGCGCATCTGGCTTTCCTGCACCCCGTCGCGGGCCCACATCAGCTCATCTTCCGGCCCGACGTCGATCACGAACTGATCGGACAGACCGTCAACAGTGGTGGTTTCGGTACGGATGGTCGCGGACTGGCGCAGCTTGGCGATCTGTGCACGGTCAGCCTTGGGTTTGCCGGTGTCGGCGCGGTCGTGCTTGATCGGCTTGACGCCTTGGATCGCACTTTTGAACAGGGAAAAATCGTCGTCTTGCATATCAGCCTCCGCGAAGGGCGGCCAGTTTACCCAAACAGACACAAAACGGCCCGGCAAAAAGCCAGGCCGTCGATTCAGTCGTGTTTTTTCATCAGGTGCGGGGACATGTTCAGTTCCCGCGATTGCCGTGCGCGACGCCGGCAACGACGCCACAGGGCCACGCCGAAATACAGGAACAACAGGCCGACGGCGAGAATGATCGCCGAGCCCACCGGGGTTGCGTTCAAGTCGCCGAGTGCCGGTGGGTGCCCCAGCAGGCTGGCGGCCCCGGCCAGAGCCAGCAGCACGCCGAACGTCGCCAGAATGGCGGCGATCGCTGCGCCGAAACGAAAACGCCAGTTGCTTTGGCCTTTGGGCCGCAAGCGGCGTGCGTCAAATCCATCGGATAACTTCATTCCGACCTTCCTCAATGGGTATCGGCCCTTCGACCGGGAGTTGACCGGGTTGTTCCTGAGGCTAGGGTAATTGAAGCAAATGCGAGGTCTTTGCAGATGAGCGGCGGGCTGAGCCGCTCATTTACGCTCGATCAGATCAGATCCTTGGTCAGCGCGAGGGTGGCGAAGTTGTCGGCCATGATCGCCATTTCCGCCTCCTGAACCTGTTCGGCACTGAGCACGCGACCCTTGAACGGCAGGTCACGGGTGGCGCAGGCGTCTTCGACCAGGGTGCAACGGAAACCCAGGTTCTTCGCCGCGCGCACGGTGGTGCTGACGCTGGAGTGGCTCATGAAACCGCAGACGATCAGGTCCAGCGAACCGATGGTTTGCAGACGATCGTAGAGTTCGGTGCCGTGGAAAGCGCTCGGCAGCAGTTTGCCGATAATGGTTTCATCGCCCAGGGGTTCCAGGCCGGGGATGAATTCGCCGCGTTCGCCTTGCGGGTCGAACAGACCGCCGACGGTGCCGAGGTGGCGTACGTGCACGATCGGACGGCCGGCTGCGCGGGCGGCGGCAACCAGTTGTTTGATGTTCGCGACAGCTGCGTCCATGCCGCTCAGGGCCAGCGGGCCGCTGAGGTACTCTTTCTGGGCATCGATGATGACCACGGTGGCATGGCTCAACGTGGCCGCTGCGTAACCGCGACCGCTGAGTTGAAACATCGTTTTTGGAACGGACATTCTGGGGCTCCTTGGGGTGGGGCTTTTGCGACATTGTCCTCTGGCTGAGCGGTTCTGTGAATCGCTACCATCGTAGGCACCGTCGTTACTGGCCTGCAGCCTCGTCAAGTTACACGTTCTGTTCAATAGCTGATAAAGAATTCGGAACACTCCTACCGTCGCCCCGGGATTTTTCCTGCGTCGTCGTGGCGCGTTTTGGCTGGTAGAATCGCCAGTCGTTTTTTCTGGAGTTCTGCCCCGTGATCACTTCCCGACTTCGTACCCTGCGCGACCACATCCGTTGGGCCGTCAGCCGCTTCCATGGGGAGGATCTGTTTTTCGGCCATGGCACCGACAATGCCTGGGACGAAGCCCGGCAACTTGTGCTCGGCGCTTTGCACCTGCCATGGGAAATCGCCGACAGCTATCTGGACTGCGCGCTGGAAGACGACGAACTGGTCAACCTGCAACGCCTGCTCAAGCGCCGCATCGAAGAACGCATTCCGACCGCTTACCTGCTGGGCGAGGCGTGGTTCTGCGGCATGTCGTTCATCGTCGATGAGCGCGTGCTGATCCCGCGTTCGCCGATTGGCGAGTTGATCGAAAACCGTTTTGCACCGTGGATCGGCGACGAACCGGCGCGGATTCTCGACCTGTGCACCGGCTCCGGCTGCATCGGCATCGCTTGCGCCTACGAATTCCAGAACGCCGAAGTGGTGCTGGCGGACCTGTCGTTCGAAGCGCTGGAAGTGGCGAACCAGAACATCGAGCGTCATGGCGTCGATGAGCGAGTGTTCACTGTGCAGGGCGATGGTTTTGAGGGTTTGCCGGGTCAACGTTTCGACCTGATCGTGTCGAACCCGCCCTACGTCGACGCGGAAGATTTCGCCGACATGCCGGACGAATACCAGCACGAGCCGGAACTGGGTCTGGCCTGTGGCGATGACGGTTTGAACCTGGTGCGCCGGATGCTCGCCGAAGCGGCGGATCACCTGACCGAGAAAGGTTTGCTGATTGTCGAGGTGGGCAACAGCCAGGTACACGTCGAAGCGTTGTACCCGGAAGTCGATTTCGCCTGGCTGGAATTCCAGCGCGGCGGGCATGGCGTGTTCATGCTGACCGCCGAACAGTGCCGCGATCATCAGGCCCTGTTCGCTTCCCGCGTCTGACCTGAACCGATCGTTCCCACCTCGGTGGGAACGATCATTGGCTTAGCGGTGTGTGGCAATCCAGATCAGCAAGCCGGCCTGGAACACCGCAAACGCCACCAGACACGTAATGGTGAAGCGCAAACCCGCGTCTTCACGCTTGAACTTGCTGACCTTGTCTTCCTGCTTTTTCAGCTTCACTTCCTGCTCGGCCAGATTCTGCTCGGCCTGCTGCAACATTTGCGCGGCCTCGAGAATCTCGACGATCTGCAGCTTTTCGCTGTTCCAGTCGCCCAGCAAGTCGCCGACCTGCACTTCCTTGACGCTGCCCTTCAAATGCTGGGCGTCGGCGTAAACCACATCAAAGCCATGCACGCGCAGAAAGTGATCGCGGCGCAGGCGCGTGTCTTCGTTCAGCGCGTCCTTGTTGTTCAAGTCCATGCCGTCGACGGTGTAGGTAGGCCAGCGCTTTTTCGCCCAGTTGATGCCCTGGGCGGCCATGAAGCGGCCGATGCCACGGTTCAGCGGTTCGATCTGCAAACCGCTGTCCGGACCGAAGTGCACGCGTTTGGTCTTGTGGTCGACCCACACGTCGAGCTGGTTCTGTTCTTTGCGCACACGCTGCGCGGGCAGTTTGATCGACATGCGCATCAGGCTGTGTTCTTTGCTGTTGCGCTCGGCGTAACCGAATTCGACAAAGCGCAACGGCCGCCCGCCGGTGTTGCGATCGGTCTGCAACGGCGCCAGGCGGAGCATCTTGTGGTGCTCGACGTGGACATCCGCCCATGGCAGCTCGACCGCTGGCGGTGCGTCTTTTTCAGCGGTGGTGTCGGGTGAAGTCTGGGTATCAGTCATAACGGCGAGATCCTGTCCAAGCTGCTTGCCGCCAGCCAGTACGCTGGCGACAAAGGCTTATCGGCCGTTTTCTACAGGACTAGAGGGCAAAAAGAGCTTAACGGGTGCGAAGTCCGTCAATAAATTCGAGGATGCGTGTCCCCAATTCCGCCGCCAGCGGCAAATTCGGGTCCTTGTAAGAGGCCATTTGCCGCTTCACGTCGTTGGGCACGATGCGCATCACGTGGTTCATGCCTTCGATCAATGCCAGCGTCGCGTCGGGTTTTGCCGCCTTGAGCAGGTTGGCGTCATCGACTTGAACCTGAATGTCGTTGCTGCCCTGAACGATCAAGGCCGGCATTTTCAGATGGGCGAAGGCTGCGGACGGATCCTGACGGAACAACGAAATCAGATACGGCTGCACGCTAGGGCGAAATATTGGCTGCAAGGGCGCCGGGACATTGTCGTCGGTGTGGCCGGCCTTGAGGCTGTCGAGCAACTCGTTGCTGCGCTGCATCAGTGGCGGCGGTAGGCTGCGGGCCAGTTGCCGGCGCAAAACCTGATCGATCGGCCGGGCGGTGCCGGACAGTGAAATGACCGCAGCGGCGTCGAATTTCGGTGCAGCCAGGCTGGCAATCAGTGCGCCCTCGCTGTGACCCAGCAGGATCAACGGGCCGAAACGCGGATCAGCCTTGAGCTTCTGGCCCCAGGCCACGGCGTCCGCGACGTAGGCATCCACCGACAGATTGCGCTCATCCGGTGTCGCGGCCAGGCTCGTGGCCACCCCGCGTTTGTCGAAACGCACGCTGGCGATGTTGTGCTTGGCCAGCACCCAGGCCAGTCGCTTGAGGCTGTCGTTGCGCCCGCCGTCCGGGTTGTTTCCGTCACGATCCGTAGGACCCGAGCCAGAAAGAATGAGGACAACCGGCACCGGATTGTCAGACTTTGGCAGTAACAGCGAGCCGAAAAGTTCTCCGCTGCCGGTGTCCAAAGTCACCGGGCGTTGCAGGACGGTCGCCTGGACAAAACCAGTAAACAGGGTAAGGCTCAAGATCAAAACTCGCAGCATCATCACGCCATCATTTGCAAAGGTGCCGGTTGGACTCACCAACACCGCCAAGGTTCGAGGATGAACTACTCGGTTAGCCTGCGTATACTGGCGCGCATCATGAATTTGGGTTTGATTTCACGGAGCGTCCTGCATGTCCGGCAATACCTACGGCAAGCTGTTCACTGTCACCACCGCGGGCGAAAGCCATGGTCCGGCGTTGGTCGCCATTGTCGACGGCTGCCCGCCGGGCCTGGAGATTTCCCTTGAGGACCTGCAACGCGATCTCGATCGCCGCAAGCCGGGCACCAGCCGCCACACCACCCAGCGTCAGGAGGCCGACGAAGTCGAAATCCTCTCCGGCGTGTTCGAGGGCCGCACCACCGGCTGCTCCATCGGCCTGCTGATCCGCAACACTGACCAGAAGTCCAAGGACTACTCGGCGATCAAGGATCTGTTCCGTCCGGCCCACGCCGACTACACCTACCACCACAAATACGGCGAGCGCGATTATCGCGGCGGCGGTCGCAGCTCCGCGCGGGAAACCGCGATGCGCGTGGCGGCCGGTGCGATTGCCAAGAAATACCTGGCGACGCAGGGCATCGTCATTCGCGGCTACATGAGCCAGCTCGGCCCGATCGAAATCCCGTTCAAGACCTGGGAATCGGTCGAGCAGAACGCCTTCTTCAGCCCGGACCCGGACAAGGTGCCGGAACTGGAAGCCTACATGGACCAGCTGCGCCGAGATCAGGACTCGGTCGGGGCCAAGATCACCGTGGTCGCCGAAGGCGTGATGCCGGGCCTGGGCGAGCCGATCTTCGACCGTCTCGACGCCGAACTGGCCCACGCGCTGATGAGCATCAACGCGGTCAAAGGCGTGGAAATCGGCGCCGGTTTCGCCTCGGTCGCCCAACGTGGCACCGAGCACCGCGATGAAATGACCCCGGAAGGTTTCCTCAGCAACAACGCCGGCGGCATCCTCGGCGGAATTTCGTCCGGTCAGCCGATCGTCGCGCACCTGGCCTTGAAGCCGACGTCGAGCATCACCACGCCGGGCCGTTCGATCGACATTCATGGCAACCCAGCGGAAGTGATCACCAAGGGGCGTCACGACCCATGCGTCGGCATCCGCGCCACGCCGATTGCCGAGGCGATGATGGCCATCGTGCTGATGGATCACCTGCTGCGTCACCGTGGTCAGAACGCCGACGTGCGTGTCAGCACGCCGGTCCTGGGTCAGCTCTGATGGGTCAACTCACAGCCGCCGCGGTCTGACCGTGGCGGCGCTCCCGTACTGGCGGCTGTCCAGTTTCTATCTGTTCTATTTCGCCTTGCTCGGCTCGACGGCGCCGTTTCTGGCGCTGTACTTCGATCACCTCGGATTCAGCGCGGCGCGCATCGGCGAGTTGGTGGCGATCCCGATGCTGATGCGCTGCGTGGCGCCGAACATCTGGGGCTGGCTCGGCGACTACACCGGCAAACGCCTGGCCATCGTGCGTTTTGGCGCGGTGTGCACATTGGTGACCTTCTCGTTGATTTTCGTCAGCAAGACCTACGCCTGGCTGGCGATGGTCATGGCGTTGCATGCGTTCTTCTGGCACGCGGTGTTGCCGCAGTTCGAAGTCATTACCCTCGCGCATCTGCAGGGCCAGACCTCCCGCTACAGCCAGATTCGGTTGTGGGGTTCCATCGGTTTCATCATCACCGTGGTGGCACTGGGGCGATTGTTCGAATGGCTCAGCCTCGACATCTACCCGGCGGCGCTGGTGTTGATCATGGCCGGCATCGTGCTCAGCAGTCTGTGGGTGCCGAATGCGCAGCCGCCGCAGGGCAACCGGCCGACGGGCGAGGGTTTTCTCAAGCAGTTGCGCAATCCCGGGGTCCTGGCGTTCTACGGTTGCGTGGCGCTGATGCAGATGAGCCACGGGCCGTATTACACGTTTCTGACCTTGCACCTCGAACGCCTGGGTTACAGCCGAGGTGTGATCGGCATGCTCTGGGCCGTTGGCGTGGTGGCGGAAGTGCTGATGTTCATGGCCATGAGCCGGATCCTCGCGCGTTTTTCCCTGCGTCGTGTGCTGATGGCGAGTTTTCAGCTGGCGGCGCTGCGCTGGTTGCTGCTAGGTTCGTTCGCCGAATTCCTGTGGGTGCTGCTGTTTGCCCAGGTGCTGCACGCCGCGACGTTCGGCAGCTTTCATGCCGCTGCCATCCAGTTCGTGCAACGTAGCTTCGGCGCGCGTCAGCAAGGGCAGGGCCAGGCGTTGTACGCCGCACTGGCCGGCACCGGCGGTGCGCTGGGCGCGTTGTATTCCGGCTACAGCTGGAATGCCCTCGGCGCGACATTGACCTTTAGTATTGCCAGTCTCGCGGCGCTCGCTGCTGCCGTTATCATTGCCACACGTATGCAAGAGGACAGGCCATGAGCCTTACGCGTGAACAGCTTGCCCAGCAAATCGTCGACGCCGGGCGTTTTCTTTACGGTCGCGGCTGGTCGCCGGCCACCAGCAGCAACTACTCGACGCGCCTGTCGCCGAGCGAAGCGCTGCTGACCGTGTCCGGCAAGCACAAGGGCCAGTTGGGTCTGGACGACGTGCTTGCCACCGACTTGTCCGGCAACAGCCTGGAACCGGGCAAAAAACCGTCCGCCGAAACCCTGCTGCACACCCAGCTCTACAGCTGGCGCCCGGAAATCGGCGCGGTGCTGCACACCCACTCGGTGAACGCCACGGTGCTGTCGCGCCTGACGCCGGAAGATTTCATCGAGTTCGAAGACTACGAACTGCAAAAAGCCTTCAGCGGTATTTCGACCCACGAATCCCGGGTGCGGGTGCCGATCTTCGACAACGATCAGGACATTGCGCGCCTCGCCGCCAAGGTGCAGCCTTGGCTCGACGCCCATCCCGATTGCGTCGGTTATCTGATTCGCGGTCACGGTCTCTATACCTGGGGCGCGCAGATGAGCGACGCGTTGCGCCAGATCGAGGCCTTTGAATTTCTGTTTGAATGCGAGTTGAAGACCCGCAGCGTCATGAACCGCCAAGGCTGACTTCACCAGAACCAGCCCATTTGCCTGATGAATGCAGTGCCCGACCGGTCTCGAAGAACCGGACGGCAAGGCCGATACCGAGGAATTGCCCCCATGAGCAGCCTGTCCGTCTATCACGTTTCCAGCCCTGAAATTCCGAACAAGGTGCTGACCCATTTCGAAGACATTGCCTCGACCCTGGCCGAGCAGGGCGTGCGCTTCGACCGCTGGCAAGCCGCCGCGAAGATTCAGCCCGGTGCCAGCCAGGAAGAAGTGATCGGCGCCTACAAAGAGCAGATCGACAAGCTGATGACCGAGCGTGGTTACATCACCGTCGATGTGATCAGCCTCAACAGCGATCACCCGCAAAAAGCCGAATTCCGCGCCAAGTTCCTCGAAGAACATCGCCATGGCGAAGACGAAGTACGCTTTTTCGTCGCCGGCCGTGGCCTGTTTACCCTGCACATCGACGATTACGTTTACGCCGTGCTGTGCGAGAAGAACGACCTGATTTCGGTACCGGCCGGCACCAAACACTGGTTCGACATGGGCGAGAACCCGCATTTCGTGGCGATCCGCCTGTTCAACAATCCTGAAGGCTGGGTCGCCAACTTCACCGGCGAAGACATCGCCGGCCGCTTCCCGCGCCTGGAGGACTGAGCCGATGTCGATCAAGGTCATTCTCACCGACATCGAAGGCACCACCAGCGCGGTGAGTTTTGTGTTCGACGTGCTGTTCCCGTATGCCGCCAAACACCTGCCGGACTTCGTTCGCCAGAACGCCCAGCGAACCGACGTCGCCGAACAACTGGACGCCGTGCGCCGCGACAGCAATGAGCTGCAGGCTGACGTTGAGCGAGTGGTAGAAATTCTGCTGGCCTGGATCGCCGAAGACCGCAAAGCCACGCCGCTGAAAGCATTACAAGGCATGGTCTGGGAGCAGGGTTATCAGGCCGGGCAGTTGAAGGGTCATGTTTACCCGGACGCCGTCGAAGCGCTCCAGCGCTGGCATCAGGCCGGGTATCAACTGTTTGTTTATTCGTCTGGTTCGATTCAGGCGCAGAAGCTGATTTTCGGCTGCTCGGAGGCGGGGGATCTGACACCGCTGTTCAGCGGCTATTTCGACACCACGTCGGGCCCGAAGCGCGAAGCGCAGTCCTACAGCACTATTCAGCAGGCCATCGGGGTCGAACCGCAGGAAATCCTGTTCCTGTCCGACATCGTGCAGGAACTCGACGCCGCCCAGGCCGCCGGCCTGCAAACCTGCGGCCTGGCCCGTGAGGGTGGAGAGCTGGAAGGCCATGTGACCGTCGACAGCTTTACCGGGATCGAACCGGAAGCGTTCTGATTCCACACAATCGATGCGCAAACAAACAGGCCGTGAAGCGAAAGCTCCACGGCCTGTTTGTTTATGCGGTGTTTACATCGAGTGATAGGTCGGCAGGGCAAAACGCTGCTGGCTTTGCAGCATGCCGATTTGCGGCAGCTCGCTGGCTTGTTCGGCCAGGTCACGACGGATCGCGCTGATCGCCCACGACAATTGGTCGCCGGCATGCAGTTGCTGATAAGTGAGCGCACGTTTGAACACTTTGCCGTCGGCACTCTTCAGCGTCAGCAGGATCCCGCCATCGGGACGCGGTTGGGTGGTGACGTTGAAGTTGGAGAACAGGGAGGTAAATTTTTCTTGGATCAGGCTCATGTCTTTCAGCTCCGTATGCACTTGAATGGCAAGCATGCATAGGGAGTTGCAGTGATTGTGCCAGTATTCTGTTTTTATAAAATCGTTATAAATCAACAAGTTAGAAATTATGCAAATTCAAGTCGTCGTGCAATCTGCATGAATGGCCATCGTGCATCCTGCATTTTGCGGGATCGCTGTCGATCCGATGGAACCATTCCATCCGGCTGCAATCGCGTTTCGCCTTGTAGCGTTGGCGGATACAAAACATTGCAAAAACCGCGTGTACAGCCCGAGAAGCCCTGACGTATTTTCGGCCTCGACCCTCGCTCAAGAAGCGCCGGTTGCCTTACCCGATTGCCCGACAATAAAAAATCCGGCCTGCACGCCAAGGTCGAACGGGAGCTGCCATGAGCCACGCGCCTAGCGACACGATTACCTGGAGCATGATGCTCCGCAAACTGCCGATGATTGCCAAAGCCATCCCTCGGGTGGTGAAAGGCATGAAGGTGGCCAACGTCAAGGATCCGACCCAAACCTGTGGCCTGGGCTGGACCTTCGAGCAAGCGACCCTGCGCAATCCCGAGGGCCCCGCGCTGCTGTCGGGTGAGGTGGTGCTGAGTTATTCACAGGTCAACCAGTGGGCCAACCGCATTGCCCACTACCTGATCGGGCAGGGCATCGGGAAGGGCGATGTGGTGGCGGTGTTCATCGAAAACCGCCCGGAACTGCTGGTGACGATTCTGGCGCTGGCCAAGGTCGGCGCCGTCAGCGCGCTGCTCAACACTTCGCAGACCCGCGACACGCTGATTCACAGCATCAATCTGGTGGCGCCGGTGGCGATTGTCGTCGGTGAAGAATTGCTGCCAGCCTTCACCGCGGTGCGCGAGCAAGTGACGATTGCGCCGGCCCGCACCTGGTTCGTGGCGGATCAGGAAACCTTCAGCCAGCCGGGCATCGCCCCGGAGGGTTACACCAATCTGATCAGCGCCAGCGCCGATGCGCCAAGCGACAACCCGGCCAGCAGCCGGCAGATTTTTTTCGATGACCCGTGCTTCTACATCTACACCTCAGGCACCACCGGTTTGCCCAAGGCCGGCGTGTTCAAGCACGGACGCTGGATGCGCAGCTCGGCGAGCTTCGGCATGATCGCCCTCGACATGCGCCCGGACGACATCGTCTATTGCACCTTGCCGCTGTATCACGCCACCGGGCTTTGCGTGTGCTGGGGATCGGCGGTCAATGGCGCCTCGGGTTTCGCGATTCGCCGCAAGTTCAGCGCCCGGCAGTTCTGGAGCGACGTACGCCGCTACCGCGCAACCACCATCGGCTACGTCGGTGAATTGTGCCGTTATCTGGTGGATCAGCCGGTCAGCAGCGATGACAGCCGCCATGACGTGCGCAAGATGATCGGCAACGGTTTGCGGCCCGGTGCCTGGGCTGAATTCAAGACCCGGTTTGCGGTGGATCACATCTGCGAACTGTACGCGGCGAGCGACGGCAATATCGGCTTCACCAATATCCTCAACTTCGACAACACCATCGGATTCTCGCTGATGGCCTGGGAACTGGTCGCCTACGATCAGGACAGCGGCGAACCGATTCGTGGTGCTGACGGGTTCATGCGCAAGGTCGACCGGGGCGAGCGCGGCCTGTTGCTGGCGCGGATCGACGACAAGGCGCCGCTGGATGGCTACACCGATCCGCAGAAAACCGCGAAAGTCGTGCTGCAGGACGTATTCACCAAGGGCGACCGCTTCTTCAACACCGGCGATCTGCTGCGCAACATCGGTTTCGGTCATGCGCAGTTTGTCGATCGCCTCGGCGACACCTACCGCTGGAAGGGCGAAAACGTCTCGACCACCGAGGTCGAGAACCTGTTGCTCCAGCATCCGCACATTTCCGAAGCCGTGGCCTATGGCGTGGAAATTCCCAACACCAACGGTCGCGCCGGCATGGCGGCGATCACGCCGGCCGAGTCTCTGGCGACGCTGGACTTCACCGAGCTGCTGGCCTTCGCCCGCCAGCGCATGCCGGCCTATGCGGTGCCGTTGTTCCTGCGGGTCAAAGTGAAAATGGAAACCACCGGCACCTTCAAATACCAGAAGACGCGCCTGAAAAACGAAGGCTTCGACCCCGGCCAGACAGGTGATGACCCGATCTATGCCTGGCTGCCGGGTACTGAAACCTACGTGCAGGTCACGGATGAAATCCTGGCGGACATCCGCGCCGGCAAGTTCCGTTATTGATATTGGCTATCGACTGTCTTGGAAAAAAGGGGGTGACAGCTATCGCCGCGCTCGGGAAACTATCGGCTTTCCGATTGACCGAAAGTGGAGTTGCCCCATGTCCGACCAAAGCCGCCAGATGACCCCCGAAGAAGCTGCCGAATTCACCGAGCAGGTATTCAACAAGGCGCGCGACGGCGATGCGGCGATGCTGGATCGCCTGATCACTGCCGGTCTGCCGGTCAACCTGACCAACAGCAAGGGCGACACCCTGTTGATGCTCGCCAGTTACTACGGTCACGTAGATGCGGTGCAAGTGCTGCTCAAGCACAAGGCCGACCCGGAACAACGCAACGGCAACGGCCAGAGCCCGATTGCCGGCGCGGCGTTCAAGGGTGACCTGGCCGTGGTCAAGGCATTGGTGGCCGGTGGGGCGCAGATTGAAGGCGCTTCCTTCGACGGCCGCACGGCGCTGATGATGGCGGCGATGTTCAACCGGGTTGAAATTGTCGAGTTCCTGATCGACCAGGGCGCGGACCCGAAAGCCAAGGACGCCAACGGCATCACCGCGCTGGACGCGGCCCGCACCATGGGCGCTGTGGACACCACCGCGCAGCTGGAAAAACTGCTGGGCTGAACCGTCGGGCCGGAACCCGCTCTGTGGCGAAGGCGAGAATGCGCTATCCTTCGCGCCCTCAAAATTCTCTTCGTCACAGGATCCGCCCCCATGAAAGCCGCACTCGCCGAACTCATCAGCAAAATCAGCTCCGGCTGCATGGGCGACGACGAGATTCAGAAGGTCGCTGATGAAGCGGCGCAGGCCTACGCCGATGCCGACGCTTTTCTGACCGCCAATCCGGACATCAACTACGACGACACTTTCCCGATTCCTTTGGGCGAATGGGTCGTGGTCGGCAGTCTGCCGGAAACCGTTCTGTTCCAGGCCGACACCTACGTTGACCTGTTCGCGCAGATCGTGGCTTCGTTCGGCCCGGGCGTGGAGTTCAACCTCAAGCCCAAGCAACTGGCCAAGACCGAAGCGCTGACCGCACTCAACCGCATCCAGGTGCAGATGAGCAGCATGAACAAGGAAAACGGCGGCTACACGCTGATGAACTTCAGCCAGTTGCTCGACGACGAACTGCAAGTGGTGCTGGTCTACGGCAACGACGTGCCGCGCGTGCTGGAACTGTGTGCCGAAGTCGGCATCGCCGCTGCGCCGTCGCTGGAAGCCTTGAAGGTCGCCGTTCACGTCTGAGCGCAATAAAAGGGAACCCTGCGCGCGACCGTCTATCCTAAAAGTGCATGCCACTATTCTGGAGTGACACCATGGGTTCCACGTTCAACGGCCTGATCGGCCTGATCATTCTTGCCCTCGACATCTGGGCGATCATCAACGTGCTGAAAAGCGGTGCCGAGACCGGGATGAAAATCCTCTGGGTGCTGTTGATCATCTTCCTGCCGGTGCTGGGCCTGATCATCTGGGCGATTGCCGGGCCGCGGGGCAATGTGCGGATCTGACCGTTCGCGCCAATGGATTGTGCCGGGCCGATGAAGTGAGGTTCGACCTGTCATCTTCGGCAACGTAGAATGCGCGCCTTTCCCGGGCAATCGAACCTGACGATTGGCGCCCGCGCATTCATCGGAGCACTTCACCATGACCGTCACCAAGACCAGCGAATACCTGGAAACCCTCTACGAAGGCTACGGCCAGCGTTTTCGCATGGAAAAACTGCTGCACGAAGTGCGCACCGAACACCAGCACCTGGTGATCTTCCAGAACCCGCGCATGGGCCGGGTGATGGCGCTGGACGGCGTGATCCAGACCACCGAAGCCGATGAATTCATCTACCACGAAATGCTCACCCACGTGCCGATCCTCGCCCACGGCACCGCCAAGCGCGTGCTGATCATCGGCGGCGGCGACGGCGGCATGCTGCGCGAAGTGACCAAGCACGCCAGCGTCGAGCACATCACCATGGTCGAAATCGACGGCACCGTGGTCGACATGTGCAAGGAATTCCTGCCGAACCACTCCAAGGGCGCCTACGACGACCCACGCCTGAACCTGGTGATCGACGACGGCATGCGCTTCGTCGCAACCACCACTGAAAAGTTCGACGTGATCATTTCCGACTCCACCGACCCGATCGGCCCGGGCGAAGTGCTGTTCTCGGAAAACTTCTACCAGGCCTGCCACCGCTGCCTGAACGAGGGCGGCATCCTCGTGACCCAGAACGGCACACCGTTCATGCAGATCGAAGAAGTGAAAACCACCGCCGGTCGCCTGCGCAGCCTGTTCCCGGACTGGCACTTCTATCAGGCGGCCGTGCCGACCTACATCGGCGGTTCGATGACCTTCGCCTGGGGCTCGACCAACCCGGCCTACCGCAAACTGAGCCGTGAAACCCTGCAACAGCGCTTCATCGGCAGCGGCATCGTCACCCGTTACTACAACCCGGAAATCCACATCGGCGCCTTCGCCCTGCCGCAATACGTGCTGCAAGCGGTGAACAAGCCAAGCAACGACTGATCACTCAGCCGTTATCACTGCGGGAGCGAGCGGCTTCGTTCCCGCAGATGAAATGTTTTTCATGTTTCATCGGTGTAAAGCTTTTGAACGATCAATCCTGACAAAAGTCGAGATAGATATGAGCCCATTTGCGGGTTTGTTCGAGGAGGCACCAATGCAAAAGTGGAAAGTCACTTTCGTGGATGATCACGGTGAAATTGTCGATGAAATCTTCGAGCGCGCGGAATGCCCCAGCGACGATGAGGCCGCTCGATTGATCAAGGAACGACTCCTTCCTGTCGTCGCCGCACTGGATCTGAACGATCTGGAAGGGCGCACCTCCGATGCAGGCGCCAAAAGCCTGAAAACCCAGAACAGCATCGAAATCCGCAGCATCACGCCCATCTGAAAATCTTCTTGTCCGTAACGCACCAGGCCTTGGCAGCGGCTCTATCTTGGGGCTACTCTGCAAGCGAGATCAGCGAACGGATCGCTAAGGTCTGGTCTTGTCAGCTACATGCTTGTTTCCCGCCGGCAACACGGTTGTCGTAGCGCTTGAGCCGTTCGGCCAGGTGCAGGGAATACGGAAAGTCTATCCATCTATGCGAGGGGGACGTTCATGAGCACAGCCTATCAAGAAGACATCAGCAGCAGCGTGCTGCGCCGCATGAAAGAAGGCGGTTTCGATTTTTCCCGGTTCCATCCCATCGAGTTCTACGCCATTTTCCCGGACGAGGAGCGGGCGCGCAGGGCGGCAGGCAAGTTTCGCGGTGAATCCATCAATGCCCAGGTCAGTGCGCGCGACGACGGCGCGTGGTCCCTGGAATTGAGCAAGGTGATGTACGCAACCTACGACGACATTGGCGATTTCGAACAGGGCTTTTCGGCGGTGGTCGAGCCACTGGGCGGCATCATCGAAGGCTGGGGCGTGAAGCAGGAGGTGCGCAACCGCCATCGTTTGAACTGATAACCCTCGCAACACGTCGAGCAACGGCTGACCTTCGGGTCGGCCGTTGTCGTTTCTGGACCCTGAACATCGCCCGGCAAAACCCTGAAACAAGAATCCGGCGCAAAAAAAAGCCACCGGGAGAGGTGGCTGAAAGGGAAGACCGGAAGGAGAGGAAACCGGTCAGAGTTACGGCCGGTAGGGCTGCCAGGGCAAGCCGGATCAGTTGGGCTGCGCACTTCGTCAGGGACGTTTCGCAGCGGATGTGCGGATTATCCGCAGGCGCCGCCGGGCAGTGAAATCAACTCTGACTATGCTGGTGATAGGCGACTGCACTGCGTCGCAATGAGGCGGGGGCGATCAGGTTGGGGCATTTGCCGCACAGGAATGGTGCGGTGTTTGTGGCGTGAATATCCAACCGATTGAAATCAAAGCGTTTATGCCGATGGCACGGGCCTTGCGAAGGCCTGTATGTCCGGGGTGACAAGGAGTACGGCATGATCCGCACCTATTTTGATGAAATGTACGATGCCGGCGGCCAGGTCCGCCCGCATTACCGGGAGTTTGCCCGCTGGCTGGCCGATACGCCTGACGAGCTGTTGGCCCAGCGGCGACGCGAGGCCGATCTGCTGTTCCATCGTGCCGGGATCACTTTCACGCTCTACGGGGACGAGCAAGGGACAGAACGCCTGATTCCCTTCGACACCATTCCGCGCAGCATTCCCGCCAGCGAGTGGCGGATCGTCGAGCGCGGCTGCATCCAGCGCGTCAAGGCGTTGAACATGTTCCTCGCCGACCTCTATCACGAGCAGCGCATCATCAAGGCCGGGATCATTCCCGCCGAGCAGGTGCTGGCCAACGAGCAATACCAGTTGGCGATGCAGGGGCTGGATCTGCACCGCGATATCTATTCGCACATCTCTGGCGTCGATCTGGTGCGCGACGGCGACGGCACGTATTACGTGCTCGAGGACAACCTGCGCACGCCCAGCGGCGTGAGCTACATGCTCGAAGACCGCAAGATGATGATGCGCCTGTTCCCCGAGCTGTTCGCGGCCCAGCGCATCGCCCCGATCGACCATTACCCGAACCTGCTGCTCGACACCCTGAAAAGCTCAAGCCCCATCGACGACCCGAGTGTGGTGGTGCTGACACCGGGGCGGTTCAACAGCGCGTTTTTCGAGCATGCGTTTCTGGCCCGGGAAATGGGCGTCGAGCTGGTCGAAGGTGCCGATCTGTTCGTGCGCGACGACAAGGTCTTCATGCGCACCACCGATGGCCCGAAAGCGGTGGACGTGATCTACCGCCGGCTCGACGACGCCTTCCTCGATCCGTTGGCGTTCCGCCCGGATTCGATGCTCGGCGTGCCGGGACTGTTGTCGTCGTATCGCTCCGGCAATGTGGTGCTGGCCAATGCGATCGGCACCGGCGTGGCGGACGATAAGTCGGTGTATCCGTTCGTCACCGAGATGATCCGTTTCTACCTTGATGAAGAGCCGATCCTGAAGAACGTGCCGACGTGGCAATGCCGCAATCCGTCTGAACTTTCCCATGTGCTGGCCAATCTTCCGGATCTGGTGGTCAAGGAAACCCAGGGCTCCGGCGGCTACGGAATGCTCGTGGGGCCGGCGGCAACAACGGCGGAAATCGATGCGTTCCGCGAGCGGATCAAGGCCAAGCCCCACGCGTACATCGCGCAACCGACGCTGTCGCTGTCGACCTGTCCGACCTTTGTCGAAAACGGCATTGCGCCGCGCCATATCGACCTGCGCCCGTTCGTATTGTCCGGCCGCGAAACCCGGGTTGTGCCCGGCGGTTTGACCCGTGTCGCCCTGCGTGAAGGCTCTCTGGTGGTGAATTCATCCCAGGGCGGCGGAACCAAGGACACCTGGGTGGTCGAGGATTGAAGGAAGCCTGCCATGTTAAGTAGAACTGCCTCGGATCTGTACTGGATGTCGCGTTACCTGGAGCGGGCGGAAAACCTCGCCCGCATGCTCGATGTCAGCTATTCGCTGTCGCTGATGCCGCAGGACGGCCGTGGCGACGGTCTGCACGAACTGGCGATGCCGCTGCTGATCACCGGCACGCTGGACGACTACCTGGAACGCCACGGCGAGTTGCATGCTGAGCGATTGCTGCACTTCTTCGCGCTCGACGCGGCCAACCCGGCGAGCATCTATAGCTGCCTCGGCGCGGCGCGAGCCAGTGCCCACGCGGTGCGCGGTCGGATCACCGCCGACATGTGGGAGAACATCAACGCCACCTGGCTGGAGATCCGCGGGATCGCCAACCAGGGCCTCAGCCGCTATGGCATGAGCCGTTTCTGTGAGTGGATCAAGGAACGTTCGCACCTGTTCCGCGGGGCGTCCTACGGCACCATCATGCGCAACGATGCGTTTCGTTTCATCCGGTTGGGCACGTTCATCGAGCGGGCCGACAACACTTTGCGCCTGCTAGACGCCCGCTATGAAATGGCCGGCGATCAGGCCGAAGCGGTCAGCGATGGCACCGCCCACGCCTATTACCAATGGAGTGCCTTGTTGCGGGCCTTGTCCTCGTTCGAGGCCTACACCGAAATCTACCGCGACGCGCCCGGCGCCCGGCATGTCGCCGAGCTGCTGCTGTTGCGTGCCGACGTGCCGCGCTCGCTGCGGGCCTGCACCGAGGAGATCGACCAGATCCTCGCGCAACTGCCGGGGGCCAACGGTCGTCCTGCGCAACGACTGGCGGCGGAAATGGACGCACGCCTGCGTTACACCGGCATCCACGAAATCCTCGAGGAAGGGCTGCACGCCTGGCTCACCGAGTTCATCCCGCTGGTGCGCCAGTTGGGCAACGCCATTCACAGTTCCTACCTGGAGGCCGCATGAGACTTTCCATCAGCCACGAGACCACCTATCACTACGAAGATCAGGTGCGGGCGAGCATCCAGTACCTGCGTCTGACACCTCACGACAGCGAGCGTCAGCATGTGCTGAGCTGGCAGCTCGACCTGCCGCGCCCGGTGCGCGCCCAGCTCGATCCGTTCGGCAACATTCTGCACGTGCTGACGATGGACGAACCCCACGAAGCGATCATCATCGGTGCTCGTGGGCAGGTCGATATCGACGAGTTGCGCGAGGCGGAACACGAGAGCCAGTCGGCGCTGCCATTCCTGCGCTTCACCCGCCTCACCGAGGCGGACGAGGCGCTGCGGGCGTTTGCCGAGAAGTCCTGCAAGCAACGACGCGACCGCAATGCACTGATCGATCTGATGCATGGCCTGAATCAGCACATGACCTATAAGCCTGGCTCCACCGAAGTCGACACCAGCGCCGCCGAGGCGTTTGCCGGGCGGGCGGGTGTTTGCCAGGACCACGCACACGCGTTTCTGGCCTGCGCGCGCAGCCTCGGTGTGCCGTCGCGGTATGTGTCGGGTTATCTGTACAGCGAGGATTGCGAGCATCTGGCCAGTCACGCCTGGGCCGAGGCCTGGATCGATGACGCCTGGTACAGCTTTGACGTGACCAATGAACTGGCCCGGCCGGAGCGGCACCTGAAACTGGCGGTGGGCCTGGATTACCTCGACGCCTGCCCGGTGCGGGGCATGCGTCGGGGCGGTGGGTCAGAGCAGATGCACGCGAAAGTGCTGGTGTCGCCGACACCAGCGCCAATCATCTCGGTGCAACAGCAGTAAACGACGTAGTCGGGTTACTTGGCGGGCGCAACCTTGCGCCCGGCCATGTGCTGTAAGTATCCCACCAGTTTCTGCAGATCCGCCTCCGGTAATACCTCGGCGGAAAACCCTGGCATCTTCGCTTGCGGCCACTGGCGCAAACTCTGCGGATCGCGGATGTAGCGCTTGAGGAAGTCCGCGCCGAAATACTCGGTCGGGCTGTAGGGAATATTCAGGTCCGGTCCGAATTGCGCATCCCCCGCGCCATTCAGGCGATGGCAGGCCAGACAGTTCTTCTGGAACAGCGCAAAACCCTGATTCACCGGGTCATCGGCCTTCAACGCAGGATCCGGCAACAGGGCAGGGAAGCGCTCGGCCACCGGCGCCATGCGTTTGATGCTCGCCACTTCGAACGGCCATTGTTCCGGGCTGATATGGCCGGCCTGCGGATCGGTCCACACCAGATAGAACGGTCCGGCGCTGTGCTTGCCTTCCGACAGCGGCGGCCAAGGATGGGCCGGGTCTTCGATGGCCAGCCAGGCGCGGGAACCTTTGGTGTTCAGCAACGGCGCAGCGGCCAGCTCGGCGGCAAAACCATCCAGTGCTACGGCTTGCAGGTGATCGTCCGGTTTGATTCCGGTCAGCAATGCAGCCACCGGCACGGCGCGATAAGTCATGTCCTTCTTGTAGGACACGTCATTCTTGATCGTGAGGGTTTGTACCTGAGGATGCTTGAGCAATTCCTCGGTCTGCCAGGTGCGGCTGTTCGCGCCCAGCTCCAGATTCAGCTGTGCGGCAGACAGGGGCAAGCTCAGCAGCATGGCCCCAAACAGAATGAGCGTTTTCAATTGATCGCCGTCCATGTCGTGGAAGTGCGCAAAGGTTGGCACAGCCACGCTGGCCCGGGTAGCGGGCCAGTCACATTTTCAGTGGCGATGAGCAATACCTGCCGCTTGAATCAGCCGATGACCTTGGTCAGATTCGGCAAAATCAACAACAGCGTCGTGGCGAAAAGAATGAGCCCTGCTTGACGAACTTTCGGTTGTTTGAACATGGCTTGACCGCCTTTTTTGTTATTTCCTGATGCCTGCCTGCATATCCATGATGGCAAGCGCTGCACTTCCTGTTGAAGAACGCCTGCCTCGGCAAAACCCGACGACAACGACGTACATGTTCACCTTAGGGCCCGCGTCACGCTTGGCTTAGATCCATTTCATATGTATTTGCTGCTGAACGCGATTAAAAAGGCATGAGGCCCATTGCCAGCTTCTTTGCCGCCCTTTTGCTAGACAGCTCGCTGACCTGAACCGGTTAACCTGGTCGGGAATGACCGTCCGTCTGAGCGTGCGCGTCAACGTCATTGAGCGCTGTGGTCATTGAATCCGTGACCGTCCCGGCCAAGAGTGGAGGCACGAATTTCACTCACCGCACAGGTTCGAGAACGCCATGACCCAAGCTTTGATTTTCGACGCGTTACGCACGCCCCGTGGCCGAGGCAAGGCCGACGGTTCGCTGCACAGCGTCAAACCGGTGAACCTGGTGGCCGGGCTGCTGACCGCTTTGCAGGCGCGCACTTCGCTGGACACCAGCCAGGTCGATGACGTGGTGCTCGGTTGCGTCACGCCGATTGGCGATCAAGGCTCGGACATCGCGAAAACCGCCGTGCAGGTGGCCGATTGGGACGTCAGCGTTGCCGGCGTGCAGATCAACCGGTTCTGCGCCTCGGGCCTGGAAGCGGTGAACCTGGGGGCGATGAAAGTGCGCTCCGGGTTCGAAGACCTGGTGGTGGTTGGCGGTGTCGAATCCATGTCCCGCGTACCGATGGGCAGTGATGGCGGTGCCTGGGCGCTGGACCCGCAGACCAACCTGCACAGCCATTTCACCCCTCAAGGCGTCGGCGCCGACCTGATCGCCACGCTTGAAGGCTTCAGTCGTCAGGACGTCGATGCTTACGCGCTGCACTCGCAACAAAAAGCCGCCCGGGCTCGGGCCGACGGTTCGTTCAACAAGTCGTTGGTGCCGGTGCAGGACCAGAACGGCATCATTCTGCTCGATCACGATGAGTTCATTCGCGCCGAGTCGACCCTCGAAGGCTTGGGTAAGCTTAAGCCGAGTTTCGAAATGATCGGCCAGATGGGCTTCGACGCCACGGCGCTGCGGGTCTACAGCCATGTCGAGCGCATCAACCATGTGCACACGCCGGGCAACAGCTCGGGGATCGTCGACGGCGCGGCGCTGATGCTGATCGGTTCCGAGGCCAAGGGCCGGGCGCTCGGTCTGCAACCTCGGGCGCGGATTGTCGCCACGGCGGTCACCAGCACCGACCCGACCATCATGCTCACCGGCCCGGCGCCGGCCACACGCAAGGCGCTGGCCAAGGCCGGGCTGCGGGTGGAAGACATCGACCTGTTTGAAGTCAACGAGGCGTTCGCCTCGGTGGTGCTGAAATTCATCAAGGACATGGCCGTCGACCCGGACAAGGTCAACGTCAATGGCGGCTCGATTGCGATGGGCCATCCGCTGGGCGCCACCGGTTGCGCGATTCTCGGCACCTTGCTCGATGAACTGGAAGCTCGGCGCCTGCGCTATGGCCTGGCGACGCTGTGCGTCGGCGGCGGCATGGGCATCGCCACCATCATCGAACGCCTCTGACCCCAAGGAATCTTGTCATGACCCAAGCCATTCGTTACGAAAAAGGCCAGGACGGCATCGTCCTCCTGACCATCGACATGCCGGGCCAGAGCGCCAACACCATGAACGCGGTGTACCGCGAGGCCATGGCCGACAGCGTCGCCCGACTGCTCGCGGAAAAAGATGACATCGTCGGGGTGATCATCACTTCGGCCAAAAAGACCTTCTTCGCCGGCGGCGACCTGAATGAACTGATCAAGGTCGGCAAGCCTGAAGCCAAGGCTTTCTACGACATGGTGCTGACCCTCAAGGGCCAATTGCGCACCCTGGAAACCCTCGGCAAACCGGTGGTCGCGGCGATCAACGGCGCGGCGCTCGGCGGAGGCTGGGAAATCTGCCTGGCCTGCCACCACCGCGTGGCGCTGGACGATGCTTCGGTGCAGCTCGGCCTGCCGGAAGTGACCCTCGGCCTGTTGCCGGGCGGCGGCGGAGTGGTGCGCATGGTGCGCATGCTCGGCATCGAAAAAGCCCTGCCGTATCTGCTCGAAGGCAAGAAAGTCCGTCCGCAGCAGGCGTTGCAGGCCGGTTTGATCGATGAACTGGCGGCGGATCGCGATGAGCTGCTGGCCAAGGCCCGGGCCTGGATTCTGGCCAACCCTGCGGCCGTGCAGCGTTGGGATGTGAAGGGCTATCAGATCCCCGGCGGCACGCCGTCGAACCCGAAAGTCGCGCAGATGCTGGCGATTGCGCCGTCGATCCTGCGCAGCAAAACCCAGGGCACGTTGCCGGCGCCGGAGAAGATTCTCTGCGCAGCGGTGGAAGGCGCGCAGGTGGATTTCGATACCGCACACCTGATCGAGACCCGCTACTTCACCGAACTGACCACCGGCCAGATCTCGAAAAACCTGATCGGCACCTTCTGGTTCCAGCTCAATGAAATCAATGCCGGCGGTTCGCGTCCGCAGGGCTTTGCACCTTACGTGACGAAACGCGTGGGCGTCCTCGGGGCGGGCATGATGGGCGCCGGCATCGCCTATGTCAGCGCCTCGGCCGGGATCGAGGTGGTGCTCAAGGACATCAACCTCGCTGCCGCCGAAAAGGGCAAGGCGCATTCGGCGGCGCTGCTGGACAAGAAAGTCGCTCGCGGGCAAATGTCTGCGCAGCAGCGTGAAGCGGTGCTGGCGCGGATCCAGACCACTGAAAGCGATACCGATCTGGCGGGTTGCGATCTGATCATCGAAGCGGTGTTCGAGGACCGTCAGCTCAAGGCCAAAGTCTCGGCAGCGGCGCAACAGGTGGTCGGTGCCGACGCGGTGATTGCCTCCAATACTTCGACCTTGCCCATCACCGGCCTAGCGGCTGCGGTGCCGGATCAGAGCAAGTTCATCGGCCTGCACTTCTTCAGTCCGGTGGAAAAAATGCCGTTGGTAGAAATCATCAAAGGCGCGCAAACCAGCGATGAAACCCTCGCCCGCGGGTTCGATTTCGTCCTGCAAATCAAGAAAACGCCGATCGTGGTCAACGACAGTCGCGGCTTCTTCACCTCGCGGGTGTTTGGCACCTTCACCAACGAAGGCATTGCCATGCTCGGCGAAGGCGTCAGTGCGCCGATGATCGAAACCGAAGCACGCAAGGCCGGCATGCCCATCGGGCCTCTGGCGATCTCTGACGAAGTTTCCCTCAGCCTGATGAGCCATATCCGTCAGCAAACGGCCAAAGACCTGCAAGCGGAAGGGAAACCGCTGATTGAGCACCCCGCGTTCGCCGTGATTGACTTGCTGCTCAACGAATACAAGCGGCCGGGCAAGGCGGCGGGAGGCGGTTTTTACGAGTACCCGGCGGGAGGCCAGAAACACCTGTGGCCCGAGCTGAAATCCCGTTTCGAGACAGCCGACGGGCAGATTTCGCCGAAGGATGTGCGTGACCGGTTGCTGTTTGTACAGGCCATCGAAACCGTGCGCTGTGTTGAGGAGGGCGTGTTGACCTCGACGGCGGACGCCAACGTCGGCTCGATCTTCGGCATCGGTTTCGCGGCATGGACGGGCGGCGCGTTACAGTTCATCAATCAATATGGCGTGAAGGACTTTGTCGCGCGGGCCCAGTACCTGGCTGAGCAATACGGCGAACGTTTCGCGCCGCCAGCGCTGCTGCTGGAAAAGGCTGCGAAGGGCGAGTTGTTCTAACGGGCGGGGACGCATTTCGGGGCTTGCCTTGCCGGGTGGTTTCAAGGCAGGCTCTGGGGTGTGCATTATTCCCATCACGTGTCAGGTATTTTTTATGTCGCTACGCATCTGCATTCTGGAAACCGACATCCTGCGTCCGGAACTGGTCGATCAATATCAGGGTTACGGGCAGATGTTCCAGCGCCTGTTCTCGCAACAGCCGATCGCCGCCGAGTTCACGGTATACAACGTGATGCAGGGCGACTATCCGAGTGATGACCTGACGTTCGATGCGTACCTGGTCACTGGCAGCAAGGCCGACTCGTTCGGCACCGACCCGTGGATCCAGACCCTCAAGCAGTACCTGCTGACCCGCTATGAGCGTGGCGACAAACTGCTCGGCGTGTGCTTCGGCCATCAACTGCTGGCGCTGCTGCTGGGCGGCAAGAGCGAGCGCGCGACCCAGGGTTGGGGCGTCGGCATTCACAACTACAAACTGGCGGCCAAGGCACCTTGGATGAACCCGGTGCGTGAAGAGCTGACACTGCTGATCAGCCATCAGGATCAGGTCACGGCGCTGCCAGAGAACGCCACGGTGATCGCCTCCAGCGATTTCTGCCCGTTCGCCGCGTACCACATCAACGATCAGGTGCTGTGCTTCCAGGGGCATCCGGAATTCATTCACGATTACTCGCGGGCACTGCTGGAACTTCGCCAGGAAGCGTTGGGCGAGCAGATCTACAGCAAGGGTGTGGCCAGCCTTGAAAACGATCACCACGGCGCTACGGTGGCCGAATGGATGATGCGTTTCGTGGCGCACAAACCGAACGCCGCTTGAACCCAAACGCCCCCGTGCCGTACACGGGGGTGTTTTTTTAACCTACAGCCAGCCCGATTTCTTGAAGCTCGCCCACAGTCCCACGCAGCCCACCGTGATAAAGCTCAGTACGGCGAAATAGCCGTAGTGCCAGCTCAGCTCCGGCATGTTCTGGAAGTTCATCCCGTAGATCCCGGCGACCGCCGTCGGGAACGCCAGAATCGCTGCCCATGCCGCAAACTTGCGCTGCACCACGCTTTGGCGTGACGCCTCCAGCAACACACCGATCTCGATGGTCTGGCTCGCAATGTCGGCCAGGGTGGTCAGGTCTTCCATCTGCCGCGTGACATGGATCTGCACATCCCTGAAGTAAGGACGCATGTTCTTGTCGATGAAGGGGAAGCTCAGCTTCTGCAACTCTTCGCCGATTTCCACCATCGGCGCCGCGTAACGACGCAAGCGCAGCACATCGCGGCGCAGGCCATGAAGCTTCTGGATGTCGTGCTCGTTCAGCGCGCTACACAACACGTTGCGCTCCAGTTCATCGATCTCGGCGTGGATTGCTTCACCCACCGGCTGATAGTTTTCGATCACGAAATCCAGCAACGCATACAGTACGAAATCTTCCCCGTGCTCCAGCAACAGCGGCCGCGCCTCACAGCGTTGACGGACGTGGGCGTAGGACGCCGAATGGCCGTTGCGGGCAGTAATGATGTAGCCCTTGCCGGCGAAGATGTGGGTTTCGATGAACTGCAGAATGCCGTGCTCGCGCACGGGGGAGTAGGTGACGATGAACAGGGCGTCGCCGAAGGTTTCCAGTTTTGGGCGGCTGTGTTTTTCCAGGGCGTCTTCGATGGCCAGTTCGTGCAGGTTGAACTGGCGTTGCAGGTTGGCCAGCTCCTGGGCATTCGGCTCTTCGAGGCCGATCCAGACGAAGTGCCCGGTCTTGGCGGCCCAGGCGGCGCCTTCGTCGAGGGAAATATTGGTGACTTTCTTACCAGCGCTGTAAACCGCAGCAGCAACAACTCGACCCATGGTGGTGGTTCACTTCTTATTGGCAGATGGCAGAGGAGACATGGCTTCAGCTTAGCCGTGTCGCTGCTTGAGAGTCAGTGAAATCTGCACAGTTCACCGGGCAAAAGAAAACCCGCACAGGGCGGGTTTCTTTTTCACGCAGCTTGAAGTTGCCGATCCATTGCATCGATGCATTCGCGCATCTGCTCGCGGCACTGGGTGATGAGCATGGGCATGTCGTCCATGGTCAGGCCGGCGGTAGGAATTGCCGGCAGCGAACGGATGAGAATTTTCCCGCTGCGCCAGCGGTTCAAGCGCATGTGCTTGATGTAGCTGCTGACACACACTGGAACGATCGGCACACCGGCGGCGATGGCCATCTGGAACGCGCCTTTCTTGAACGGCAGCAGTTCTTCACCCAGGTTGCGCGTGCCTTCCGGGAAGACCCAGATCGAGGTGTCTTTGTGCTGCAAGGTGTCGGTGGTCGTCAGCATCGACTGGCGCGCCTTGTGCGCGTTCCCACGATCGATCAACACGTTGCCCGCCAGCCAGAACAACTGCCCGAACAACGGCACCCATTTCAGACTCTTTTTGCCAATGCACACGGTCCGTCGCGGCACCACATTGCCGAACACGAACAGGTCGTAGTTGGACTGATGGTTGGCGATGATCACGCAGCTGTCAGGCTTGTTCATCAGCTGACCGACGTCGGCCTTCACTCGCAGGCGCAGGATGCACATGGCCGGCAGTGCGTACAGTCGGGCGCACAGACGACTGTTGTCCGGATTGAATGGCCGGCACAGCCCGAGGATCACTCCGAGCACACCCGCCAGAATAAAGTGCAGGCCCATCAATAACATACGAAACACAAACAGCATTTTCAGGCCCCACCGGGACAAAAGGTGGCGCAGTGTACGGATGTGCACTGTTTTCGGCAATTGCCGCTATAGAGTCAGGAGATGGGCGATGTTTAAGCGCATGTTTCCGACTTGTCGGTCAGAGGCGTCCTAGAGCAGCTGCGGAGTTTTGAAACGTGCGTGCAAGAAAAAGCCCGACACGACGGTCGGGCTTTTCTATAAAGGAGCGAAGCGGGTTCAGCCCAGGTGTTCCTGATCCTGAATGATCGCGTTGTCCAGGGTTTCCAGCAGCGCTTTGCGCACTTTCAACTTGGTGTTCTTATGCGCGGTCATGTTGATCTTCTTCAACTGACGCGCAGCGGCGAGGGCGGCACCTTGCAGCTCTTCGGCAGAAACCACCTTGTCGAGGAAACCGGCATCCACAGCGCTTTGCGGATCGAACATTTCGCCGTTGATCACCGAGCGATGGAAGGCCGAGCGGCGCAGGCGATCACGGGCCAGCTCGATGCCGGCGTGGTGCATGGTCATGCCGATCTGCACTTCGTTCAGACCAATGCTGAACGGACCGTCGACGCCGATCCGGTAATCGGCGGACAACAGAATGAACGCGCCTTTGGCCACGGCATGACCCGGGCAGGCAACGATCACCGGGAACGGGTGCGACAGCAGACGACGAGCCAGAGTCGAACCGGCGGTCACCAGCGACACGGCTTCTTTAGGGCCGGCGGTCATCACCTTCAAGTCGTAGCCGCCGGAGAGAATGCCCGGCTGGCCAGTAATGATCACAATGGCGCGATCCGCCACCGCCTGATCCAGCGCCGCGTTGAAGGCCGCGATCACGTCTGGGGAAATGGCATTGACCTTGCCGTTGCTCAGGGTAAGAGTCGCGATACCGTCTTCGAGGTGGTAGGCAATCAGGTCGCTCATGGCGCAATTCCTTATAAGAAAGATGGGCAGACGTTACCCACCGTCGCCGGTCAGGTAAAGCACTGTGACTGACCCGCCGGTCACCCTCGACCGGCTGATGCACCACAACGCGCCCCACGGCAAACGCCTCTACGCCTATATAGAAGGGCCGCGCCCACCCGAGATTGGCCGGATCGCCATGGCCCATCGATAGCAGAAACGACTTTTTCTCTTAACCGCATGAAAATTCTGAAAAAAAGTTTGCCATCAGAAAAGCTTTCGACTACATTAGCGCGCCTCGACAGACAGAACATGTTTGAAGAGATACGGTGAAGTGTCCGAGTGGCTTAAGGAGCACGCCTGGAAAGTGTGTATACAGGAAACTGTATCGAGAGTTCGAATCTCTCCTTCACCGCCACATTCAGTAAACACAAACCCCTGATTTTCCTAGAGAAAGTCGGGGGTTTGTGGTTTTTGGCGTCTGGAAAAAGGGCGATATGGGACCAGCATGGGACTGCGCTCTATTTCGCTGAGTAAAAAGCGTGCTCGGCTTTTGAGTTTCCAATGAATGTGGGTGAAATTCCCGCGTATCGGCAGTTCCCTTTGGTTATGTTTCTGCGCGATAGTGGCGTTTTGTTATCGCCCTCTGGAAACTCTACTTGCCTGGAAGGTCATCGGCAGTTCAACGCAGGAAGCGCAGTGAAGACAATAGTCACGATGGTTCTATTTTTGGGGTTGTGTGGCTGCGGCTCCGACTCTCGCAGTTCTGCGCCGACACTCTGGACAGACGGCATCATGCTCGAGCAGAAGAAGGTTGTCGTCGATGATCAGCACGCCAAAGTGATCATGCAGGCATCAGGCGATACGGCCAATCCGGTAGATTTTGAAGTGATCCGAGGTAGTGACCCGGACAGGCGTCCCGATCATTTGGGGACGGTAGTCAAACCGTTTCGCAGTAAAGTCGGCGGATGGTTCAGTCGTCTAGACAGCGCGGTCTCCAAGCGTTTCCCCCAATTGGAAATGCAGGCCGATCCTGGCCAGGTTCTGCAAGTGGGCGGCTCATCGACGATCAGCAGTCAGGTTCCGGCACCGGGCTATCGGACTCTTTATAACGAAGACTATGTATTCAACCCGTCGAAGAACAAGTATGAGAAAAAGCTAACCGCCAATCCGACCGTCCCGTCGTCTTACTCCTGTGGGCCGATCACAAGTGCCTTTATTCCCGAGAAACAAAAGGTCTATCTGGCGGAGTTTGTCTTCGTGGATCGGGGGGACGGTTGTGAACTGCAGCTCTATGACATCACGCAACCCGAACTGCGTATCCCCGTCGTTGCCATCAAAGGCACGCAGCCCTCGTCCGCCAGGTCGTTCCGCTACCCATAAGTTCATAAACAAGCCCCCCGGTTTTGCAAGAAGTCAGGGGGGCTTGTGCATTCTGGTGTCCGGATTTCTTTGGTCACAGAGACGGGTTCGGCTTCATTTTGCCGGGGCGGTACAATCGCGGTTTTATCTGTATGTAAAAGGACGACTTCCATGATCATTTCCACTACCCACTCCATCGAAGGCCGGCAGATTACGGCGTATCTGGACATTGTCAGTGCCGAGTCGGTGCAGGGCGTGAATGTGATTCGCGATATGTTCGCCGGGATGCGGGACTTTTTTGGCGGACGTTCGCAGACGCTGGAGCGGGCGTTGAAGGAGGCGCGTGTTCAGGCGACTGACGAGATCAAGGAGCGGGCGCGGGCCTTGCAGGCGGATGCGGTGGTCGGGGTGGATTTCGAGATCAGCATGCCGGCGGGGAAGGGCGGTATGGTTGTGGTGTTCGCGACCGGCACGGCGGTCAAGTTGCGCTGAGCATCGGTTTCCGCTTGTGAGCCCATTCAAGTGAATGGGCTCGTTGCTGGCAATCAGCCCTGCGGTTTGAGCAGGACGGTGCCTTTCGAGTCGTAGGTCAGTGGGGTGTCGATCGCGACGAGTGGAGTGCCGGTGGACTGGCCAGGCTGAACCGGGTCTGGATAGTAGATGACGCCAGGTTTGCCAGGCTGCACCGGACTAGGTCCGTCCAGCGGCTTGATGACGATCTCACCTGAGGCAAGCTTCTCCTTGAATTTTTCCGCCGCGGCTTTACCGGCGGCGATCTGCTCGTCCGTGAGCTTTACAACAGGCATCGGTGGGAATCCTTTGATTTCCATGTTCTCTCCTTGAGATTCATTGCGTAGGAAAAAGGGCAACGGCCAGTCATCGAGAATCTTTAGCTCTGTGGGACCAGCGGTTCATCTTCGCGCCGAGCTTTTTGTAGGCCATTCGTCGGGCTCAGGGCGATCTGAATCACAAGTCCAGGAATGACCGGCTAGTCTCAAAAGCCTTGGAGGTCGATATTTTTTCAGGCAAAAGGGTCTTGCCGGTATCGACCCGCTTTTGAAAGGGGTGAAGAGATGACTGATCCGTACATCGAAGACGACGGGGCTGAATTTCCATTCAACAATTGCGTGCGCTGTGGCCAGACCGAGTATCAAGCGGGCTTTGGCGAAGATCCGGTGCAGACCGGCAAGATCAAGTCGACAGCACCCAAGGGGCCGAAAGCGAAATTTCTGCCCAAGGTGACGACACGTTCCAGGAAGTAATCCGGATGCCAAAGAACCCCGCCAATGAGCGGGGTTTTTTATCCGTGTTTTTCAGAAAGAAACGTCCTACAGAAATTGCGGATTCGTCTGGTTTCTTTCACAAACTTTTCACACCGGTCTACGTAGGGTGAAGCCATCCGTTAGAAAGCAAGTCTCCAGCCCGTCTCCCCAGCGGGCTTTTTTTTGCCTGCCATAAAACCTTTTCCATAATCGCTGTCCAATCGGCGCCAAGTGCGTTGCGACGCTGGACTTTACCGCGGCAACAGCATTCAATCTGCGCCCTTTTTTCTTCCTTCTGTTGAGGTTTTCGTCATGCGTTTAACTCTGCCTGCTCTGGTTCTGGGGCTTCTGGTTGCTCAAGGTGCAATGGCTGGCGACGGTACCGCCGCACTGGGTGGCGGTCTGGGTGGCGCGTTGGGTAATGTGGTCGGCCAGAAAATGGGCGGCAGCACCGGTGCAGCGATTGGTGCTGGTGTAGCGGGTGCGGCCGGTAGTGCATTGGCTGCCAAGAAAGGTGCCCGTACCAAAGCGGCCATTGGCGGCGGTGTCGGCGCGGCAGGTGGTTCGGTGATCGGTAACAGCCTGGGCGGTAAGACTGGCGCAACCATCGGTGCCGGCCTGGGTGGCGCAGCTGGCGGCGCGGTAGGCAGCAATCTGTCCAAAGGTCACAAGCGTCACTGATTGCGAATGCATGTCTGAAAAGGCCCGGCTTGATGCCGGGCCTTTTCGTTGCTGAACGTTTTCCCTGAATGCGCCTCCAATCTCACATAGCCCCTCTCCGGGCATACCGTCCCGATCCGGGACCTGTGAGGTCTGTATGCGCTCGACTTTAACTGCAACTGCGTTGGTTATTGGACTGCTCGTGGCTCAAGGCGCCATGGCTGCCGGCGATGGTTCCGCGGCTGTCGGTGGTGGGCTGGGCGGTGTGCTGGGTAATGTGGTCGGCGGTCAGCTCGGCGGCAGCACCGGTGCGGCGGTTGGTGCTGGCGTGGGCGGTGCGGCCGGCAGTGCCGTCGGGGCGAACAAGCGCAATCGTACGGAAGCCGCGATTGGCGGTGGTCTCGGCGCCGCTGGCGGCTCAGTGCTCGGCAACAGCCTCGGCGGCTCCACCGGTTCGGCCATCGGCGCAGGATTGGGTGGCGCGGCGGGTGGCGCGGTCGGCAACAACCTGGGTGACGATGGTGGTAGATCGCACTCTGGGGGCGGCCATAAGCACAAGTACAAACACAAGAATCGTCATCATTGAGTGACCGTTTCTACAGAAGCCCGGCTTGATGCCGGGTTTTTTGTGCCTGCGTGTCAGGCGCAGGAACGATTAGCGACCATACTTTTCGAACGTCGTATACGAATGCGATTGACGAGGTGCGCCATGACTCCCGAAACCGAAGGCAAGGAAGAAAAAGGCCCGAGTGGATTGCCGTTTATCAATGATCCGGGGAATGAAGATCCGGGGTCGTTGATGGATGACGCGACGGTTCCGCTTTGGGAGGGTGAGGGGGAGGAGCTTGAGTATGAGGATTTTGATGATGATGAGTGATTGCAGGGCAAGCCCGAGGTGTGAGTATCGGCACTTCACACCTGGACCTAATCATTCTGGTTTTTTGAGGATGTACAGGTTATCCGAAACAGACATTTTTTCTATCTTATTTAACGCCAAATACTCGTTGAATTCTTTTTTTAGTTCGTTTTTGTCGCAGTATTTTTTGTATTTCAAAGGTCTGTCACTGGCGTAAATGTAGAGGCGCCAAATGTCAAAGCCATCGATTCTATTGTTTGATCCGTAGTCGAAATCCACAGACTCTGTAGGGAAGTGGATAGCGCACCCGACACCGTGTAGTTCGTATTCCACTGTATCTGTTATTTTTCCGCATCGTTGTATCTGATTGGAGCGCCACAACCTCAGGATATTTCGAGTGCCAAAATTTTCCTCCAGCAGCTTCGTGCCGATATCTACTTTGTATAAAAAATCAGTTATTAGATCTTCAAGGGTACTGTTTTGTTCTCTCATCTTCTTCTGTGATGCTCCAATCTGTCGTGGCCAGTGTTAGCTGCCGATTCTAAGACTTCTTCGATAGTGTTTAGAATTCCTTTATGTTCTTTTATATTGGTTACTAAATTTATTGTTACGTTAGTTGAGGTTTGCCGCGCAGCCGCTGCACGATGGTGGCCATCTAAAATATAGAGGTTGCCGTTGTGTTCTGCCACGTCGATGGGGAACTCACTGTCAAACCCGGCAGTTCGCATGTCTTGTCCTAACTTTTCTACTCGTTTAGTTGAGCCTTTTCCTACTATTGCATGCGTTCGTATCAAGGTTTTCGGGTCTACCTCGAAAAAAATGGTAGGGGGTAGTGGTTCACCTTTATTTACCTTTGAACCACTTACCCCATCCGGCACCGGACATCCCGGCTTATTCGGTGGCGGGCAGTTGGAGTTCAACCCCAACGGATCCACCCACCCCGTCGGATTCGGCACATACCGATACTGGTTCAACCCACCCGCCAGCTTCACCGGATCCGGCGTCAGGTACCGCCCCACCTCCGGGTCGTAGTACCGATGCCGGTTGTAATGCAGCCCGCTTTCGTCATCGAAGTACTGCCCCTGAAAGCGCAGCGGCTGGTTGAGGTAATCCTCGGTCGCCAGTTCCAGCGAGGTGACCTTGCCGTAGGCGCTGTACTTGGCCGACCAGACGATGTCGCCGCTGTAGTCGGTCAGTTCCTGCGGCGTGCCGAGGTGGTCGAGCTGGTAGTAGAACGGGCAGGCGCGTTTCGGGCCTTTGCCGTCGAGCATCGCGAGGGGGTGGAAGGTGCCGGGTTCGTAGATGAAGCTGCGGTGCTGAGTCGGGCTGCTTTCGGCGATCAAGTGGTCGCCTTGCCAGAAGAACTCGGTGCTCTGGCCATCGACGGTTTTGCGGATACGTCGGCCGAAGGCGTCGTATTGGTAGGTCGCGGTGGTGCCGTCGGGGCGGGTCAGGCCGATCAGGCGGTGCTGGCTGTCGTAGCGGTATTCGGTGACGAGCTGTTGGGCGCGGCCGCGGCGTTCGCGGATCAGGTTGCCGAAGGCGTCGTAGTCGTAATGACGATCGCCCTGCATCAGCAGGCGGTTGCCTTTGATGTGTGTGGGGCCTGGACGATCCTGCAGCAGCAGGTTGCCGGCCGGGTCGTGGGCGAAGTTTTCCGGCACATCGTCGCGGGTGTGGCGCACGCGAATCAGCCGGTCGAGGGCGTCGTACTGATAGCTGCGCTGGCCGTGTCGGGTGTCGGCGATGTGTTCGAGGTTGCCGTTGGCGCTGTAGGCAAAGTCGCGGCGATACAGCGCACCGCGTTGATGGCCGACAGCGTGGGCGCGTAAGCGACCCTGTTCGTCGTAGGCGTATTCGCTGAGCAGCAGGCCTTGCTGGCGCTGCTGTTCGCGGCCGTTCTGATAGACGTGCCGGGTGAGCAAGGCGCCGTTGAGGTCGATCGCGGTCAGCGCACCGCCCTTGGCGTAGTGGTAATCGAGCTTGCTGTTGTCCGGCAGGCGCATGCGGCTGAGCTGGCCGCAGGCGTCGTAGGTGTAACGCAAAGTGCCCCAGCCCTGATGCTCGCGCACCAGTCGGTCCTGCAGGTCGTATTCGAAGGCCAGCGGGTAATTCTGGCCGTCATCGACGCCGGTCAGCCGGCCGAGGCGGTCGTAGCGGTATTCAACCGTGCTGGCGTCGGGCAGGGTCTTGAGCAGCAGGCGCCCGGCGCTGTCGCGTTGGTAAGCGGTGACCAGCGTCGAGCCGTCATCGCCGTACTCGGTCTTTTCCAGCAGGTGGCCGTTGCGGTCGTAGGCATAGGCGGTGCGCCGTCCATCGAAGCCGGTTTCCTGTCGGATCAGTCCGGTGGGCGTGTAGTCCAGAAGATACTTGTCGCCGGACTCGTTCTCGATCTCCGTCAGCAACAGCTGCGCATGGTCGTAGCGGTACTGCAGTCGCGTGCCGTCAGGATTGATCCGCCGGCTGACCAGGTGCAGGTCGTCGTCATACTCGTAGCGGGTGATCCGCCCCAGCTCGTCGCGTTCGGCGGTGATCTGGCCGTAGGCGCTGTAGGACCAGGCCCGCGTCGCCCCGGTTGGCAGCGTCGTCTGGATCAGTCGGCCAACGGCATCCCAGGCGTGACGGGTAACCGCGCCGTGTTCATCCTGCGCAGTAATCCGCCGCCCCAACGCATCGTAGGAAAACTTCCGCACCCCACCGTCGGGCAGGCTTTCCTCGACCAGTTGCCCAAGGTCGTTCCACACGAACACGTGCCGGCCGGAGTCCGGATAACGGATCGACAGCAACCGTCCTTGCGGGTCGTAGTGGTAATGGGTGACATGGCCGTCGGGATCGACCGCTTCGGTGACGTCACCCTGAGCATTGCGCCGGTATGTCCAGATGGCGTCACCGCGCGAACGGCTGTGCAGGAAACCGTGGCGGTATTCGTAGGACGTCGGCGCATCGTCCGGCGGAATCAGCGCGGTCAGCCGTCCGACCTCGTCGTAACGGTATTCGGTGACCGCCCCCAGCGCATCCTGCTCGGCGACCAAGCGGCCCTGCGCGTCGTAGGCCTTGAGCTGCTCGCCACCGTCAGCGGCGACCTGACGCACCAGCCGCGCCGTGTCGTCGTGGACGTAAACCTCTTCGCGGCCGTCGACGTACTGCACCGTGACGCTGCCGGCGTCGTCCCAGACGTAGCGCGTATCCATCTGCGAAAACGACGCCCAGTGCCGCACGCAACGTGCCGCCTTGCCGGCACGCTCCCACTCCCAGAAGAAACTCGCGCCGCCGCTCAGTTGCCGTTGCAGGATGACGTGCTGGTCGTCGTAGTCGTAACGCTCGCTTTCGCCGACCGCGTTGGTCGCTTCGATCAGTCGATGACGCGCATCAAAGCGGTAGCTGACCAGCGTCTGCTCGGTGCGCCAGGCCGCATCGCGCCAGACTTGATAATCGACCGCGACCAGATGCGCCCGCTCATAGCGCAGCAACAGCGAACGACTGACGCCGTTATCCAGCCGCTCAACCCGATCCTGACGATCACGCGTAATCCGCAACCGGTTGCCGTACGCATCGCTAATGAGCGTCAGACGCCCAGCCCGAAAGTGATAAAACCGCGCCGCTTCACCAGCCAGCGCAACAATCAACTCCTCCGGCTCATCCCCGAGAAAAATCGCCGCCCGCGACAGACTGTTGTGAATCGCCGGCCGCTCGACACTCGGCAACGGAAACCGCGTGCGCCGGTTTTCGTGATCGATCCAGACCAGGCCATCGCCCTCGACCTCCAGCCGATGCGCCAGCGAATGGCTCCAGCCAAACCCCAGCCCGACATCGATCTCGACCGCACTGGTGCGATACAACCGGCTGAACTCAAACGACAGCAACCCGTCGAGCACGCCATCAGTCAGCGTCAGCAGCTCTTCGCCAGTGACCATCGACACCGGACAACCGTTGGTGCAGGTCCTGGGCACACAGTCGGCACTGTCACCGTTGGGATTCTTCGCCTGAGCCGAAGCATCGTCGCGAGGCTCATGCCGCTCCATTCGCGTCGTGCGGTGTGACTTGTTACGTGCAATGGCCGCCGGATTGGGCACCGTCAGCACCAACGATTCGGCCGTGCGAATCTCCAGTGGAACCGCAGGTGTCGGCCGCAGCGGTGCCGGACGCGCATTGATCATCAGCGGTTTCAACGCGCCCGCATGCCGAGTCAGATCGGGTGCCGAAGTCAGCTCCGCCAAACGCAACGCCGACGCCGCCAGCCATTCCCGGGCACGCGGCGACTTGACCTTGCCCAGCACTTTGGTGCTCAACCGCAGCGGCACACCCATGCCACCCGACACACACATCAACAGAAAACTGACCAGCAACTCGGCGCGAACTTCAGCCACCACCTCAGCCAGGTACTGCGGCGGCAGCATCTTCAGCCAACTGGTGAAGGCCGCCAGATGAATGAACAGCAACGGTTCGTCGCTGAGCATCAGCAAGCCATTGGCGATGGCCTCCGTGGACGCCTCCAGCAAGGCCTCCAGCTCAGCGGCGGACAGGTATTGCAGAAGTTTTTCGCTGTTGGCCTGCCAGTCGGCAAGCAGGGCGAACAGCTGTTTCACGTCATCCCAGATGCCATTCAGGGCGGATTCGAAACCGCGCCAGTCAGCCCGTTGCAACTGCCCGTAACGCTCGGTGAAACCAGCGCTGGAAAACTCCGTCCACTGCGGTTGAAAACCGTTCCATTCCTCACGCAGCCAGCCTTCGAGACCCTCGATGAGACCCTGATACGAGGCGAACAGCGTCTGGACCTGCGAACTGGAAACATCGGGAAAGAAGGTGATGCGATAACGCTGGCCCCGGTCGCAATCACTGACCTCGAGAATGCCGCTGGGGCCGATGGTGTAATGCTGCGGTTCCCCGAATTTCAGCACACCGTCGACATCGGAAATGACCGGTTCCAGGGTCACCGGCGTATCGCCGATCGGCACGAAGCGTGCGGCTTCGAACATGTGCACCAGTGTCAGGGAGCCGGTGGCGGAACACATGGCCACGGAGGAACTGATGGGTTTTCGGCTGCCAACCGGCGCACTGAGCCGGACATCGTTGCCGATCTGGAACACTTGCTCGACATCCAGCGCGGTTCCTGTCCAGAACTGCTCGGCCCAGCTTTCATAGTTGTTGAGGCAGAGGCGGAATTCCTGGAACAGCTTCTCGGCGTCGGGCTGGTCAGGGTTCAGCGCAGCGACCACCAGCAAACCAATGCTGTTGTTCAGGTACAGGAGCCGATCGGATGGAAGCATTCGCAGTCACTCGCGCGCATCAAGGGAATGGCGCGAAACTTTGCGGGGGATCAAACAGGAAAGAAGTCAGGCAAGTAGGCGATGTCTGTAGGGCAATTCTCTAAATATGCCTGGCAACGTTCGGCGGACAACCGACATTGCCCGTTGCTCAACCTCGGCGGCGCTCGTTATGCTGCTGAACCCTTTAATCAGATCCGAGCAGCGGTACCCGATGCCGCCTGGGATGTTTTTGATAACGGATCCGATGATGAATGCACCGCTGAAGGCGTTCGGCCCGATCAAGGCCGTGATTTTCGATATGGACGGTTTGCTGCTGGACACCGAGGGCATCTACACCGAGGTCACCTCGCTGATTGCCGAGCGTTACGGGCGGACTTTCGACTGGAGTATCAAGCAGAACATCATCGGGCGTGGCGCCGGCGATCTGGCCCGTTATGTGGTCGAAGCGCTGGACCTGCCAATCACCGCCGAAGAGTTTCTGGTGATTCGCGAGCCGCTGATGCGCGAGCGTTTTCCGACCGCGCAAGCGATGCCTGGGGCCGAGGAACTGATCCGCCATCTCAAGGCGCACAACATTCCGATTGCCGTCGGCACCAGTTCGTCGCGCCAGTCGTTCGGTCAGAAAACCACGCTGCACCGTGATTGGTTCGCGTTGTTCGACTTCATCGTCACAGCGGATGACCCGGAAGTTGGCGCGGCCAAACCAGCACCGGACATTTTCCTCACCGCCGCTCGCCGTCTCGGTGTGGCACCGGAAGATTGCCTGGTGTTCGAGGATTCGCCGTTCGGCGTGACGGCAGCGAAAGCCGCGGGCATGACCGCCATCGCGATTCCCGATGCGGCCATGGCCGATGAAAAATACGCACACGCCGACGGGATTCTTCGTACGTTGAAAGCGTTCTCACCGAGTGCATGCGGGTTGCCGGCGCTGGACTGGGCCTGATCAAACCGCAGACAAAAAAAAGCCGCCCCTAAGTTAAAGGAGGGGCGGCGTTTTTCGTTATCGACAATCTGATCAATCAGGCGCCGAAACCACCGTCGATGCTCAGGCTGGCACCGGTGATGTAACCGGCTTCCGGGCCTGCGAGGTAGGCGACGAAGCTGGCGATTTCCTCGGCTTTGCCGTAACGACCGACCGCCATCAGTGGAATCAGGCTTTCGGCAAAGTCACCGTGGGCCGGGTTCATGTCAGTGTCCACCGGGCCGGGCTGCACGTTGTTGATGGTGATGCCCCGTGGGCCGAGGTCGCGGGCCAGGCCTTTGGTCAGGCCGACCAGCGCGGATTTGCTCATCGCATACACGCCGCCACCGGCGAAGGGCATGCGGTCGGCGTTGGTGCTGCCGATGTTGATGATGCGTGAGCCTTCGCCCATGTGTTTGGCGGCTTCCTGACTGGCGATGAACACGCTGCGCACGTTGATTGCCAGGGTCTGGTCGAAGTCTTCCAGTTTGAAGTCTTCCAGCGGGGCGACGGCCAGCACACCAGCGTTGTTGACCAGGATGTCGAGGCGGCCAAAGGTTTCGACCGTCGCGTTCACGGCGTTGCGGATGGCATCGGCATCGGCGCTGTCGGCCTTGATCGCCAGGGCTTTGCCGCCGGTAGCGGTGATGCTGTTTTGCAGTTCTTCAGCCTTGGCGGCGGAGCTGACGTAGGTGAAGGCAACCGCGGCGCCTTCGGCGGCCAGGCGCTTGACGATGGCGGCACCGATGCCGCGAGAGCCGCCTTGAATCAGAGCGACTTTACCGCTGAGGTGTTGAGTGGTCATGTTCGATCTCCAGAAATTTCAAGGCAGGCTGCCTTGGTGTGGTGTCGAGTATCTGCCCCTCGCCACCGGGCGAGTAGACCGTGGTTGCTATAGTCTGTGTAAACCAAAAGTTTGGAATGGCGGCCATGGAAACCTTCAGCAGTATCGAATGCTTCGTGCGCAGCGCCGAAGTCGGCAGCTTTGCCGAGGCCGCGCGACGCCTGAGCCTGACACCGGCCGCGGTGGGTAAAAGTGTGGCGAAACTGGAAGCGCGCCTCGGCGTGAGGCTGTTCCAGCGTAGCACCCGTCGGTTGACCCTGACGGAAGCGGGGCAACTGTTTCTGAGTGAGGTCAGCGGCAGCCTTACCACCATCCAGAACGCGGTGAACAATCTGGCCAGTGCCGGTGGTCAACCGGCGGGCACGTTGAAGGTCAGCATGGGCACGGTGTTCGGCCGCTTATACATCGTGCCGTTGCTGGGTGAGTTCCTGACAAGGTTTCCGGCGATCAACCCGGACTGGCACTTCGATAACCGACAGGTCGATCTGATCGGCCAGGGGTTCGATGCGGCGATTGGCGGTGGCTTCGAGCTGCCACAAGGCGTGGTGGCGCGCAGGCTGACGCCGGCGCATCGGGTGTTGGTGGCTTCTGCGGATTATCTGGACCGGCACGCGCCGATCAGCGAACCGGACGACCTCAAACTGCACGAGGGCATCCTGATCCGCTCTCCGCAGACCGGTCGCGTGCGTTCCTGGCAGTTGACGCATCGCACCCAGCAGCACAGCCCGCTGACCCTCAAGGCGCGAATGACCATGAGCGATTCCGAAGCCGCCTGCGCCACGGCGGCGCAGGGGCTGGGGATTGCACTGGTCAGCATGCCGTTTGCCGTCAGTTATCTTGAGGCGGGAACGTTGCAGCGCGTCTTGCCCGACTGGTACGTCGACGACGGCAACATTTCCATTTATTACGCCGAACACAAACTGTTGCCGGGCAAGACCCGGGCGTTTGTCGACTTCATCATCGAGCAGTTTTCAGCCCAGGGTCTCGCAGAGCAGTTCAACGCGCAAAACGTGCTGGCCAGCCGATGATGGTTTTCGGCCGTGGCGTTGCATACGTGCGCACCTTGGACGTCGACAGACCCAGGCGCACCAGCGATTCGGCGATGGTGACGGCAGCAGTGACGCCATCGATCACCGGCACGCCGGTACGCTGACGGATCTTCTCATCGAGCCCCGCCATGCCGCCGCAACCGAGACAGATCACTTCAGCTTTATCCTGAGTCACCGCCAGTTCCGCCTGATGCACGATCGCTTCCAGCGCTCGTTGCGGTTCGTGTTCCAGCTCAAGAACCGCCAAGCCACTGGCCCGCACCGAGGCGCAGCGATCCCACAGGCCGGACAGTTTCAGCCGATCCTCAATCAGCGGCACTGTGCGATCCAGCGTGGTGACCACCGAATAGGCATGGCCGAGGAACATCGCGGTGCTGGCCGCCGCATCGGTGATGTCTACCACCGGCACGTTGAGCAACTCCTGCAAACCTTCGCGACCATGTTCGCCGTAGCCGGCCTGGATCACAGCGTCGAACGGCTGGTCGTAGGACATCACCCGGTCCATCACGGCGATGGCGGCCAGGTAACTTTCGAAATTACCTTCCACCGAATCGGCGCCGAAGTACGGCGTGAGGCCGACGATCTCGGTGCCGGGGGAAGCCACAGCCTGTGCCGAGCGGGCGATGGCCTGAGTGATGGATTCGGTGGTGTTGACGTTGACCACGAGAATACGCATGGGAAGTCCTTATTACGGTTGGTTCTGCGGCCCGCGAAGGGCCGCCAAAAGTTTCAGTGGCTGACGTTTTCGACGGCGATGGCTTCACCGTCCACATCGGCGTAGTGCGGTTGGCGTTTGGCGATGATCAGGTAGAGCATTCCAGCAATGCCGGCACCGATCAGCCAGGAGAAGGGCGAAACGCTGTGGAAGCCCGGTACCAATGCCAGAACGATCGCGATCAGCGCGGCCGGAATGAACGCCGCGACCGCCCGCAGATTGACCCCTCGGCTGTAGTAATACGCGCCGTTGGGGCTTTCGCTGTACAGCTGCGGCACGTGGATCCGGCCTTTGCGGATCAGCCAGTAGTCGACCATGATCACGCCGTACAGCGGGCCGAGCAGGGCGCCGAGGCCGGACAGGAAATACACGATCACCAGCGGGCTGTTGTAGAGATTCCACGGCAGGATCAGCACCGCAATCGTCGCGCTGATCAGCCCGGCGCGGCGGAAGGTCAGGTACTTCGGCGCCAGATTGCTGAGCACGAAGGCCGGGGCGACGAAGTTGGCCATGATGTTCACCGCCACGGTGACGATCAGGAACGCCAGGCAGCCGAGCACCAGAAAGAACGTGTTGGGGATCGAGGCGATGATTTCGGTCGGGCTTTCGATGATCCGGCCGTTGATCTGAAATTGCGCACCGCACAGCAGGACGGTGATCCCGGCGAACACCAGAATATTTACCGGCAGGCCCCAGAAGTTTCCGACCTTGATGGTTTTGCGGCACGGCGAAGAACGGGCGAAGTCGCAGAAGTTGAGGATCAGCGTGCCGTAGATCGCCAGCCACAAAGCGCCGCCGGCAAAGATATTGCGCCACATCTCGCCGCCGGTCAGCGGTTCGCGGATCGACCAGGCAATGGTCGCGTTGGCCTGGGTGTACATCCACGCGGCGAGGCAGGCGACGGTCAGCAGAATCACCGGCCCGGCGAAGGCTTCGTAGCGACGAACCATCTCCATGCCGTAGGCCAGAATCCCCAACTGCACGAACCAGATTGCCACGAAACACACCCAGCCCAGGCTCGACAGGCCGAGGATCGAGTTGTGGTCGTAGTCGGCGAAACCGGGGTGAACTGCCGTGAGCAACACGCGAAACACCACCGACGCCAGGTACGTCTGAATCCCGAACCAGGCGATGGCGATAATTGCCCGGATCAACGCAGGAATCTGCGCCCCGTGGATACCGAAACTGATCCGGCTGATTACCGGAAACGGTACCCCGGTTTTCTGCCCCATGTAACCGGACAGGTTCATGAAGAAGTACACCAGCGCCGCGCCGATCCCCAGCGACAGCAGAATCTGCCAGCCGCCCAGACCCAGGGCGTACAGACCGATGGCAAACGAATAGTTGGCGATGTTGTGCACATCGTTGGTCCACAGGGCAAAAATGCTGTATTTGCCCCAGCGACGTCCTTCGACCTTGGTCGGTGCGAGGTCACTGTTGTGCAGACGCGGGCTCAATTGCAGCGGTTCGGCGATGCCATCACCGGGCACGGTGTGATCGAGGGTTGAGGAGGAGGGCAGATTCAGCGCGATGTTGTTGTTCGAGAGACTCGTACGCATTCCGGCAGGCTCCTGATGTTCGGGCCGCGATGACTGTGCATGAGCGCTCTGGCTCGGCAGATCTTCGTCGCGGCGGTGAAACATCACAGGTTAGGGGCATCTGCAGCCTGTACGGGATAGGGCGCTTCAGGCTTGCGGATCGAAAGTGTGGGTTCATGTTTTGCAGTTTTGTATACAAAACATGTATGCACTAAAGCCAGATCTGTGCCAGTCAGCGATCTATGAAAATCGCCGTTGATTTCGAATAGTTATTGAATGGCGCTAAGTCGCTGAAATTCAGGCGATATAAATTGACCGTTCGAACAGGTATTTATTTTTCGGAAGGGATTTTGGCGGACGCCGGAAGGGATCGCTTTGGGAGCGGGATGTAACTTTTCAGGGCGCGGAAATGAAAAGTGCACACATAAATGGCACCGATGGTGACATTCGTGTGTACACATTTTTCATGTCTGGCAGAGACAACTGTGGGTCGAACGGTTTACGCCTTGCTGATGATATTCCCGGCATGCAACCCGCATTCTTTCTGGGTCGCCTCTTCCCACCACCAGCGGCCTTCGCGCTCGTGCTGGTTTGGCAGCACAGGGCGGGTGCATGGTTCGCAGCCGATGCTGATGAAACCGCGCTCATGCAGGCTGTTGTACGGCAGCTCCAGCATGCGGATGTAGCCCCAGATTTCCTCGCTGGTCATCTGCGCCAGCGGGTTGAACTTGTAAAGGGTGCGCTCCGGGGTGGAGAACGCGCTGTCGATTTCCATTACCGCGACCGCGCTGCGGGTGCCAGGGCTCTGGTCACGGCGCTGGCCAGTGGCCCAGGCTTTGACACCGGACAGTTTGCGGCGCAGCGGCTCGATCTTGCGGATGCCGCAGCACTCGCCATGGCCGTCCTTGTAGAAACTGAACAGGCCTTTTTCCTTCACGAACGGTTCGAGTTTCGTGTAGTCCGGCGAGACCAGTTCGATGTCGATCTTGTAGTGCTCGCGCACCTGGTCGATGAACCGATAGGTTTCCGGGTGCAGACGGCCGGTGTCGAGACTGAACACCTTGACGTTCTTGTTCAGCTTCCAGGCCATGTCCACCAGCACCACATCCTCGGCGCCGCTGAAAGATATCCACAGGTCATCACCGAACTCGGCGAACGCGAGCTTGAGGATGTCCTGCGCGGATTTGTTGGCATAGGTCGTGGCGAGTTCCACGACGTCAAACGTTGGGCTCATCAGGGCGGCTTCCTACAGGTCGGTGGCGCTGGGCGCTCTATATGGCGGCGATGTTAACAAAAAGCGGCGCAGGCCGGGGGCCACTCTGCGTTGCGTGGCCCGGAACGAGCCGCTAGAGTTCGGGCTCGCTCGACTCAATAAACATTACAAACGGAGTGTCCTGTGGAAATTGCCTGTCTTGATCTTGAAGGGGTGCTGGTACCGGAAATCTGGATCGCCTTCGCCGAAAAAACCGGAATCGAATCGCTCAAGGCCACCACCCGGGACATTCCCGACTACGACGTGCTGATGAAACAGCGCCTGCGCATCCTCGACGAGCATGGCCTCAAGCTTTCAGACATTCAGGAAGTGATCGCCACCCTCAAGCCGCTGGACGGTGCGGTGGAGTTCGTCAACTGGCTGCGCGAGCGGTTTCAGGTGGTGATTCTGTCGGACACGTTTTATGAGTTTTCCCAGCCGCTGATGCGTCAGCTGGGCTTCCCGACCTTGCTCTGCCACCGTCTGATTACTGACGAAAGCGGGCGGGTGACGAGCTATCAGTTGCGTCAGAAAGATCCGAAACGTCAGTCGGTCCTGGCCTTCAAAAGCTTGTATTACCGGGTGATTGCGGCGGGGGATTCCTACAACGACACCAGCATGCTGGGCGAAGCGGATGCGGGGATTCTGTTCCATGCGCCGGATAACGTGATTCGGGAATTCCCGCAGTTTCCGGCGGTGCACAGCTTTGGCGAATTGAAGCAGGAGTTTCTCAAGGCTTCAAACCGCGATTTGAGCCTGTAAGTCATACTGTGGCGAGGGCGCAACCACCCTCGCCGCAAGCGTCAGAGGTTCTGCAAGGTTTCGAGCAGGACCCTGACCTTGGTGATCGACTCCTGATACTCCGCCTCCCAATCCGAGTCGGCCACAATCCCGCCACCGCCCCAGCAACACACCTGCCCATCCTTCACCAGCAGGCTGCGAATGGCGATGGAACTGTCCATCTCGCCGCGCACGTCCAGGTACAGCAACGAGCCGCAATACAACCCACGTCGGGTCGGTTCCAGTTCATCGATGATCTGCATTGCACGAATTTTCGGCGCGCCAGTGATCGAGCCGCCGGGGAAGCTGCCGGCAATCAGGTCCAGGGCATCGCGATCATCTGCCAGTTCGCCGGTCACGCTGCTGACCAGGTGATGCACGTTCGGATAGCTTTCCAGGCTGAACAACTCCGGCACCCGCACCGAGCCGATACGGCAAGTGCGACCCAGGTCGTTGCGCAGCAGGTCGACGATCATCAGGTTTTCTGCGCGATCCTTGGGGCTGGCCAGCAGTTCGGCAGCGTTGGCGGCGTCTTCGGCCGGGGTCGCGCCACGGGGGCGAGTGCCTTTGATCGGGCGGGTTTCCACTTGACGCTGGCTGACTTTGACGAAGCGCTCGGGCGAGAGGCTCAGCACCGCATTACCGTCGGGCAGGCTCTGGAATCCGGAAAACGGTGTCGGGCAGGCTTCGCGCAATTTGCAGTAGGCCAGCCATGGGTCGCCTTCGCACAGCGCGCGGAAACGCTGGGCGAAATTGACCTGATAGCAGTCCCCGGCCTGGATGTATTGATGAATGCGTTCGAGTGCTTGGCGGTATTCATCGGCCGAGAGGTCGGCTGCCATCGGGCTGTTCAGCTTGAACGGGGTCAGCTTGCCGACTGCCGGTTGGCTGAACACATCGATCAGGCGTTGTTTTTCGCTAGCGCTGACCGACGGGTGAAACACCAACTGACTGGTGGCCTTGTGGTGATCACTGATTAAAGCCCAGTCGTACAGACCAAAACGCGCATCCGGCAGCTGCAGATCATCCAGCGCCTGACTCGGCATGTTTTCCAGATGCCGGCCGAAGTCGTAGCTCAGGTAACCGATCAATCCACCGGCGAACGGCAGTTCATAGGCGTCAGGCAATTGCGCGTCGCCCAATCGCGTCAGATTATCCCGCAGGCGTTGCAGGAAACTCTCGCCGCGCTCGTCCGGCAACACCGCCAGTTGTTCCAGCGGCCAGGCGCTGAGCAGGTCATAACGGCCACGGTCGGCACTCGGCCGGCCACTGTCGAGCAGCACGGCGCCGGGCGCATGGCGGACGGCCGCGAAATAGTCGGCGGGGTTGGCGCGGTAGGGCAGCGGGTGTACGGAACAGGTCAACATGGGCGGGGCAGATCGGCCATCGAGGCGGGGTGGGGATTGTAGTCCCCTCGGGGAATTGCTCCTAGAGGGGATGTCGGGGATTGGCAGATCGGAGGCAGGTAACGCGACTCAGCCCTCGACCGCCGGAATATGCCCAAACAACTCCTGAGCAAACGCCACGCGCTCTTCAACCGTTTCAGTCACGCCACGTGCCTTGAGGTCTTCCAGATGCGCTTCCACCGCATGGGTGCGCGAGGTCAGGCCGCAGTCGTTGGCAATCTGGATATTCAGCCCCGGTCGCGCATTCAGCTCGAGAATCAGCGGGCCTTTTTCCTGGTCCAGCACCATGTCCACGCCGATGTAGCCCAGGCCGCACAACTCATAGCAACCGGCCGCGAGCCTCATGAAACCGTCCCAGTAGGGCAGTTGCACGCCGTCCACCGCGTTGGTGGTGTCCGGGTGTTTGGCGATGATGTTGTTCAGCCAGGTGCCGCGCAGGGTCAGACCGGTCGCCAAGTCGACCCCGACGCCGATGGCGCCCTGGTGCAGGTTGGCCTTGCCGCCGGACTGACGGGTCGGCAGGCGCAGCATGGCCATCACCGGGTAGCCCATCAGCACGATGATGCGGATGTCCGGCACGCCTTCGTAGCTGATGCTCTTGAAGATCTGGTCCGGGGTCACCCGGTATTCGATCAGCGCCCGGTCGCGGTGGCCGCCCAGCGAATACAGGCCGGTGAGGATGCTGGAGATGTGATGCTCGAGCTCTTCGTGAGTGAGGATCTTGCCCGATACCGTGCGATAGCGACCCTCGAAACGGTCAGCGATGACGATGATGCCGTCACCGCCGGCGCCCTGGGCCGGCTTGATCACGAAATCGCTGCGCCCGCCGATGATCTCGTCGAGATTGTCGATTTCCTTCTCCGTGGAAATCACGCCATACAGTTCCGGCACATGAATACCGGCCTTGATCGCGCGTTCCTTGGTGATGATCTTGTCATCGACGATCGGGTACAGGCTGCGCTTGTTGTACTTGAGCACGTAGTCCGCGTTACGCCGATTGATGCCCATGATGCCCCGGGCTTCCAGGGCCTTCCAGGTCTTCCAGAAACCGAACATCAGGCGTCAGCCTTCTTCAGGAAAGCCTTGAAGCGCACCAGTTCGGTCAGGCGATAACCGCGATAGCGACCCATGGCCAGCATGAAGCCCACCAGGATCAGCAGGATCGCCGGGAAGGTGAACACGAAGTACACCAGCTCTGGAACGGTCATGATCAGGTGCGCCAGGGACGCCGCGAACAGTGTGCCGATTGCCACTTTCAAGGCATGGCTGGCGCCGCGTTCTTCCCAGGTGATCGACAGGCGTTCGATGGTCATGGTCAGAATCACCATCGGGAACAACGCCACCGACAGGCCGCGTTCCAGGCCGAGCTTGTGGCTGAACAGGCTGATCGCCGCGATCAGCACCACCACGAACGTCAACACCACCGACAGACGCGGCAGCATTTGCAACTTCAGGTGTTCCAGATACGAACGCAGCGACAGGCCCAGCGCCGTAATCACGGTAAACAGCAGGATGCCGAAGCCCAGCTGTGTTTCGCGGAAGGCCAGGGCGATCAGCACCGGAGTGAACGTGCCGAGGGTCTGCAGGCCGATCAGGTTGCGCAGGATCAGGATCACCAGCACGCCGATCGGGATCATCACCATGATCATGAACGTCTGCTGGGTTTGCAGCGGCAGGCCGTACAGCGAGTATTCGAGGAAGTTGGCGTCGGTGTTTTCGTCGGTCAGCTTGGCCAGACGAATCGCGTTCATCTCGCTGTTGTTCAGGCTGAAGGTCACGTTGGCCTTCTTGCCGCCGTCCACGGTGATCAGGTTTTCATCGCCGCTCCACCACAGCAGACGGTCGGTCGGCAGGCCTTGTTCGCCGGTTTCCGGGTTGAAGTACAGCCAGTCGGTGCCATTGAAGCTGCGCAGCCACAGTTCAGGGGTTTGCGGCTGATCGGCGACGAGGCGGATGGTGTGGACCTTTTCCACCGGCACGTGGGCGATGGACAGCAGCAGTTCGACGATTTTCGCCTTGTGCGGCGTCGACGGATCGCCCGCCAGCAGCAGTTTCACGTTGTCGTCGTTGACGTTGTTGACGCGTTTGATTGCCTCGCCAATAAAGGTTTCGACGTCGGCCGAGTGTTGGCGGATCGGCGCAAGCAGGGCTTCGGCGGCGATTTTTTCCGGGCCTTCGATGGCGATGCTGTCGCGGAAGGTCGGACCTTTGATCTTGGTTTTTTCAGCGGTGTAGCGCTTGGTCAGCACCAGACGGTAATAAAGGGTCTGGTTGCCCTTGGCCCGGCGCGCCGACCACGTGACCTTGCGGTTGCCGTCGACACGGTTGACCGCCACGCCGTAATTGTTGGAGATGAAGCTTTCATTGAGGCTGACGTAATCGCGGCTCAGGGGCGGCACGAACATCTGGATCTTCACCGGATCCTTGGTGCTGGCGACGAACTCGACCTTGGCGTCGATGTTCCACAAGTCGTCGGTGGCGTCTTCGGTCACCGGGATGCCGAGCACGAAAATCTGATAGGCCGTAACCGAAACGCCCAGGAGCACCAGAATGGTGATCAGGATTTTCAGGTGGAAGGTTAGAGAACGCATGGAAATTACTCGGCGGTATGAGCGGCGATGGCGCAGGCGGGTTTGCCGGCAGCGTATTTAAGACTGGGATCGACCAGCGCATCGAAGCGTTTCAGCGCCTCGGAGCCGATCAAAAGCGGGTATTGGAACGCACTGCGGTCGGTCAGGTTCACTTCGATGCTGCGCATTGCCGTGCCCATGCAGATATCCAGCTCGATCACCGGGCGGGCGGTGTACTTCTTGCCTTCTTCCGGGTCGTAGTCGCCGGCGCGGCGCTTGATCTTGCTGACCCGGGCCAGCGGCCGTTCGATCGGGTGCGAATGCGCGGCGTCGATGGCCAGGTAGAAACGCACCCAGGACTCGCCGTTGCGTTTGAAGCGTTTGATGTCGCGAGCGCTCAGGGAGGCGGTTTTCGCCCCGGTGTCGAGTTTGGCCGCCACTTCCAGGTTGATCCCGTCGAGGGCGGCGTATTCGTTGAGGCCGTACACAGTCTTTTCCCCCGCCACAGCCAGGCTGGGCAGGCAAAACAGATAGAAAAAGGTGGGGAAGGGCTTGAGTCTCATAAATCCTGGCGAGCAGCGGTCCGTTCTCGGTTCAGGGCCACGGCGTCAGGAGATCCTGTCTGCGCGCGCCTTCGTGTGCCTATCAGCTTTTTATGACAAGCCGTGCAAGTGACCAGCAAATGCGGGCGGCATTCTAGCACGGTGGTTTTATGGCGCCAGCGCCCGAACGGGTCTATAACCCTTGGGGTTGATGCTGGGGGTTATTAGACGATTGTCGACAATATCCATTTATCCTTTGACTGATGAAGGCTGATTCGCTAGTTTTTGCCGCATTGGTTTTCAAGGTGTCGACAATATGCTGGATCAACTCGATCCCCCGGTCATCAGCGGCGACGATTCGGAAACCCTGTCCGAAAACGTCTTCCGACGTATCCAGGCCGCCATCGTCAAAGGCGAGATCGCCCCGGGCAGCAAGATCTCCGAGCCGGAACTGGCGCGCACCTACGGCATCAGTCGCGGGCCGCTGCGCGAGGCAATTCACCGGCTCGAAGGCCAGCGCCTGCTGGTGCGCGTGCCGCACGTCGGTGCGCGGGTGGTGTCGCTGAGCCACGCGGAACTGCTCGAACTCTACGAAATCCGCGAATCCCTCGAAGGCATGGCGTGCCGTCTGGCGGCCGAACGCATGAGTGTCGAAGAAATCGACGAACTGCGCCGGGTGCTGGAAACCCACGAACGCGATGCCGCGTTCCAGGCCGGCGTCGGCTACTACCAGCAGGAAGGCGATTTCGACTTTCATTACCGGATCATCCAGGGCAGCGGCAACCGCACCCTGACCCAGATGCTCTGCGGCGAGCTCTATCAACTGGTGCGCATGTACCGCATCCAGTTTTCCACCACGCCCAACCGCCCGCGCCAGGCCTTTGCCGAACACCACCGGATTCTCGATGCCATCGCCGACCGTGACGGCGAACTCGCGGAATTGTTGATGCGCCGCCACATCGGCGCCTCGAAACGCAACATCGCCCGTCATTACCAGGACGGCGCCGACAATAAGACAGCCACTGAACGAGGTGAGTCATGAGTTCCAACAAGAGCACTCCAGGCCAGCGTTTCCGCGATGCGGTCGCCAGCGAACATCCGCTGCAAGTGGTCGGCGCGATCAACGCCAACCACGCGCTGCTGGCCAAGCGCGCCGGCTTCAAGGCGATCTACCTGTCGGGTGGCGGGGTGGCCGCCGGCTCCCTCGGCGTGCCGGACCTGGGCATCACCGGCCTGGATGACGTGCTGACCGACGTGCGCCGCATCACCGATGTCTGCGACCTGCCGCTGCTGGTGGACGTGGACACTGGTTTCGGCGCCTCGGCGTTCAACGTGGCCCGTACCGTGAAGTCGATGATCAAGTTTGGCGCCGCGGCGATCCACATCGAAGACCAGGTCGGCGCCAAGCGCTGCGGCCACCGTCCGAACAAAGAGATCGTCACCCAGCAGGAAATGGTTGACCGCATCAAGGCTGCCGTCGATGCCCGCACCGACGACAGCTTCGTGATCATGGCCCGCACCGACGCGCTGGCCGTTGAAGGTCTGGAATCGGCACTGGATCGCGCCGCCGCGTGCATCGAGGCCGGCGCCGACATGATCTTCCCGGAAGCCATCGCGGAGCTGGAGATGTACAAGCTGTTCGCCAGCCGCGTGAAAGCGCCGATCCTGGCCAACATCACCGAGTTCGGCTCGACGCCGCTGTACACCACCGAGCAGTTGGCCGGTGCCGATGTGTCGCTGGTGCTGTACCCGCTGTCGGCGTTCCGCGCGATGAACAAGGCCGCGGAAAACGTCTACACCGCGATCCGCCGCGACGGCACCCAGCAGAATGTCATCGACACCATGCAGACTCGCATGGAGCTCTACGATCGCATCGATTACCACACCTTCGAGCAGAAGCTCGACGCGTTGTTTGCGGCGAAGAAGTAAGCCGCAACCGTACTCCCTAACAAATTCAAGATTGGAGACAACAATGGCCGAAGCAAAAGTACTCAGTGGCGCCGGGCTCCGGGGCCAGGTTGCCGGGCAAACCGCACTGTCCACCGTGGGCCAGGCCGGTGCCGGGCTGACCTATCGCGGCTACGACGTGCGCGAACTGGCGGCAGACGCACAATTTGAAGAAGTCGCGTACCTGCTGCTCTACGGAGAACTGCCGACCAAGGCACAACTCGCTGACTACCAGAGCAAACTGAGCAAGCTGCGCGACCTGCCGCAAGCGCTGAAAGAAGTGCTGGAACGCATCCCCGCCGACGCCCATCCGATGGACGTGATGCGCACCGGTTGCTCGTTCCTTGGCAACATCGAGCCGGAGAAGGATTTCTCCGAGCAACGCGACAAGACCGACCGCCTGCTGGCCGCGTTCCCGGCGATCATGTGCTACTGGTATCGCTTCAGCCACGACGGCAAACGCATCAACTGCGTGACGGACGAGCCGTCCATCGGCGGTCACTTCCTGCATCTGCTGCACGACAAGAAGCCGAGCGAGCTGCACGTCAAGGTGATGAACGTGTCGCTGATCCTCTACGCCGAACACGAGTTCAACGCTTCGACCTTCACCGCTCGGGTGTGCGCTTCGACCCTGTCCGACCTGTATTCCTGCGTCACGGCGGCCATCGGTTCGCTGCGCGGCCCGCTGCACGGCGGTGCCAACGAAGCGGCGATGGAAATGATCGAGCGCTTCTCGTCGCCGGAAGAGGCGATCAAAGGCACCCTCGGCATGCTCGAGCGCAAGGACAAGATCATGGGCTTCGGCCACGCGATCTATAAGGACAGCGATCCGCGCAACGAGGTGATCAAGGGCTGGTCGAAAAAACTCGCCGACGAAGTGGGCGACAAGGTGTTGTTCGCGGTCTCGGAAGCCATCGACAAGACCATGTGGGAACAGAAGAAACTGTTCCCCAACGCCGACTTCTACCATGCCTCGGCGTACCACTTCATGGGCATCCCGACCAAGCTGTTCACCCCGATCTTCGTCTGCTCGCGCCTGACCGGCTGGGCGGCGCACGTGTTCGAACAGCGCGCCAACAACCGCATCATCCGTCCGAGCGCCGAGTATGTCGGCGTCGAACAGCGCAAGTTCGTGCCGATCGAACAGCGCTGACCGGGGAGGGCGCCGGTACAGGCGCCCCCTCTTTGAAACTACCGTGACCGAGTCCTGACCGATGAACACAGAATTTCGCAAGAACCTGCCCGGCACGCCGCTGGACTTTTTCGACGTCCGTGCGGCTGTCGATGCGATCCAGCCCGGCAGCTACGACACCCTGCCGTACACCTCTCGCGTGCTGGCGGAAAACCTCGTGCGTCGCTGCGACCCGGCCACGCTCACCGATTCCCTGAAACAACTGATCGAGCGCAAACGCGACCTCGACTTCCCGTGGTTCCCGGCCCGCGTGGTTTGCCACGACATTCTCGGCCAGACCGCGCTGGTGGATCTGGCCGGCCTGCGCGACGCGATTGCCCAGCAGGGCGGCGACCCGGCGCAGGTCAATCCAGTGGTGCCGACGCAACTGATCGTCGACCACTCGCTGGCGGTGGAGGCGGGCGGTTTCGACAAGCAGGCGTTCGAGAAGAACCGCGCCATCGAAGACCGCCGCAACGAAGACCGTTTCCACTTCATCAACTGGACCAAGAAGGCGTTCAAGAACGTCGACGTGATCCCGCCGGGCAACGGCATCATGCACCAGATCAACCTGGAGAAAATGTCTCCGGTGATTCAGGTGCGTGACGGCGTGGCGTTCCCGGATACCTGCGTCGGCACCGACAGCCACACCCCGCATGTCGATGCGCTGGGCGTGATTGCCATTGGTGTCGGTGGTCTCGAAGCCGAGAGCGTGATGCTCGGCCGCGCGTCGTGGATGCGCCTGCCGGAAAGCGTCGGCGTCGAACTGACCGGCAAGCTGCAACCGGGCATCACCGCCACCGACATGGTGCTGGCGTTGACCGAGTACCTGCGCAAACAGAAAGTCGTGGGTGCGTGGCTGGAGTTCTTCGGCGAAGGCGCTTCCGCGTTGACTCTCGGCGACCGCGCGACCATCTCCAACATGGCCCCGGAATACGGCGCCACGGCGGCGATGTTCTACATCGACCAGCAGACCATCGACTACCTGAAACTCACTGGTCGCGAAGACCAGCAAGTGCAGCTCGTCGAGCAATACGCCAAGCAGATCGGTCTGTGGGCCGACAGCCTGAAAGGTGCGCAATACGAGCGCGGTTTGACCTTCGATCTGTCTTCGGTGGTGCGCAACATGGCCGGCCCGAGCAACCCGCACGCCCGCGTGGCGGTGTCGGATCTGGCGGCCAAAGGCATCTCCGGGAAATGGGAAGACGTGCCCGGCCAAATGCCCGACGGCGCGGTGATCATCGCTGCCATCACCAGTTGCACCAACACCAGCAACCCGCGCAACGTGATCGCCGCCGGCCTGCTGGCGCGCAATGCCAACAAGCTCGGCCTGACTCGCAAACCGTGGGTCAAGTCGTCGCTGGCGCCGGGCTCGAAAACCGTGGCGCTGTACCTCGATGAAGCAGGGCTGACCACAGAACTGGAGCAACTCGGTTTCGGCGTCGTCGCGTTTGCCTGCACCACTTGCAACGGCATGTCCGGCGCGCTGGATCCGGTGATTCAGCAAGAGATCATCGACCGTGATCTGTACGCCACCGCCGTGCTGTCCGGCAACCGCAACTTCGACGGCCGGATTCACCCGTATGCCAAGCAGGCGTTCCTCGCTTCGCCGCCGCTGGTGGTGGCTTACGCGATTGCCGGCACCATCCGTTTCGACATTGAAAAAGACGTGCTCGGCGTGGTCGACGGCAAGGAAATCCGACTGAAGGACATCTGGCCGAGCGACGAAGAAATCGATGCAGTGGTGAAATCCTCGGTCAAGCCGGAGCAGTTCCGTCAGGTCTACATTCCGATGTTCGCCATCCATGAAGACACCGGCCCGAAAGTCACGCCGCTGTACGACTGGCGCGAAATGAGCACCTACATCCGCCGTCCGCCGTACTGGGAAGGCGCGCTGGCCGGGGCACGTCCGCTCAAAGGCATGCGCCCGCTGGCGGTGTTGCCGGACAACATCACTACCGATCACCTGTCGCCGTCAAACGCGATCATGCTCGACAGCGCCGCCGGCGAATACCTGGCGAAGATGGGCCTGCCGGAAGAGGACTTCAACTCTTACGCGACCCACCGTGGCGACCACTTGACCGCGCAGCGCGCGACGTTTGCCAACCCGAAACTGTTCAACGAAATGGTCGTGGAAAACGGCAAGGTCAAGCAGGGTTCGCTGGCGCGTGTGGAGCCGGAAGGCAAAGTGATGCGCATGTGGGAAGCCATCGAAACCTACATGGAGCGCAAGCAGCCGCTGATCATCATCGCCGGCGCCGACTACGGCCAGGGTTCGTCCCGTGACTGGGCAGCCAAAGGCGTGCGTCTGGCGGGAGTGGAAGCGATTGCCGCCGAAGGTTTCGAGCGCATTCACCGCACCAACCTGGTGGGCATGGGCGTGTTGCCGCTGGAATTCAAACCCGGCACCGACCGCAAGACCCTGGGCATCGACGGCAGCGAAACCTACGACGTGATCGGCGACCGCAAGCCACGCGCTGACCTGACGCTGGTGATCCATCGCAAGAACGGCGAACGCGTCGAAGTGCCGGTGACCTGCCGCCTCGACACCGCCGAAGAAGTGTCGATCTACGAGGCCGGCGGCGTGCTGCAACGCTTCGCCCAGGACTTCCTCGAAGAGTCGGCGGTTGCCGTTTAAATCAGTCAGTGCGAGCGCGGGTCGGTTGACCCGCGTTTGCGGATAAGGAGCACCATGGCTCACGCAGCTAAGTTCGCACCGCAGATCAAAATCCCCGCCACCTACATGCGCGGCGGCACCAGCAAAGGCGTATTTTTCAGCCTCACCGACCTGCCTGAGGCGGCGCAGATTCCCGGCCCGACCCGCGATGCCCTGCTGCTGCGAGTGATCGGCAGCCCCGACCCCTACGACAAACAGATCGACGGCATGGGCGGCGCCACGTCCAGCACCAGCAAAACCGTGATCCTCTCGAAAAGCATCAAGGCCGATCACGACGTCGATTACCTGTTCGGTCAGGTGTCCATCGACAAGCCTTTCGTGGACTGGAGCGGCAACTGCGGCAACCTGTCGGCGGCGGTCGGTTCGTTCGCCATCAGCAACGGCCTGGTGGACGCCAGCCGCATTCCGCACAACGGCGTGGCGGTGGTTCGCGTGTGGCAGGCCAATATCGGCAAAACGATCATTGCCCACGTGCCGATCACCAATGGCGAAGTCCAGGAAACCGGTGATTTCGAACTCGACGGCGTGACCTTTCCGGCCGCCGAAGTGCAGGTCGAATTCATGGACCCGGCGGCGGAAGAAGAGGGCGGCGGTGGCTCGATGTTCCCCACCGGCAACCTGATCGATGAGCTGGAAGTGCCGGGTGTCGGTACGTTCAAGGCGACCATGATCAACGCGGGCATCCCGACGATCTTCGTCAACGCCGAAGACATCGGTTACACCGGCACCGAACTGCAGAGCGCGATCAACAGCGATCCGAAAGCGTTGCAGATGTTTGAGACCATTCGTGCCTACGGTGCGTTGCGCATGGGGCTGATTTCCAATCTGGATGAAGCGGCCAAGCGTCAGCACACGCCGAAAGTGGCCTTCGTCGCCAAACCTGCGGATTACGTGGCGTCCAGTGGCAAGGCGATAGCCGCCGGGGATGTGGATTTGTTGGTGCGGGCGTTGTCGATGGGCAAGCTGCACCACGCGATGATGGGAACGGCGGCAGTGGCGATTGGCACCGCCGCAGCGATCTCCGGCACCTTGGTAAACTTGGCGGCCGGTGGCGTAGAGCGCAATGCCGTGCGGTTCGGGCATCCGTCCGGGACGTTGCGTGTGGGGGCTGAGGCCAGCCTTGAAAACGGCGAATGGGTTGTGAAGAAAGCGATCATGAGCCGTAGTGCGCGGGTACTGATGGAAGGTTTCGTCCGCGTGCCTGGAGATTCGTTCTAACGCACAGTCGCTGAGAGCGAACCTGATCGCTCTCAGCGCTTTACGCATTTCAATAACAAGAAAAATTAGCCCTGAACCGAGGTCCCATCAACGAACCACTTTCAAGAGTGAATCGAACATGAGCGCCAACGTCGACCTGAACAACCGCCCCGACTACGACCGTGTCCTGCAGGACATCGCCGATTATGTCCTCACCTACAAGATCGAATCTGCCGAAGCCCTCGACACCGCCCGCAACTGCCTGATGGACACGCTGGGCTGCGGCCTGCTGGCTCTGCGTTTCCCCGAATGCACCAAACACCTTGGCCCCATCGTTGAAGGCACCGTCGTGCCGTTCGGCGCGCGAGTCCCCGGCACCTCCTATCGCCTCGACCCGGTAAAAGCCGCGTGGGACATCGGCTGCATCGTGCGCTGGCTGGATTACAACGACACCTGGCTTGCCGCCGAATGGGGGCATCCGTCGGACAACCTCGGCGGGATTCTTGCGGTGGCCGATCACTTGTCGCAAAAGCGTCTGGCCAATGGCGAGGCGCCGCTGACGGTGCGTGATGTGCTCGAAGCAATGATCATGGCCCACGAGATTCAGGGCGTGATCGCGCTGGAAAACTCCTTCAACCGTGTAGGCCTCGACCACGTGATTCTGGTGAAAGTGGCTTCAACGGCGGTTGTCGCCAAACTCATGGGCGCCAATCGCGAGCAACTGTTGTCGGCGTTGTCCCATGCGTTCGCCGACGGTCAGGCGTTGCGCACTTACCGCCATGCGCCGAATGCCGGTTCACGTAAATCCTGGGCGGCAGGGGATGCATCGAGCCGGGGCGTACGGCTGGCGGATATCGCGATGCGCGGCGAAATGGGCATTCCCGGCGTGTTGACGGCCAAACAGTGGGGTTTCTACGACGTGCTGTTCAGCCACACCAATAACGACCTGGCGCTCAAGTCTGAAGACAAACGCGCCTTCAGCTTCTCGCGACCCTTCGGCAGTTACGTAATGGAAAACGTGCTGTTCAAGATCAGCTTCCCCGCCGAATTCCACGCGCAAACTGCCTGCGAAGCCGCCGTGACCCTGCATCCGCAGGTGCGCAATCGTCTGCATGAAATCGATCGGATCGTCATCACCACCCACGAATCGGCGATCCGCATCATTTCCAAGGTCGGGCCGCTGGCCAATGCCGCCGACCGCGATCACTGCATCCAGTACATGACCGCCGTGCCGCTGGCGTTCGGCAATCTGGTGGCGGAGCAGTACGAAGACGATTTCCACGCGGCCCATCCGGTCATCGATGTGCTGCGCGAGAAAATGGTCATCGTCGAAGAGCCGCGTTTCACCCGCGAATACCTCGAAGCCGACAAGCGCTCGATTGCCAACGCGGTGCAGGTGTTTTTCAAGGACGGTTCCAGCACCGAAAACGTGGTGGTGGAATACCCGATCGGTCACCGTCGGCGCCGGGCCGAGGGCATTCCGTTGCTGGAGGACAAGTTCAGGGCGAACCTGGCTACGCGTTTCACCGGCCAGCGCAGCGCCGAGATCCTTGCGCTGTGCAAGGATCAGGCGCGGCTTGAGGCGACGCCGGTCAACCGTTTTGTCGACCTGTTCGTGATCTGAATCGCCGGGATGGTCGAGGGCTACAGACTGCCCTCGACGTCCTCCAGGCTGAACGTTTCGGTGTGGTCGTCGTAGGAGAAAATCTCCGCATAACGGCCCCAGGCAATCACGATTTCCAGGTTTTTCTCGACGAAGGCTTCGGTCAGCGAATCTTCCAGTTCCTGCTCGAAACGCACCCGTGGCGCCCGATGGCCGTTGCGTTCCAGCAATACCTGGCGGATGCGTGCGGCCAGCGGTATGTAGCGGATCAGATGTTCGGCAAACAGGGTCTTGCGTTCCTGGGTGCCGTAGTCCGCAAACAGTTTGCCGGCGTCGGTCAGGGTAATGTCGGCGCCCTTGAGTTCGGCGAAACCCAGGTATTCGAGCATCTCGGCCACCGGAAACAGGTCGTCCACTTCCAGCAAGCGCCGCTCGGCCACGGTGGGCAGGCCGGCGTGGCCGTTGTAGGGTTCGGCCGCGAGGGTTTCGATCAGGCCGGCCATCAGGTTGGTGGACACTTCCTGCAACGGGCTGCTGATCTTCAGCTCGGGTTTGCCGCTGCTGGCGTCGGCGCTGCGGCGGTCGGTCATCTGCGCGTAAATGTCATCGACCATCTGCCGGAAGGCCGGGTCCAGGCGATTGCGCGGGTGGGCGAAGGGCACCTTGATTTCCGCCACCAGCCGCCCGGGGTTGGACGACAGCACCATAATGCGGTCGCACATCAGCACCGCTTCTTCGATGTTGTGGGTCACGATCAGGATCGATTTGATCGGCAGTTGCTTGCCGCTCCAGAGGTCCAGCAGGTCGTTCCTCAGGGTTTCGGCGGTCAACACGTCCAGCGCCGAGAAGGGCTCGTCCATCAACAGCAGTGTCGGGTTGACCACCAGTCCGCGAGCGAAACCCACGCGCTGGCGCATGCCACCGGACAATTCGCGAGGGTAGGCGTTTTCGAAACCGTCCAGGCCGATCAGGTCGATGGCGGCCAAGGCACGCTTGCGCGCTTCTTTGCGTTCGACTTGCAGGGCTTGCAAGCCGGCTTCGACGTTTTCCAGCACGGTCAGCCACGGGAACAGCGCAAAGGTCTGGAACACCATGGCCACGCCTTCGGCCGGGCCGTCCAGCGGTTTGCCGTGATACAGGACTTCGCCGGACGAAGGCTCGATCAGGCCCGCGATGATCCGCAGCAGGGTCGATTTGCCCGAGCCGGAGCGGCCGAGCATGCCGACGATCTCGCCTTCGTGCAGGGCCAGGTCGACCCCGCTGAGCACTTGCAGCTCGTCCTTGCCCTTGCCAAACACCCGGTTGACGTTGGTGAGCGAGTAGATTTCGGGTGTGGCGCCAGCGTGTTCGGTAAAGGTATTCATCACATCGAATCCCGTCAGTTCAGGCGAAGTTTGTTTTCGGCCATGGCGTACATCGGCCGCCAGACCAAGCGATTGAAGGCCACGACAAAGAACGACATCACCACCACGCCGAGGGTGATTTTCGGGAAGTCACCGGCAGCCGTGGTTTGCGCGATGTAGGCGCCGAGGCCGTGGGCGACGACCTTGTCCTGCCCCCAGGACACGAATTCGGAGACGATGCTGGCGTTCCACGCACCGCCCGAGGCGGTGATGGCGCCGGTCACGTAATACGGGAAGATCCCCGGCAACATGACCTTGCGCCACCACAGCCAGCCGCGAATGCGGAAGTTGGCGGCGGCTTCCTTGAAATCATTGGGGAAGGCGCTGGCCCCGGCGATCACGTTGAACAGGATGTACCACTGGGTGCCGAGCACGATCAGCGGACTGAGCCAGATGTCCGGGTTCAACTGGTAACGCAGGATCACAATGACGAACACCGGGAACAGCAGGTTCGCCGGGAACGCCGCGAGGAACTGCGCCAGCGGCTGGATCTTTTCTGCCAATGCCGGTCGCAGGCCGATCATCACACCCAGCGGTACCCAGATCAGCGAGGCGATGAAGATCAACCCGGCCACTCGCAGCAGGGTAAACAACCCCATCAACAACACATGCCCGACCTCGGCCAACGTCACTTCGGTGCCGACGTACAGCGCGATGTGGTAGAGCGCATAGGCGGTCAGCAACCCGATAAACGAGCCCCAGATCCAGTCAATCGCCTTGGTGGTGGCGGGACTTTCCGAGGCCATGACCTTGCGCGCCGAACGCGGCAAGCTCAGGCGCATGTTGCCGAGCCGGCCGATGACGCGGGTGACGGGGCGCAAAATGCGCTGGATCAACCGGGTGCGCTGGATCAGATTCAGCACCCAGGACTCCGGCGCGGCGGTCTGCGATGCGGTGTTTTCCATGCGGAACTTGTCGGCCCACGCCACCAGCGGGCGGAACAGGAACTGGTCATAGATCAGGATGACCACGACCATCGTCAGGATGACGTAGCCCACCGCGTGCATGTCTTTTTGCGCGATGGCCATGGCCAGGAACGAACCGATCCCCGGCAGGGTGATGGTCTGGTCGCCGACGGTGATCGCTTCGGACGCCACCACGAAGAACCAGCCGCCGGACATGCTCATCATCATGTTCCAGACCAGTCCGGGCATGGCGAAGGGTACGTCGAGCTTCCAGAATTTCTGCCAGCCGGACAGTTGCAGGTTGGTCGATACCTCCACCAGATCCCGCGGCAGCATGCGCAGCGACTGGTAGAAGCTGAAGGTCATGTTCCATGCCTGGCTGGTGAAAATGGCAAAGATCGCGGCGAGTTCCGCGCCCAGCACCCGTCCCGGAAACAACAATAGAAAGAAAGTCACGGTGAAAGAGATGTAACCCAGCACGGGCACCGATTGCAGGATGTCCAGCACCGGCACCAGCAGCTTTTCGGCCCGACGGCTTTTTGCAGCCAAGGTGCCGTAGAGCAGGGTGAACACCAGTGCCGCGACCATCGCCGCGAGCATGCGCAGGGTGGTGCGCATGGCATATTCGGGCAGGTTGCTTGGGTCCAGGGACACCACTTCACTTTGCAGGGAGCCGATCGGGGCCCAGGTTTCCCGGGCACCGATGGAGAAAAACAGCAAAAAGCCGATCACCAGCGGCAGGGCGATCAAGTCCCAGCGATTGGGCAGCAGGCGCCGTGTCGTGGCCGGGATGTAGTGACGGAACACTTTATTCATAAGCAGTGAGTCCTGCAGCGTTCTGAATGGAGGCGCGGCTGTCTGAGCGTAGCTTCTGTCTGCATTGCGCACCCGGGAACGAGCGGGCGCTCATTCCATGACTTCAAGCAGGAAGTGGATGCTGCGGACCCGGTGAATTCACCGGGTCGAGAGGGTTGGCGTATCCGGTTTCGGGCCGGATACGCAACTTGCGCGGATTGTATATTTCGGAATGTTACAGGGGCGTAAAAAACACCGCCCGCGAGGACTTTGCGCTATTTCATTCAGCGTGCGTACAGGTTGAGGAGCCCGGGGGTTACTTGAACCGCCGCTCCACACCTTTTTCCACCAGGATCTTCGCCGAAATCTCTTCCACCGAAAAATGCGTGGAGTTGATGTGCGGGATGTTCTCGCGGCGGAACAGGTTCTCCACTTCGCGGACTTCGAATTCGCACTGGGCGTAGCTCGAATAGCGGCTGTTGGGCTTGCGCTCGTTGCGGATCGCGGTGAGGCGGTCCGGGTCGATGGTCAGGCCGAACAGCTTGTGCTGGTGGGCGCGCAGGGCAGCCGGCAGTTGCAGGCGTTCCATGTCGTCTTCGGTCAGCGGATAGTTGGCCGCGCGGATGCCGAACTGCATCGCCATGTACAGACACGTCGGCGTCTTACCACAACGCGACACGCCCACTAGTATCAGGTCGGCCTTGTCGTAATAGTGGGTGCGGGCGCCGTCGTCGTTGTCGAGGGCGAAGTTCACCGCCTCGATCCGCTCCATGTAATTGGAGTTATGACCGATCGAATGGGATTTGCCGACGGTGTAGGAAGAATGCTCGGTCAGTTCCTGCTCGAGCGGGGCGAGGAAGGTCGAGAAGATGTCGATCATGAAACCATTGGAGGTTGCGAGAATCTCACGAATGTCCTGATTGACGATGGTGTCGAAGATGATCGGCCGGAAACCGTCGGTTTCAGCGGCTTTGTCGATTTGTTGTACCATGGCCCGCGCTTTTTCCACGCTGTCGATGTAGGGCCGCGTGAATTTGCTGAAGGTAATGTTTTCGAACTGCGCCAGAAGGCTTTGACCCAGGGTTTCGGCGGTGATGCCGGTGCCATCGGAGATAAAGAAAGCAGATCGTTTCATTTGCACCTTGGGCCTTAAGCTAGTGACGAATCTTGGATATGATAGGCGCGATTTGCCGGCCGCCATTGGCCCGCATTCTCACTTATTTTCCAGGTCCAGGCCATACAGCCGGCCAACGCTCCCCCGAGCCGCCGGTTTCTGAGCTTTTCCAACACAGTTAGTGGAGAGATCACCTTGGTAGAGTACGTAGTTTCCCTCGATAAGCTCGGCAAACACGATGTTGAGCATGTGGGGGGCAAGAACGCATCCCTGGGCGAGATGATCAGTAACCTGGCCGGTGCCGGTGTTTCGGTCCCCGGCGGCTTCGCCACCACGGCGCAGGCCTATCGCGACTTCCTGGAACTGAGCGGTCTGAACGATCAGATCCACAAGGCCCTCGATGCCCTGGACGTCGATGACGTCAATGCCCTGGCCAAGACCGGCGCCCAGATCCGCCAATGGATCATGGAAGCCGAATTCCCTGAAAAACTGAATGCCGAGATCCGCACCGCGTTCGCCGCGCTGTCGGCCGGCAATCCTGACGTGGCCGTGGCCGTGCGTTCCTCCGCCACCGCCGAAGACTTGCCGGACGCATCGTTCGCCGGTCAGCAGGAAACCTTCCTGAACATCCGTGGCGTTGAAAACGTCATCCGCGCGGCCAAGGAAGTATTCGCTTCCCTGTTCAACGACCGTGCCATTTCCTACCGCGTGCACCAGGGCTTCGACCACAAACTGGTCGCCCTGTCGGCCGGCGTGCAGCGCATGGTGCGTTCGGAAACCGGCACCGCCGGCGTGATGTTCACCCTCGATACCGAATCCGGCTTCCGTGACGTGGTGTTCATCACCGGCGCCTACGGCTTGGGCGAAACAGTCGTACAAGGCGCGGTGAACCCGGACGAATTCTATGTCCACAAGGGCACGCTGGAGGCCGGTCGCCCGGCAATCCTGCGCCGCAACCTGGGCAGCAAGGCCATCAAGATGATCTACGGCGACGAGGCCAAGGCCGGTCGTTCCGTGAAGACCGTTGATGTCGACAAGGCCGAGCGCGCGCGTTTCTGCCTGACCGACGCTGAAGTCAGCGAACTGGCCAAGCAGGCGATGATCATCGAGAAGCACTACGGCTGCCCGATGGACATCGAGTGGGCCAAGGACGGTGACGACGGCAAGCTGTACATCGTGCAGGCCCGTCCGGAAACCGTGAAGAGCCGCACTCAGGCCAACGTCATGGAACGTTACCTGTTGAAAGAAACCGGCACCGTGCTGGTGGAAGGCCGTGCCATCGGCCAGCGCATCGGCGCCGGCAAGGTGCGGATCATCCGCGACGTGTCCGAGATGGACAAAGTCCAGCCGGGCGACGTGCTGGTCTCCGACATGACCGACCCGGACTGGGAACCGGTCATGAAGCGCGCCAGCGCCATCGTAACCAACCGCGGCGGCCGTACCTGCCACGCGGCGATCATCGCCCGTGAACTGGGGATTCCAGCCGTTGTAGGTTGCGGCAACGCCACCCAGTTGTTGAAAGATGGCCAGGGCGTGACCGTGTCCTGCGCCGAAGGCGACACCGGTTACATCTTCGAAGGCGAACTGGGCTTCGACATCAAGAAGAACTCCGTCGACGCCATGCCGGAGCTGCCGTTCAAGATCATGATGAACGTCGGCAACCCGGACCGCGCCTTCGATTTCGCGCAACTGCCGAACGCCGGCGTGGGCCTGGCCCGTCTGGAATTCATCATCAACCGCATGATCGGCGTCCACCCGAAAGCACTGTTGAACTACGACGGCCTGCCACAGGAAATCAAGGACAGCGTCGACAAGCGCATCGCCGGCTACGACGATCCGGTCGGCTTCTATGTCGAAAAACTGGTTGAAGGCATCAGCACCCTGGCGGCGGCGTTCGCACCGAAGAAGGTCATCGTGCGCCTGTCGGACTTCAAGTCCAACGAATACGCCAACCTGATCGGCGGCAAACTGTACGAGCCGGAAGAAGAGAACCCGATGCTGGGCTTCCGTGGCGCGTCGCGTTACATCAGCGAATCGTTCCGTGACTGCTTCGAACTCGAGTGCCGTGCGCTGAAACGCGTGCGCAACGAGATGGGCCTGACCAACGTCGAAATCATGGTGCCGTTCGTCCGTACCCTGGGCGAAGCCAGCCAGGTGGTCGATCTGCTCGCCGAAAACGGCCTGGCCCGTGGCGACAACGGCCTGCGCGTGATCATGATGTGCGAACTGCCGTCCAACGCGATCCTGGCCGAAGAATTCCTCGAATTCTTCGACGGTTTCTCGATCGGTTCCAACGACCTGACTCAGCTGACACTGGGTCTGGACCGTGACTCCGGGATCATCGCGCACCTGTTCGACGAGCGTAATCCGGCGGTCAAGAAGCTGCTGGCCAACGCGATTGCCGCGTGCAACAAGGCCGGCAAATACATCGGCATCTGCGGTCAGGGTCCTTCGGACCACCCGGACCTCGCCAAGTGGCTGATGGAACAAGGCATCGAAAGCGTTTCGCTGAACCCGGACTCCGTGCTGGAAACCTGGTTCTTCCTGGCTGAGGGTCAGGCGCAGGCCTGATCGGTGAGTGAAGAGGTCGGTCCCTGACCGGCCTCTTTAGGATTCAAGTAGGGCGAGCTCTCCGGATGCCGCCCTTTTTTGTGCAAGAGCATTATGCAAAGCAGCAGTGACCTATTTCCTGTCGCCCTGATCAGCGCCGAACGACGCGGTGATCTGAGCGAAGACGTATACCGCTTGAAACCGGGCAACAGCCCTGACTGGTCCGTGGAAATCGCGGTGACCCGTCTCGGCATGGCCGATGAACCGGCGACACGCGGCGTACCGGTGATTTTGCTGCATGGCAGCTTTTCCAATCGGCGCTTCTGGTTCTCCCCGAAAGGGCTGGGGCTGGGCGCCTACCTGACGCGTCTGGGTTTCGATGTGTGGATCCCGGAAATGCGCGGCCACGGCCTGTCCCAGCGTAACGAGGACTACCGCCGCAACCGCGTCGCCGACTACGCCCGTTACGATCTGCCGGCCATCGCCGCGTTCGTGCGTGAGCAGAGCGGGCAGGTTCCGCACTGGATCGGTCATTCGCTGGGCGGCATCACCCTGGCGGCAGCGCTGGGCGGCGAATACCTCGGTGAACCGGCCGTGGCGTCGGCGGCGTTTTTCGGCACGCAGGTCAGCCGTACGTACTGGCCGTTGAAAATTCCGCCGGTGGAGTGGAGCGGACGCTTCATTCTCAAGCGTTTTGCCCAGTTGTCTGGCTCGCGGCTCAAGCGTGGCCCCGAAGATGAGCCGATCGGCCTGGCGCTGGAAAGCATGCGCTGGTACGGCCTGTTCGGGCGTTTTGGCGACAAGGACAAGGATTGGTGGGCGGGGCTCGCCGATGTTCAGGTGCCTGTCTTGGCGGTGACGGCGGCTGGCGATCATCAGGATCCGGCGTGGGCCTGTCGCAAACTGTTCGATCAGATCGGTTCCGAGCACAAGCAATTCATCAATCTGGGACGCGAGCAGGGCTTCAACGACAATTTCGGTCATGTCGAGATGTTGGTGAGCAAGGCCGCCCAGGCTGAAGTCTGGCCATTGGTTGCGCGCTGGCTGGCGGATCAGCACTCGCCGTTGCTGGGCGAAAAGCCCGATCTGGCAGCGGCGGTGTGATCGGAACACGCTGAAAAGGGCATTTCGTTCGAGTCGGCTTGCGGCTAAGATATGACGCATTGGACGGTTCTGGTCATATTTAGTGACTGTTTCGCTATTACGTTTCAGCCTTTGTTCAGGTTCGGTCAGCGACCATTGCATGGACTAAGGTAAACAGCGACCGCCGGGACTCGTTTCAAAAGAGTGCGACATCCTTGATCGTCTTCCTTGTTACAGGAGTTTTTCGATGAACCATTACCTTACGCCTGACCTGTGCGACGCCTATCCGGAGCTGGTGCAGGTGCTGGAACCGATGTTCAGCAATTTCGGCGGCCGTGATTCCTTCGGCGGCGAAATCGTGACCATCAAGTGCTTCGAAGACAACTCGCTGGTCAAGGAACAAGCCGAACTCAAGGGCAACGGCAAGGTGCTGGTGGTCGATGGCGGTGGTTCCCTGCGCTGCGCGCTGCTGGGTGACATGATCGCCGAGAAAGCCGCGAAAAACGGTTGGGAAGGGCTGGTGATCTACGGTTGCATCCGCGATGTGGACGTCATCGCCCAGACCGATCTCGGTGTCCAGGCGCTGGCCAGCCACCCGAAGAAGACCGACAAGCGCGGTCTCGGCGACCTCAACGTGCCGGTGACGTTTGCGGGTGTCACGTTTCATCCGGGCCAATACATCTATGCGGACAACAACGGCGTGATCATCTCGCCGAGCCCGCTGAAGATGCCTGAATAAAATCGCGGTAAGCACTGGGGTGAGGATGTTCGAGGAAGAAAACGCGCAATGGGGGCTGGTGCATGCCCTGGTGCTGGACGGTAAAGGCGGTGCGCGTTCGATAGCCCGGACTGATCTCGACAGTTTGCAGCTGCAGGCACACGAAAGCCTGTGGCTGCACTGGGATCGCAGTCACCCGCAGACCCAGACCTGGCTGCGCAAATCCAGCGGACTCAACGAATTCACCTGCGACCTGCTGCTGGAAGAGAACACTCGCCCACGGCTGTTGCCGCTGCCCGATTCCGAATTGCTGCTGTTTTTGCGCGGGGTCAATCTCAATCCGGGTGCCGAACCGGAAGACATGGTGTCGGTACGGATTTTCGCTTCGGCCCAGCGTGTGATTTCCCTGCGTTTGCGCCCATTGCGCGCCACCGATGAACTGTTGGCGATGCTGGGGGAGGGCAAAGGCCCGAAAACCTCGTCCGAACTCATTCTCTATCTCGCTCAATACCTCACCAACAAGGTGCAGGATCTGGTCACTTGCCTCTCGGAAGTGGTCGATGAAGAGGAAGAAAAACTGGATGCCGACGAACGGTATACTCCCGAGCACGGTGCCATTTTGCACATCCGTCGCAGGGCGGCCGGACTGAAGCGTTTTCTTGCGCCGCAGCGGGATATTTTCGGACAGCTGACGCGGATAAAACTGCCCTGGTTCGTCGATGACGACGCCGACTACTGGAACGAATTGAACAACAGCCTGACCCGCTATCTCGAAGAGCTCGAATTGACCCGAGAGCGCGTGGGGCTTGTGCTGGACACCGAAGACCGGCGTTTGAGCGTGCGCATGAATCGCACGATGTACCGCTTCGGAATCATCACCGGGATCTTTTTGCCGATGAGTTTTCTCACCGGCCTGCTGGGGATCAATGTCGGCGGAATTCCGCTTTCCGGGAGCCCCTACGGATTCCTTGTGGCGTGCCTGCTGATGGTCTCGGTGGCGCTCGGACAATGGTGGTTGTTCCGCCGTTTGCGCTGGGTATGACGATGCGCCATGTGACCCGACCAAATTTGCCCGCGTCTTTCACAGACATCACGAGAGGTGCGTATGCACGATCCGTTTGAACAGTCTTTGCGCGACATGCTCAACGCCTCGCCGTCCGGCCGCGACGACGACGCCTGTCTGGGCCGCGTACTCAAAACCGCCAACCGCCAGGTCGGCGCCGGCGATCTGTTCAGCCTGCTGGGCCGCTGGCTGCCCGCGCTGATGATCGCCCTGAACAACGGCTCGGCCCATGTCGCGCCGGTTTCCCGTCTCCGTAAACCTACCGCTCGCACTGCTGATAAGGCTGATTGAATATGGAACTTGATCTCTGGACTCAGAGCCTCGTCACGGCAATGACTGCGTTGTGGACCAAAGTCGCTAATTTCATCCCGAACCTGTTCGGCGCACTGGTGGTGCTGCTGTTGGGCTTCGTGGTGGCCAAGTTGCTGGACACGCTGCTGTCCAAGCTGCTCGCCAAACTCGGTCTGGATCGCCTGATGGGCGGCACCGGGCTGACCAAATTGATGTCCCGTGCAGGACTGCAAGTGCCGATCTCGACCCTGATCGGAAAAATCGTGTATTGGTTCGTTCTGCTGATTTTCCTGGTTTCTGCAGCAGAATCCCTTGGGCTTGAGCGGGTTTCAGCTACGCTGGACATGCTGGCGCTGTATGTACCGAAAGTTTTCGGCGCAGCCCTGGTGCTGCTGGTTGGTGTATTGCTGGCGCAGCTGGCCAACGGTCTGGTGCGCGGTGCGGCAGAAGGCGTTGGTCTGGACTACGCTTCAGGGCTTGGGCGAATTGCCCAGGGCCTGGTGATCATCATCAGTATCTCGGTCGCGATCAGTCAGCTCGAGGTCAAGACCGACCTGCTGAACCATGTGATCGTCATCGTATTGATTACCGTTGGTCTGGCGGTTGCGCTGGCCATGGGCCTGGGAAGCCGGGAAATTGCCGGTCAGATTCTTGCGGGAATCTATGTGCGTGAGTTGTATCAGGTTGGGCAACAAGTGCGTGTTGGCGAGGTCGAAGGCCAGATCGAAGAGATCGGCACGGTTAAGACTACATTGCTGACCGATGAGGGTGAGCTAGTCTCACTCTCCAATCGGATCCTGCTGGAACAGCATGTGAGTAGCCGCTAACCCGGCAAACCCTGCTAATGTATGCCGCCGCAAAATGCCAGCTGATGCTGGCAGCGGTGGACATTGACCTGACTGTCGGCACGACTTGTTTTGAATAAAGCCCAAACGCTATCCACGCGCTACGACCCCCGCGAGCTCTCTGATGAGGAGTTGGTCGCGCGCTCGCATACCGAGCTGTTTCACGTGACGCGCGCCTATGAAGAACTGATGCGGCGTTACCAGCGAACATTATTTAACGTTTGTGCGCGGTATCTTGGGAACGATCGCGACGCAGACGATGTCTGTCAGGAAGTGATGTTGAAGGTGCTGTACGGCCTGAAGAACTTCGAGGGGAAATCGAAGTTCAAGACATGGCTATATAGCATCACTTACAACGAATGCATCACGCAGTATCGGAAGGAACGGCGAAAGCGTCGCTTGATGGACGCACTGAGTCTTGACCCCCTCGAGGAAGCGTCTGAAGAAAAGGCGCCGAAACCCGAGGAGAAGGGCGGACTCGATCGCTGGCTGGTGTATGTGAACCCGATTGACCGTGAAATTCTGGTGCTTCGATTTGTCGCAGAGCTGGAATTTCAGGAGATCGCAGACATCATGCACATGGGTTTGAGTGCTACAAAAATGCGGTACAAACGTGCTCTAGATAAATTGCGTGAGAAATTTGCAGGCATTGCTGAAACTTAGTTCAGCGCAAATATCTCTTACGTGTAGGCAAGTTCTGATAGACTTGCCGCCGAGTTGTCCCCCGGTTTGCGGGACTGCTTCACAATCACCAGATGGGGATTTAACGGATGAAACTGAAAAACACCTTGGGCTTGGCCATTGGTTCTTTGATTGCCGCTACTTCGTTCGGCGCACTGGCACAAGGCCAAGGCGCAGTTGAAGGCGAACTGTTCTACAAGAAGCAGTACAACGACAGCGTTAACCATGTCGAAGACGGCTTCAACCCAGGCGCCTCTATCGGTTACTTCTTGACCGACGACGTATCGTTGAACTTGACCTACGACAAGAACAACCACACCCGTTCGAACGACGGCACCGGCAGCCAGAAGCTGGGTGGCGACAACTTCGGTCTGAACGCTCAGTACCACTTCAACAACGCTGGTGACGCTCTGCGTCCTTACGTTGCTGGCGGTGTGAAGCACGGCAGCCTGACCAACGTAGCTGCTGACGGCCACACCGGTCGCGATCAGTCGACCTACCTGACTGCTGGCGCTGGCGTTAAGTACTACTTCGCTGAAAACTTCTACGCCCGTGCTGGTGTAGACGCTGACTACAAACTGGACAACGGTCGCTGGAACTACGCTCCAGTAATCGGTCTGGGTGTGAACTTCGGTGGCGGCAACAAGCCTGCTGCTGCTCCAGTTCCAGCACCAGCTGAAGTCTGCTCCGACAGCGACAACGATGGCGTTTGCGACAACGTTGACAAGTGCCCAGACACCCCAGCCAACGTAACTGTTGACGCTGATGGCTGCCCGGCAGTTGCTGAAGTTGTTCGTGTTGAGCTGGACGTGAAATTCGACTTCGACAAGTCGGTCGTCAAGCCAAACAGCTACGGCGATATCAAAAACCTGGCTGACTTCATGAAGCAGTACCCATCGACTCGCACCACTGTTGAAGGTCACACTGACAACGTCGGTCCTGACGCTTACAACCAGAAACTGTCCGAGCGTCGTGCAAACGCCGTTAAACAAGTTCTGGTTAACCAGTACGGTGTTGAATCGTCCCGCGTTGGTTCGGTTGGCTACGGCGAATCCCGCCCAGTTGCTGACAACAAAACCGAAGCTGGTCGTGCTGTTAACCGTCGCGTAGAAGCGCAGGTTGAAGCTCAAGCTAAGTAATTAGCTCGCCGCTTTGAGAAAAGCCCGGCTTATGCCGGGCTTTTCTTTGTCTGCGATTTGGTGAAAACCAGATGATCAGGCCGACTGGTCGGCTGGCCACGCCAGTGAAGCGGATTGCTCTGCAGAAGCAGCGACCGCACCAATCACCAGAATGGCAGGGCTCTTGAGCTCAAACCTGCAGGCCGCTTCCTCCATCCCCGTCAGATCGCTCCGGCATTCCCGTTGCTGTGGCAGGGATGCGTTCTCGATCATCGCGACCGGCGTCTCCATCGCCATCCCGCCTGCCAGCAATTGCTCACGAATCTCGCTGAGCTTGGCCACCCCCATGTAGATCACCAACGTCGTGCCGCTTTGCGCCAGCGCCTGCCAGTTCAATTGGCTGTCGTCCTGAGTGTGCGCAGTGACCAGCGTTACGCCCCGCGCTACGCCGCGCAAAGTCAGCGGAATGTCACACTGCGTCGCCCCGGCCAGTCCGGCGGTGATGCCATTGACCAGCTCCACTTCAATCCTGCGCTCACGCAACCACTGCGCTTCCTCGCCACCACGGCCGAAGATGCAGGGATCGCCGCCCTTGAGACGAACGACGCATTTGCCCTGGCGCGCATAACGCAGCATCAGCCGATGGATGAATGCCTGTGGTGTCGAACGACAGCCGCCGCGCTTGCCGACCGGAATGATCCGCGCAGCCGGGCAGTGCTCCAGCACCGCGTCGTTGACCAGATCGTCGATCAGCACCACATCCGCTTCGCGCAAGGCCCGCACGGCTTTGAGCGTCAGCAATTCAGGATCGCCGGGACCCGCGCCCACCAGCCAGACTTTTGCATTCATGGTGTTTTCCTCTTCAGATGACGGCGACCGGCCGCGCTTCGGCGGCCAGCAAACGCTTGATTTCCGGGACGCAGGAACCGCATTGCGTGCCGCAGCCCAGTGTGTTTTTCAAACCCTGCAAATCCAGACCTTCTCGAATGCCGGCGCAGACCGCGCTGTGGCTGACGTTTTTGCAATTGCACAGGGTCTTGTCAGCAACGCTCTGCACACCGGCATTACCCGGCGGCGCACTCATCGGCGCCAGCAGCCAGCGCCGCAGTTGTTCGTCTGCGCGGCCCTCCAGCCACAAGCCTTGCAGCCAATGCTGGGCGAGGGTTTCGCCAGCGAGGCGGATGGCCGTGATTCGCCCGTTCTCGATGCGTACCCGTTTGCCGATGGCCCGGCGTGGATCGTCATAGGCCAGTACCGGACCGTCGATCAGGGCCAGGCACTGGTCGATTTCGCGCAGCAACTGCGGCTCGGGTGCGGCGGCGCTGGCAGCGCGTATCAGCAGCGCCGGACGCTCGCGACCGACGAGGCTGAGGCTGGCGTAGGAAAACGCCTCACACAGCGGTCGAAGCGCCTCAAAGTGCCGTTGAACATCGCCCTCGATCAGTGCGAAAAGCTGCCAGGGCAGATTCACCGGTTCCAGACGTACCCCGCTGTGCTTGAGTTCCGGTTGCTTCGACAAGGGATCGAAGGCGGGCAGGGTCAGGCAGTTCACGCCGCCCTTGAGAAAGCGATCGCCCCAGTGCATCGGCAAAAAGGCCTGGCCCGGACGCACACTGTCATCGCTGCCGACCGCCACGATCACCGCGCCCCGGCGGCTCTTCAGACTCACCAGATCCCCCGGCTGCAAACGGTGCCGACGCAATTCGTCCGGGTGCAGGCTCAGCACAGCTTCGCTGACATGCCCGAACAACTGCGCCGCCGTGCCAGTGCGGCTCATACCGTGCCATTGATCACGCAGGCGACCGGTGATCAGGGTCAGTGGAAAACGCGCGTCCCGTTGCTCTTTTGCAGCGCGATAGGGATCGGCAACAAACTGCGCGCGACCGCTGGCCGTAGGAAATATGCCGTCGCAGTACAGTCGCGGAGTGCCTTGTCGGGCGCCCTCAGGAAACGGCCATTGCTGCGGGCCAATTTCATCGATCAACTCGTGGCTGATGCCGGACACGTCCAGATCGCGGCCACGGGTCAGCGCTTTGAATTCATCGAACAACTGCGCGGGGCGGTCAAACGCAAACAGGCTCGGCTGTTGTGGGCGCAGGCGTTTCTCCAGGCGTTGTGCGAAATCCACCGTGATCACCCAGTCCGATCGTGCTTCACCGGGTGCGACTATGGCTTTGCGCACGTGGGAAATCCGCCGTTCGGAGTTGGTCACCGAACCTTCCTTCTCGCCCCAACTGGCCGCCGGCAGCAGCAGATCGGCAAACGCTGCGGTTTCGGTGGTGCGAAACGCCTCTTGCAACACCACGAACGGACAAGCCTCCAGCGCAGCCCGCACAGCATTCTGGTCCGGCATCGATTGCGCCGGGTTGGTGCAGGCAATCCACAGCGCCTTGATCTTGCCGCTGCGCACGTGTTCAAACAGTTCGATGGCACTGAGCCCGGTGTTTTCCGGCAGCGAATCTACGCCCCAATACGCCGCCACTTCTGCGCGGTGCTCCGGATTGGCAGCCTCACGATGACCGGGCAACAGGTTGGAGAGGCTGCCGGTTTCCCGCCCGCCCATGGCATTCGGCTGACCGGTCAGGGAGAAAGGTCCTGCGCCCGGTCGGCCGATTTGCCCGGTGGCCAGGTGCAAATTGATCAGCGCGCTGTTTTTCGCACTGCCGGCGGTGGACTGGTTCAGGCCCATGCACCACAGCGACAGAAAACTCGGCGCGGTGCCGACCCATTCGGCGCATTGCTGCAACTGCTCGACGCTGATCCCGCATAGCTGCGAAACCATCGTCGGGGTGTAATCACGCACCAGGCTTTTCAGCTCGGCGAGGCCTTCGGTGTGAGCCTTGATGAAGTCACGGTCGATCCAGTCTTCCCACAACAACAGATGCAAAATCCCATGGAACAACGCGACATCGGTGCCCGGCAGAATCGCCAGGTGCAGGTCGGCAAGATCGCAGGTGTCGGTGCGCCGTGGGTCGATGACGATGACTTTCATCTGCGGACGACGGGATTTGGCCTCTTCAAGACGACGAAAAAGCACCGGGTGGGCGTAGGCCATGTTACTGCCGACGATCATCACGCAATCGCTCAGTTCCAGGTCTTCATAGCTGCACGGTGGCGCGTCGGCGCCGAGGCTGCGCTTGTAGCCGACCACTGCCGAAGACATGCAAAGCCGCGAGTTGCTGTCGATGTTATTGGTGCCGACCAGCGCCCGCGCCAGTTTGTTGAAGGCGTAGTAGTCCTCGGTCAGCAACTGCCCGGAGATGTAGAACGCCACGCTGTCCGGGCCATGTTCGGCGATGGTTTCGGCGAACACGTTGGCGGCGTGCTCCAGCGCGGTGTCCCAGTCGCAACGACTGCGCGCCAAACCTTTGCCCAAGCGCAATCCCGGATACAGCGCGCGCGCTGTCAGGTCACCGGTCAGGTGCAGGGTCGAGCCTTTGCTGCACAGTTTGCCGAAGTTGGCCGGGTGCGCCGGATCGCCGCTGACGCCGAGGATGCGCTCGCCGTCATGCTCGATCAGCACGCCGCAGCCGACCCCGCAATAGCAGCAGGTCGAGGCGGTCGTCTGGCGGTTCATCAGACGGCGTCCCGCAGGGCCAACTGGACGCGGCCGTTTTCGACCCGGGCCGGGTGATGGTGCGCGCAACCGATGTCCGGCGCCTGGGCTTCACCGGATTGCAGGTCGATCTGCCAGTTGTGCAGCGGGCAGGCCACGCGCTTGCCGTAGATCAGACCTTGGGACAACGGGCCACCCTTGTGCGGGCAGCGGTCATCGAGTGCGAAAACCTCATCGTCACTTGTGCGAAAGATCGCGATGTCACCTTTGGGCCCGGCAATGATCCGCGAACCGAGGGCATTGATCTCTTCCAGGGCACAGATATCGAGCCAGTTCATGCCGGCACCTCCAGGTTTTTCACGGGGATCACGTCAAATTCTTTCTTCAGTTGCGGCTGGGCGAGGCGCTCTTTCCACGGGTCCTGTTCGAATGACAGGGAAAATTGCAGGCGTTCGTTCAGGGCCTTGCGGCGCTCTGGATCTTCCAGCACGGCTTTCTTGATGTGCTCCATGCCGACCCGTTGCAGGTAGTGCACGGTGCGTTCGAGGTAGAAGGCTTCTTCGCGGTACAGCTGCAGGAACGCTCCGTTGTATTCGCGCACTTCCTCGGCGGTCTTGAGCTTGACGAAGAACTCGGCGACTTCGGTCTTGATCCCGCCGTTGCCACCGATGTACATCTCCCAGCCGGAGTCGACACCGATGATTCCTACGTCCTTGATCCCTGCTTCCGAGCAGTTGCGCGGGCATCCGGAGACCGCCAGCTTCACTTTGTGCGGCGACCACATGTTGAACAGGTCATGTTCGAGGTCGATGCCCAACTGGGTCGAATTCTGCGTGCCGAAGCGGCAGAACTCGCTGCCGACGCAGGTTTTCACGGTGCGGATGGATTTGCCGTAGGCGTGGCCGGACGGCATGTCGAGGTCTTTCCAGACCCCCGGCAAGTCCTGCTTCTTGATCCCCAGCAAGTCGATGCGCTGGCCGCCGGTGACCTTGACCATTGGCACCTGATATTTGTCCGCCACGTCGGCGATTCGCCGCAGTTCCGACGGGTTGGTCACGCCGCCCCACATCCGTGGCACCACCGAGTAGGTTCCGTCCTTCTGAATGTTGGCGTGGGCCCGCTCGTTGATCAGGCGCGACTGCGGATCGTCCTTGGCTTCGCCGGGCCAGGTGGAAATCAGGTAGTAGTTGAGGGCGGGGCGGCAAGTGGCGCAGCCATTCGGGGTGCGCCAATTGAGGTAGCTCATGGTGCCGGCGATGGTCAGCAGGTGCTGCTCGCGAATGGCTTGACGGATCTGGCCGTGATTGAGGTCGCTGCAGCCGCAGATGGCTTTTTCGCTTTTCGGTTTGACATCCGCCGCGCCGCCGACGGTGTTGATCAGGATCTGCTCGACCAGACCGGCGCAGGAGCCGCAGGAACTGGCCGCCTTGGTGTGTTTCTTCACTTCGTCGACGCTGAACAGGCCGTGTTCCTGAATCGCCTTGACGATGGTGCCCTTGCACACGCCGTTGCAGCCGCAGACTTCGGCGTTGTCGGCCATGCTCATGGCTTTGTCCTGGCCCTGATGTCCTACGTCGCCGAGGGCGTTTTCACCAAACATCAGATGATCGCGGATCTCGCCGATGGCGTGATTCTCACGAATCTGCCGGAAATACCAACCACCATCTGCCGTATCGCCGTACAGACAGGCGCCGACCAGCACGTCATCCTTGATCACCAGTTTTTTGTACACCCCGCCGATCGGGTCGGAGAGGGTGATGGTCTCGGTGCCTTCGCCGCCCATGAAATCGCCAGCGGAAAACAGGTCGATGCCGGTGACTTTCAATTTGGTCGAAGTCACCGAGCCCTGATAGCGGGCGAAACCCAGTTGCGCCAGGTGGTTGGCGCAGACCTTGGCCTGTTCGAACAGCGGCGCCACCAAGCCGTAGGCAATGCCACGGTGGCTGGCGCATTCGCCGATGGCATAGATGCGCGGGTCGTAGGTCTGCAAAGTGTCGTTGACCAGAATCCCGCGGTTGCACGGGATGCCGGCCTTTTCCGCCAGTTCGGTATTGGGGCGGATGCCGGCGGCCATCACCACCAGATCGGCGGGGATGATGTCGCCGTTCTTGAATTGCACCGAGCCGACGCGACCGTTGCCGGCGTCGTGCAGGGCCTGGGTCTGTTCGCACAGGCGAAAGTGCAGGCCACGGGATTCGAGGGCGGTTTGCAGGAGCTGGCCGCTGGTCTTGTCCAGTTGCCGCTCCAGCAGCCATTCACCGAGGTGCACCACGGTGACGTGCATGCCGCGCAGCATCAGGCCGTTGGCCGCTTCGAGGCCGAGCAGGCCGCCGCCGATCACCACGGCGTGCTTGTGGGTCTTGGCGGTGTCGATCATGGCCTGGGTGTCGGCGATGTCGCGGTAACCGATCACGCCCTGCAAGGTGTTGCCGGGGATTGGCAGGATGAACGGGGTCGAGCCGGTGGCGATCAGCAGGCGATCGTATTCGGCCTCGGTGCCGTCTTCGGCGATCACCCGGCGCTTGACCCGGTCGATCTCCACCACTTTGCGGTTGAGCAGCAGTTTGATGTTGTTTTGCAGATACCAGTCGAGATCGTTGAGCACGATCTCTTCGAACGTCTGTTCGCCGGCCAGCACCGGCGACAGCAGGATGCGGTTGTAGTTGGTGTGCGGTTCGGCGCCGAAGACCGTGATGTCATACAGCTCGTTGCTCAGCTTGAGCAATTCTTCCAGGGTACGGACCCCGGCCATGCCATTGCCGATCATCACCAGTTTGAGTTTTTTCATCAGGTTCTCCGCAAGCTTCGGGCGTGCCTCTTGTGGGCAGTCAGGCCTTGCTCGACAAAAATGGCGCAAACAAAAAAGGCGTCCCGCCAGTTACCTAGCGAGGACGCCTTTGTCCTTGTCCCGTTCTCTCGGGAAGCCTGGCCTTCGTCGTTGAAGGTCGGGCTTTATGTCAGTTGAAAACGTTAATGCAGTGCTTGTGCCAAGTCGCGGTGAGCCCCGAATTCACTGGGGTAGTGCTGGAATTGGCCAGATGTTCATTGTGGTTTTTGCACTGAATGGAAGCGGCACGCCCGTTAATGGAGCGCTGGATTAGCCATGAAACAACAGAAACATAAGCACCAGATTGCCCAGCAGTGCCAGCAACGCCAGTGTCCGCCAGACTTTCAGTGGCTCCCGTTCGAGCAAGGGGCGAGGGCGTACATTCAGGCTGCGGCGTTCACCCTGTTCCAGCGTCAGCAGCCATTCCTCGGCGGTTTCATAGCGTTGCAGAAGATCAGCCGAGACGCCACGTTCCAGACACTGCGCCAGCCATTCCGGCAGATCCGGTCGATAACGCGCTGCACTTACCGGCACCCCGAAACGCGGACGCTGAAAGGCTTCGATTTCTCCGTAGGGGAAATGCCCGGTGAGCAGGAAATACAACGTCACGCCCACCGCATACAGATCCTGGCGAGCCTCGGGCGCATCACCCCGAAAGGACTCCGGAGCGATGAAACTCGGGGTTCCCGGTAGCGTCGACGGTGTGTCCTGCGAAAGACCGGGGCAATACGCCAGACCGAAATCCAGCAGGCGCAATTCACCGTCATCCCCCAGCAGCAGGTTCTCCGGTTTGATGTCGCGGTGCAGAATCTGCCGCCGATGCAGCAAACCGACGGCCCGCAAAAGACGTTCGGCCACATCCTGCCACTGAGCCAGTGGCAGCGGACCGCTTTGCTCGAACAGACGCGCCAGTGTGATCCCCGAATATTCACGCATCACGTAGTACAAATGCTGACGCTGACTGGCGCTATGGACTTCAGGGAAATGTCGCCCGGCCACGCGTTTGAGAAACCATTCTTCCGCCAGCAAGGCCTGGCCTGCGTGGGCATCGTCCGCCAGCCGTGTGGGCAAGGTTTTCAACAGCCACGCCTGGCCTTGGCTATCGAGGACGCGATACAGCAACGATTGCTGGCTCTGGCCGACGATGCCTTGCACCTGCCAGCCTTCGAAGGTCTGGCCCGGTTTGAGCAATGGGGGCAGCGGCCATTGCTGCAACTGGATCAGCGCATCGCCGATGCTCGCTTCCCCCACGGCATCCACCCGCACCAGCAAGGCACTGGCGTTGTCCTGACTGCCGGCCAGATGCGCGGCGTTGACCAGTGTTTGTGCCGCACTGTGCAGATCCGGTTGATCACGCAGGATCCCGGCGATGGTTGTGTCGCCGAGCGCGGCCCAGACACCGTCGCTGAGCAGCACGAAGCTTTCGCCTTCACGCAGTTCGCCGTCGAGAAAATCCAGCACCAGATGCTGGTCCAGGCCCAGTGCGCGTTTGAGCACGTGCTGCATGCCCGGTTGCTCCCAGACGTGATCCTCGGTGATGCGCTGCAGGGTGTCGGCGTGCCAGCGATAGGCCCGGCAATCCCCCACATGCGCCAGCGTGAAGCGTCTGCCGCGCAGGACCAGTGCGCTGACGGTGGTCAGCAACGGTTGGCCGCCGCCATTGGCCTGCAACCAGCGGTTTTGCGCGAGTAACAGGCGATCCAGCGCCTGAGCCACGCTCCAGGTCTGCGGGGTGGCGTAGTAGTCCTGCGCCAGCGCCTGCAAGGTCGAGCGCGCAGCCAGACCGCCATCGGCGCACTGACTGACGCCGTCGGCGATGGCGAACAGAAACCCTTTGCTGGCGGCCAGCGCCGGGGCCGGCGTGACCAGGCGCAGGGCGTCCTGATTCTCCGCGCGGGGGCCGGTGGCGCTGGCTTCAGCGAAGCTCAGTTGCAGGGCCATGCAGGCCTCAGACCCGGGCAGCGGTCACGGCCGCCGAGCCCCAAGTGGTTCTCCAGCGACGTTTGACGCCGTGCAGGCCGAACCACGCCAATACGCCAAGACTGGCGAACAACCACAGCGCCAGTTGATAGCTGCCGGTGCTCTGTTTGATTGCGCCCATACCGGCGGCGAGGGCAAAACCGCCGATGCCGCCGGCCATGCCGATCAGCCCGGTCATCACGCCGATCTCCCGGCGAAAGCGTTGTGGCACCAGTTGGAACACCGCCCCGTTACCGGCGCCGAGACCGAGCATGGTGCAGACGAACAGTGCCAGTGCCGCGTAGGAACTCGGCAGGTTGAAGCCGACCGCTGCGATACAAACTGCGGCCACCGTGTACATCGCCAACAGCGTGCGAATTCCACCGAAACGGTCAGCCAGCGCGCCACCCAGCGGCCGCATCAGGCTGCCGCCGAACACGCAGGCGGCGGTGTAGTAGCCGGCGGTGACCGGGCTCAAACCGTATTGATCGTTGAAGTAGCCGGGCAGGGCGCTGGCCAGGCCGATGAAACCGCCGAAGGTGACGCTGTAGAAAAACATGAACCACCAACTGTCGCGGTCGCCCAGGGCCTTGAAGTAGTCGGCCATGGATTTGGCTTTTGGTCGCTCCGGCGCGTTTTTCGCCAGCCACGCAAACAGCACCAGCGTCAGGATCAGCGGAATCAGGGCGAAACCGAACACGTTGCTCCAGCCGAACGACGCGGCCAGTACCGGGGCGATCAACGCAGCGAACACGGTGCCGGAGTTACCGGCGCCGGCGATGCCCATCGCCTTGCCCTGATGCTGCGGCGGATACCACTGCGAGGCCAGCGGCAGCGCCACGGCGAACGAAGCGCCGGCCATGCCGAGGAACAGGCCAAGCAGCAGGGCCTGTTCGTAACTGTGAATGCCGAGTTTCCAGGCGCCGAACAGCGCGCAGATCACGATCACTTGACCGATCAGACCGGCGGTTTTCGGCGACAGGCGATCGGCAAGCATGCCCATCGCAAAGCGCAGTACCGCACCAGCGAGAATCGGCGTGGCCACCACGAGGCCGCGTTGTTGGGTGGTCAGGTGCAGGTCGGCGGCGATCTGCACCGCCAGTGGGCCGAGCAGGTACCAGACCATGAAGCTCAGGTCGAAATACAGGAAGGCCGCGAACAGGGTCGGGGTGTGGCCGGATTTCCAGAAGCTTTTATTCATCGCGCACCTCAGCGGTAGAGAATCTCGAGAAGGAGTCAGAACCAGCACAGTGGGGCGCCGCCACGGCCGCACCACCGGCCCCGGTCAATGGGGCCAAAACGCAAAAACGCCGCTACCCGGATCGCCGAAAGGGGCGAAGAAGGTGAGCGACGTCTTTGTCGTGGGTGGGGCAACCGCCGTTGGTTACCTGTAGGGATTGCTTAGCGAGATCTGTGCCAGCTCAGCCGAGCAACTCGCTCATGGCAATAATCTGCTCCGCCACCTGAATCAGTTTCTGCTGGCGGCTCATGGCCTGGCGGCGCATCAGGGTGTAGGCCTCTTCTTCGTTGCAGTCCTTCATTTTCATCAACAGACCCTTGGCCAGTTCGATGCGTTTGCGCTCGGCCAGTTGCTGGTCGCGGGCCTGAAGCTGGGCGCGCAGGGCCTGATCGCTTTCGAAGCGGGCCATGGCCACGTCGAGAATCGGCTGCAAGCGTTGTGCGTGAATGCCTTCGACGATGTAGGCACTGACCCCGGACTTGATCGCCTGACGCATCACGCCAGGGTCATGCTCGTCGGTGAACATCACGATCGGCCGGGGCTGGTCGCGGCTGACCAGCACCACTTGTTCCATCACATCACGGCTCGGTGACTCGGTATCGATCAGAATCACGTCCGGGCGCACCGTTTCGACGCGCGCGGGCAGGTCGATGGTCAGGCCGGACTCGTCGATCACCTCGAAACCGGCCTCGGTCAGCGCAGCTTTCAGGCGCCCGACTTTTTTGGCGGTGTCGTTGATCAGCAGAATGCGCAGCATGTTCGCGGTCTCCTGTCAGCGGCGGGCGAGAAGGGGGGCGTTGTTGCTCAACGCGTGCAGCTTGAAACTTTGCGCGTAGGCGGCTGGGTCGCTGCCGTCCCAGACCTTGCCGTCGATCAACTGGCTGCTGCGCATGTCCTCGGTGCCGACCGGCACATCGACAGCGCTGGCCGCGTCGCGGTACAGCGCCAGTTGCTGCACCTGACGGGCGACGGCGAGGTAGTCCGGGTCGTCGCGCAGCAACCCCCAGCGGCGGAACTGGGTCATGAACCACATGCCGTCCGACAGGTACGGCAGGTTCACCGCGCCATCGCCGTGAAAGCGCAGGGCGTGCGGGTCCTGCCAGCGATTGCCCAGACCGTCGTCGTAATCGCCGAGAAAACGCGGTTCGATGCAGGAAACCGGGGCGTCCAGATACTCGGCGGCGCTGAGCAGCTGCGCGGTGCTGCGGCGGTTTTCCGGGCTCTCTTCGATGAAACGGCTGGCTTCGAGGATCGCCATCACCAGTGCGCGGGCGGTGTTGGGGTATTGCTCGACGAAGGCGCGAGTGCAGCCGAGGACTTTTTCCGGATGGTCGGGCCAGATGGTCTGGCTGGTCGCTATTGTGAAGCCGAGATTCTGCTGCACCGCGCTGGCGGCCCACGGCTCGCCCACGCAGAAACCGTCGATGCGACCGGCCTGCAGGTGCGCGACCATTTGCGGCGGCGGTACGACCACGCTGTCGACATCCTGCAACGGATGGATGCCCTGACTTGCGAGCCAGTAATAAAGCCACATGGCGTGGGTGCCGGTGGGGAAGGTCTGGGCAAAGGTCAGCCTTGCGCGGGTTTGGTGCACGTGGCGGTCCAGCGCCTCAGGACCGGTCACGCCCAGGCTCTGCAAACCGTGGGACAGGTTGAGGCTCTGACCGTTCTGGTTCAGGCCCATCAGCACCGCCATGTCGGTCGGCGCGACGCCACCGATGCCCAAGTGCACCGCGTAGATCAGACCGTACAGGCTGTGGGCGGCATCGAGTTCGCCGCTGACCAGATTGTCGCGCAGGTTGGCCCAGGAACTCTGGCGCTTGAGGTTCAGGGTCAGGCCGTAAGGCTGCGCAAAGCCCTGCGTAGCGGCGACCACCACCGAAGCGCAGTCGCTCAGGGCCATGAAGCCGAGGTTGATCGCGCTTTTTTCCGGGGCATCGCTGCCGTTGACCCAGGCCAGTGGCCCGATGGAGGTTTGAGTCATGAAAAGCCATCCTCAAAAAAAACGTCGTCACGGACTTTGTCGAGGCAAAACCCGGTGACGACGCCATTGTCCTTGCCTGCCTGCCGTCATTGGCCTGCGGGCTGATGCAGGGGAAGGTGCAAGGCATATGCCAGTGCAGGGGATTTGCGTGTGTGCCTCGCGCGGCGGGGTGATGCCCGGCTATAATCGCCGCCTCTTTTCGCCGCCCGAGTCATAGCCGCCCATGTACACCCTGGCCCGTCAGCTGTTGTTCAAACTTTCCCCGGAAACCTCCCACGATCTGTCGCTGGATCTGATCGGCGCGGGCGGGCGTTTGGGCCTCAACGGCTTGCTGTGCAAGGCGCCGGCGTCGCTGCCGGTGAACGTCATGGGCCTGGACTTCCCGAACCCGGTGGGTCTGGCGGCCGGTCTGGACAAGAACGGCGCGGCCATCGACGGCTTCGCGCAGCTGGGTTTCGGTTTTGTCGAAATCGGCACCGTGACTCCGCGCCCACAGCCGGGCAACCCGAAACCACGGATTTTCCGCCTGCCGGAAGCCGAGGCGATCATCAACCGCATGGGTTTCAATAACCTCGGTGTGGATAACCTGCTGACTCGGGTCGCGGCGGCCAAATACAAAGGCGTGCTGGGGATCAACATCGGCAAGAACTTCGACACCCCGGTCGAGCGTGCGGTCGATGACTACCTGATCTGCCTGGACAAGGTCTACGCCCACGCCAGTTACATCACGGTCAACGTCAGTTCGCCGAACACTCCGGGCCTGCGCAGCCTGCAATTCGGCGACTCGCTCAAGCAATTGCTGGCAGACCTGGCCACGCGCCGCGCCGAACTGGCCCTGCGCCACGGCAAACATGTACCGCTGGCGATCAAGATCGCGCCGGACATGACCGACGAAGAAACCGCACAAGTCGCGCAAGCACTGATCGAAACCGGGATGGACGCGGTGATCGCCACCAACACCACCCTCAGCCGCGTGGGCGTCGAAGGCATGGAACACGGTGACGAGGCGGGCGGTCTGTCCGGCGCGCCGGTTCGCGAGAAGAGCACCCACACGGTCAAAGTGCTGGCGTCCGAGCTGGGCGGCAAGCTGCCGATCATCGCGGCGGGCGGTATCACCGAAGGCAAGCATGCGGCCGAGAAGATCGCTGCCGGCGCGAGCCTGGTGCAGATCTACTCCGGCTTCATCTATAAGGGCCCGGCGCTGATCCGTGAATCCGTGGACGCGATCGCTGCCAAGCGCTGATCTTCGGACATAAAAAGGCAGGCATAAAAAAGGGCTCCTCGAAGGAGCCCCTGGGCCGTAGCCCGCCGTCCGGGAAGGACGTGCATGGTGATCAGGGTGTTGCGAAATCAGATTGTCGTGTCGGAATAAGTGCCCTGTGTCAGCCGACGGCGTGAAGTTCGTTGAGTCTGTGGATTCCCGCAGTGCCGGTCATACCGTCCCAGTTGTCGCCGCGTCCTTCTCGCCAGCCGTTGATCCAGGCTTGACGTACCGACGGTAGAGTAAATGGGCAAAGCTCACGGGATTTGCCACCAACGCCATATTGATATCCGCGCAAAAATGCTCTTTCCAACGGATCACGCTTAAGTCTTCTCATAGGGTGTTTCCCTCACTTGTTGACTGTTTTTGTCGCGTCGACCTCAATTGAGGTCTGGCAGAAAAACTCTGCCGTTGGCGGTTCGCTGCCGGCGTGGCGAGCCAAGGTGTTGACGCCGTTGCGACGTCAACCTGTGTCCAGTTCTAACCAATGAGTCACATCGAGGGAATGACCGTTTTGTCATAAGGACGTAACGAAAAGGATGCTATGGCGATAAGTAACGCCAGGTTTCATGAATGTTTATTCACCAAACCCCGGTATGATCGGCCCTGCACTGTATGACAGGTTTAATTCCTTAGTGAGAATGACCCACGTTTACCGTCGGGTACTTTTCGACGAAGGGTTGCTTTGAGTCATTTTGTTGCATCAACTTTTTTATCTGTCCCGGCATCTAAGCTCTTTTAACCCGAGCAGCGGGGATGGAACGGCACACCTTCGTGCCACGCGGGCGCTCTTGTAGAAAAGCGCCTGATTGAAAACCGGATCGGCAATGCGTTGCCGGTTCATTAGCCAAAGGCTCTGGAAAAACCATGTCCGACCGTTTCGAACTCTTCCTCACTTGCCCCAAAGGCCTTGAAGGCCTGCTCATCGAGGAAGCCGTCGGGCTTGGCCTTGAAGAAGCCCGCGAGCACACCTCCGCCGTGCGTGGCATGGCGACCATGGAAACCGCTTATCGCCTGTGCCTCTGGTCGCGTCTGGCCAACCGCGTGTTGCTGGTGCTCAAGCGCTTCCCGATGAAAGACGCCGAAGACCTGTACCACGGCGTGCTCGACGTCGAGTGGCAGGACCACATGCTGGCCGACGGCACCCTGGCCGTTGAATTCAGCGGCCACGGCTCGGGCATCGACAACACCCACTTCGGCGCCTTGAAGGTCAAGGACGCCATCGTCGACAAACTGCGCACCCCGCAGGGTGACCGCCCAAGCATCGACAAGCTCAACCCGGACCTGCGCATTCACCTGCGTCTGGATCGCGGCGAAGCGATCCTGTCCCTCGACCTCTCCGGCCACAGCCTGCACCAGCGCGGCTACCGCTTGCAGCAGGGCGCTGCGCCGCTGAAGGAAAACCTCGCGGCGGCGATCCTGATCCGTTCCGGCTGGCCGCGCATTGCCGCCGAAGGTGGCGCGCTGGCTGACCCGATGTGCGGTGTCGGCACGTTCCTGGTCGAAGCCGGCATGATCGCCGCCGACATGGCGCCGAACCTGCGTCGCGAGCAGTGGGGCTTCACCGCCTGGCTCGGTCACGTACCGGCGCTGTGGAAGAAACTGCATGAAGAAGCTGCCGAGCGTGCTGCTGCCGGTCTGGCCAAGCCACCGCTGTGGATTCGTGGTTATGAAGCCGACCCACGGCTGATTCAGCCGGGTCGCAACAACGTCGAACGCGCCGGCCTGAGCGAATGGATCAAGATCTACCAAGGTGAAGTGGCAACCTTCGAACCGCGCCCGGACCAGAACCAGAAAGGTCTGGTGATCTGCAACCCGCCGTACGGCGAGCGTCTGGGTGACGAAGCCAGCCTGTTGTACCTCTACCAGAACCTCGGCGAGCGTCTGCGTCAGGCCTGCCTGAACTGGGAAGCGGCGGTGTTCACCGGCGCGCCGGACCTGGGCAAGCGCATGGGCATCCGCAGCCACAAACAGTATTCGTTCTGGAACGGCGCGCTGCCGTGCAAGCTGCTGTTGATCAAAGTGCTGCCGGATCAGTTCGTCACCGGCGAGCGTCGCACCCCGGAGCAGCGCCAGGCCGAGCGCGAGCAAGCCGCTTACGATCAGACGCCGGACGAGCCGCAAGAACGCAAGTACAACAAGAACGGTAACCCGATCAAACCGACGCCGGCCCCGGCTCCGGTGATCGAGCAGCCGCGCCTGAGCGAAGGTGGGCAGATGTTTGCCAACCGCCTGCAAAAGAACCTCAAGGCGATGGGCAAGTGGGTCAAGCGCGAAGGCATCGACTGCTACCGCGTCTACGATGCGGACATGCCGGAATACGCCATGGCCATCGACCTGTACCACGACTGGGTGCACGTTCAGGAATATGCCGCGCCTAAATCGATCGACCCGGAAAAGGCCTCGATCCGCATGTTCGACGCCCTGGCTGCCATCCCGCAGGCGCTGAACATCGACAAGAGCCGCGTGGTGGTCAAGCGCCGCGAGCGTCAGAGCGGCACCAAGCAGTACGAGCGTCAGGCGGCCCAGGGCAAGTTCAACGAAGTCACCGAAGGCGGCGTGAAGCTGCTGGTGAACCTCACCGACTACCTCGACACCGGGTTGTTCCTCGATCACCGGCCAATGCGCATGCGGATCCAGAAAGAGGCGGCCGGCAAGCGCTTCCTCAACCTGTTCTGCTACACCGCGACCGCCAGTGTGCACGCCGCCAAGGGCGGCGCGCGCAGCACCACCAGCGTCGACCTGTCGAAAACCTACCTCGACTGGGCACGCCGCAACCTGTCGCTCAACGGCTTCTCCGACAAGAACCGTCTGGAGCAGGGCGATGTGATGGCGTGGCTGGAAAGCTGCCGGGAAGAGTACGACCTGATCTTCATCGACCCGCCGACCTTCTCCAACTCCAAACGCATGGAAGGGATCTTCGACGTGCAGCGTGATCAGGTGCAGTTGATCGACCTGGCCATGGCCCGACTGGCAGCGGGCGGGGTGTTGTACTTCTCCAACAACTTCCGCAAGTTCCAGCTGGAAGACAACCTGGCCGAGCGTTATGCGGTCGAGGAAATCACCGCCAGCACCATCGATCCGGATTTCGCCCGCAACGGCAAGATCCACCGCGCCTGGAAAATCACGGCCCGTTGACACTCTGATCAGTTGGATCCACAGAGCCTTGATTTTTAAGGCTCTTGGATCCGATCAGAGCTAGCCAAATTAGTGGCTAATAGCTATAACTCACTCACGGCCAATGGGGTTATCCCGCAAGTACTGGCGTAGTGAGTGGCCCTTATGTCGTTGCACCCCGTGCGCCCAAAGATCCTGGGTTTTATCAGCGAAGAAGTCTCGGCCTGGCTGGTCGCGCTGCTGGTATTGCTCGCCGGCGGGATTCTCACGGGGCTGCTCGCCTGGGCCACCCTCAATCAGTTTCACAGCCAGTTGCGCCAGCGTTTTCAACTGCTGGCCAATGAGCGCTACAGCCGCATCGAAGAACGTTTTCAGGATCAGGAGCAACGCCTCGATGGCCTGCGCCGGTTCTTCGCCAACTCCGAATCGGTGTCCCGCGCCGAATTCGACGGCTACACCCAACCTTTATTGCTGCGCACCCAGGCCTATTCGTTCGCCTTGCGGGTGAGCGGTTCCGAGCGCGCCGCGTTCGAGCAGCGGGTGCGTGACGAAGGCCTGCCCACCTTCAGCGTGCGTGAATTGAATGCCCGCGGTGAGCTGCAACTGGCGGCGGCCCGGGATGAATACGTCGTCGTGGTGTACAGCCAGACCCAGAGCCGGCTCGGTTCACCGCTGGGTTATGACTTGCTGGCCCAGCCGTTGCGTCGCTCGACGCTGGAACGTGCCGATCAGCTCGGCGGCCTGGCGGTGTCGCAGCCGATGCATCTGGTCAGCATCGAGCCGGCCTATGCGCGGGGCGTGCTGCTGGTGGCGCCGGTACTGCGCGAGGGCGAGCCCAAGTCGTTCGGCTATGTGATGGCGGTGATCAGCATGCGCCAGTTGCTCGCCGATGGCCTGCCGGACGCGCTGCATGATTACCTGTCGGTACGGATCCTCGATCTGTCGACCAACGATCAGCACGAGGTGTTGTTCGAATCGACCAATGAACCGGCGCCGAGTGATCTGTCAGCCACGCGGCTGGTGCGCATGGCCGACCACGACTATCAGGTCGATATCTCGCCCAGCGAGTCCTTCCTGCAGGCCAACCATTCGTCGGTTGGCAGCGTGGTGGTCCTCGGCGGTTTGCTCAGCCTGCTGCTCAGCGCGCTGCTGTACGTGCTGGTCAGTCAGCGTCAGCGGGCCTTGCGCATGGTCGAACTGCGCACCCAGGAACTGCATGAGCGTGAACAGGAACTGCGGGGCACCCACGGCCAGTTGCGCGGGGTGCTCAACGCGGCGACTCAAGTGGCGATCATCGCCACTGACCTGCGCGGCGTGATCAACACCTTCAACCCCGGTGCGGAGCAGATGCTCGGTTACCGCAGCGCCGAGGTGGTCGGCCACATGACCCTGGAAAACCTGCATTTCCCCCGGGAGCTGATCACCCGTGCGGCGGAACTGAGCGCCCGCTATGGCAAGAGCATTCCGACCTGCCAGGCGATGCTGGTGGAGGGCGGCGAAGTCGGCGGGCATGAGGCACGCGAGTGGACGCTGGTGCGCAAGGACGGCAGTCATCTGCCGGTAAACATGCTCGCCACCCCGGTGCTCGATGAGCAGGGGCTGTGGGTCGGGCACCTGGCGATCTGCATCGATATCACCGAGCGCAAGCGCGTCCACGAAGCGTTGGCGGCGCGGGACGTTCTGCTGAAAAAACTCAGCGCCCACGTTCCGGGCGGGATCTATCAGTTCAAGATGGAATTCGACGGGCGCTTCAGCGTGATCTACGCCAGCGACGGCATCCGCGAGATCTACGAGCTGGAACCCGATGTGTTGCTGCTCAATGCCGAATCAATCTTTACCCGCATTCATCCGCAGGACGTCAGCCGCGTACGCAAATCGATCCGCGCCTCGGCGGACAACCTCAGCCCGTGGCGCGAGGAATACCGCGTGCAATTGCCCGAACGCGGCCTGCGCTGGGTGCGCGGCGAAGCGACTCCCGAGGAACTGCCGGGTGGCGGCGTGCTGTGGCATGGCTACATCTCGGACATTTCCGACCTGAAGCGGGTGGAAGAAGAGTTGCGCGCACTGTCGGTGACCGATGCGCTGACCGGCATCCACAACCGGCGTTATTTCCAGGAGCGCCTGACCACTGAAATGGCCCGGGTCGAGCGCGGAGGCGGCGAACTGTCGGTGATCATGCTCGATATCGATCACTTCAAACGGATCAACGATCAGTACGGCCATGCGGTCGGTGACCGGGTGTTGCAGGCGGTGTGCGAGCGCATCGGCCATCGCCTGCGGCGTACCGACGTGTTCTGTCGCCTGGGCGGCGAGGAGTTCATGGTGCTGTGCCCGGACATCGACGGTGATCACGCGTACATGCTGGCCGTGGAGCTATGGCAAGGCCTGCGCGGTGCGCCGGTGGATGTGGTGGGCGTGGTGACGGCCAGTTTCGGGATTGCCAGTTGGCGGCCGGGAGAGGGCGCGGATGCGCTGTTGCTGCGGGCGGATTCGGGGGTTTACGCGGCGAAGCAGGGTGGGCGGGATCGGGTCGAGCGGCAGATGAACTGATCCGGTTTGCCATGTGATCGTTCCCACGCACTGCGTGGGAACGATCTTGCCGGGGCGGCTTACAGAACGGAAGCCGTCTGCGGCGCTCGCGGCTGTTTGTAGAGATCCAGCAGCACCTGATCCAGTACCGACGATGCACCGAACGGCGCCTTGTCGTTGAGGATCGCCACCACCGCCCAGGTGTTGCCGTTGACGTCGCGGCTGAAGCCGGCGATGGCGCGCACGGTGTTCAGGGTGCCGGTCTTGACGTGGGCTTCGCCGCGCATCGCGGTGGTCTTCAGGCGTTTGCGCATGGTGCCGTCGGTGCCGGCAATCGGCAGCGAGCTGATGTACTCGGCGGCGTACGGGCTATGCCAAGCGGCTTGCAGCATGGCGGCCATTTCCCGGGCGCTGACGCGCTCGGCACGGGACAGGCCGGAGCCGTTCTCCATCACCAGGTGCGGCGCGGTAATGCCTTTCTTCGCCAGCCACTGACGTACCACGCGCTGCGCCGCCTTGGCGTCATCGCCGTCGGCGTCGTTGCGGAATTTCTGGCCCAGGCTCAGGAACAGCTGCTGAGCCATGGTGTTGTTACTGTATTTGTTGATGTCGCGGATGATTTCCGCCAGGTCCGGCGAGAACGCACGGGCCAGCACTTTGGCGTTGCTCGGCGTCGGGGCCAGGCGATCCTTGCCCTGGATGCTGCCGCCCAGTTCCTTCCAGATCGCCCGCACGGCGCCGGCGGTGTAGGTCGCGTGGTCGAGCAGCGACAGATAAGTCTGCGAGCTGCAGCCTTCGCCCAACTGGCCGGCAACGGTTACGGTGACGCTGCCATCGGCCTGCGGCACCGGGTTGTAGCGCACGCCGCCAGTGCACTGTTTGGAGTTGAGCGCTTTGACGGTGTTTTCGATGTTGATGCTGGCAATCGGCGGTTCGACCGAAATCAATACCCGGCCATTGTCATTGCGGGCCACGAAACGCAGGGCCTTGAGGTTGACCAGCAGCGAGTCTGGTTTGACCAGGAACGGCTTGTTCTCATCGTTGCCGTCATCGTTGAATTCCGGCAGTTGCGGCTGCACGAAGAAGCTGCGGTCCAGTACCAGGTCGCCGGTGATCTGGGTCACGCCGTTGGCGCGCAGGTCGCGCATCAGCAGCCAGAGTTTTTCCATGTTCAGCTTCGGATCGCCGCCACCCTTGAGGTAGAGGTTGCCGTTGAGGATGCCGCTGTTCAGGTCGCCGTCGGTGTAGAACTCGGTTTTCCACTGATGGTTGGGGCCGAGCATTTCCAGCGCCGCGTAGGTGGTGACCAGTTTCATGGTCGAGGCCGGGTTGACCGACACGTCGGCGTTGTACACGGTCGGCGTGCCCGGGCCATCCAGCGGCACCATCACCAGCGACAGGGCAGTGGGCTGCAGCTTGCTGGCCTTGAGGGCTTTTTCGACGTTGGGGGTCAGGGACGTGTTGATGGTGGCAGCGGAGACGGGCAGAGCCAGCGGCAGAAGAAGGCCGGCCAGGAGCAGGGGACGCAACGATTTGATCATATGAAATAAAACCCTACAGCCGAGGGGAAAAAGACGAGGACATGGATGAAAAGGTCCTCAGTGGTCATGAAAGTGTCGGCATTATGCCCCAAGGTGTAACAGCTTGTGCCTTTCGCAAGGGGGCCAATTCGTTATTTTTTTACGGGCGGTCGCACGCTCGTCCCGGATAGGCGGGCAATCGCCGCCTTAAACTGGTAAAGTGCCGGCCGTTATTACTTAAGAGGATTGTTCCAATGGCGACTAACCGTTCCCAGCGTCTGCGCAAAAAACTGTGCGTCGATGAATTTCAAGAGCTGGGTTTCGAACTGAACCTGGGCTTCAAAGAAGACCTGTCCGAAGAAGCCATTGACGCTTTCCTCGAAGCATTCATCAAAGAAGCCATGGAAGCCAACGGTCTGGGCTATGTCGGCGGCGACGACTTCGGTCTGGTTTGCCTGCAGAAGCGTGGCTCGGTCTCCGAAGAGCAGCGCGCTGCTGTCGAAGCCTGGCTGAAAACCCGCTCCGAGCTGACCACCACTGAAATCAGCCCGCTGCTGGACGTTTGGTATCCGGAAAAGCCGATCAACGCGGCCAAGTGATACTGAAAAAAACGGCGACCCGAGGGTCGCCGTTTTTTTATGCCTGCTTTTTAACGAGGCCTCAAGCCTTGCGCCAGTTGAGGATCAGCAAGGTCAACACCCCCGCGACAATCCCCCAGAAGGCCGAACCGATGGAAAACAGCGTCAGCCCCGACGCCGTGACCATGAAGGTGATCAGCGCCGCTTCCCGTTCCTTCACCTCGGTCATGGCAATGCTCAAGCCGTTGATAATCGAACCGAACAGCGCCAGCGCGGCAATCGACAGCACCAGTTCCTTGGGCAGCGCGGCAAAAAGCGCCGCCAGCGTGGCGCCGAACACCCCGGCAATCCCGTAGAAAATCCCGCACCACACTGCCGCGGTGTAGCGTTTGTTGCGATCCTCGTGGGCATGGGGCCCGGTGCAGATCGCGGCGCTGATCGCTGCCAGGTTGATGCCGTGGGAGCCGAACGGCGCCAGCAGCAGCGACGCAATGCCGGTGGTGGTGATCAGCGGAGAGGCCGGGACGTTGTAGCCGTCGGCGCGCAGCACGGCGACGCCGGGCATGTTTTGCGAGGTCATCGCCACCACGAACAGCGGAATACCGATGCTGATGGTCGCCGCGAGAGAAAAGTGCGGCGTGGTCCAGATCGGTGTCGCCACTTCCAGGTGAAACCCGCTGAAGTCCAGCAGCCCCATGAAGCCCGACAGCGCGGTGCCGATCAGCAGCGCGGCGAGTACCGCATAACGCGGCGTCAGGCGTTTGACCAGCAGATAAGTGAAGAACATCCCCAGCACCAGCCCGGTGCGGTGCTGCGCGGCGACGAAGATTTCACTGCCGATCTTGAACAGGATCCCCGCCAGCAACGCGGCGGCGAGGGAGGCCGGGATCTTTTTCACCAGCCGTTCGAAGCTGCCGGTCAGGCCGCAGATCGTCACCAATACGGCGCAGGTAATGTAAGCGCCGATGGCTTCGCCGTAGGTAACGCCGCCGAGGCTGGTGATCAGCAAGGCTGCGCCGGGCGTCGACCAGGCAATGGTGATTGGCGTGCGGTAACGCAGCGAAAGGCCGATCGAACACACCGCCATGCCGATGGAAATCGCCCAGATCCACGAGGAAATCTGCCCGCTGCTCAGGCCCGCCGCCTGCCCGGCCTGGAACATCAGCACCAGCGAACTGGTGTAGCCGGTCATCATCGCGATGAATCCGGCGACGATGGCGGAGGGCGATGTGTCCGCAAAGGGGCGCAGTCGGGTGTGGGTGATTTCGTTCATGACAGCGGCGTTCCTTGTTCAAGCCACGGATTTCGGGTTTAAGCCTAAACTCAAACGTAACGATGCGTTGCAATACAGCCGAAGTCACAAACAGCCGTACAGTCGTGTTGCCACCTTCCATTGTGTACAATCGCGCTGTTTTTTACGCGATACTTGCCAGCGACCCACTGTGCCGTATTACAGTCACGGTCAATTCGCCGCCGTTCTTCCCGACTCGAGTGCCCATGAACGAACAGTTGCAACCCCTCAAGAAACAACCGCGAGCAGGCAAAGCCGGCCGCAGCGGAACCCAGGACGATATTGTCTATGCGCATATCTTCGAGGCCATCCTCGAACAGCGCCTGGCGCCCGGTACAAAGTTGAGCGAAGAAGCGCTGGGGGAAATTTTCGGGGTAAGCCGCACCATCATTCGCCGCGCACTCTCGCGTCTGGCTCATGAAGGCGTGGTGCTGTTGCGGCCGAACCGTGGCGCGGTGGTGGCGAGCCCGAGCGTCGAAGAGGCGCGTCAGGTGTTCCTCGCCCGGCGTCTGGTGGAGCGCGCGATCACTGAACTGGCGGTGCAGCACGCCACGGCCGAGCAGATCGCCGAATTGCGTCAGATGGTCAACGACGAACGTGACAGCTTCTCCCGTGGTGATCGCGGCGCCGGCATCCGCCTCTCGGGCGAATTCCACCTGAAACTGGCCGAAGCGGCGAAGAACGCTCCGCTGATCAGCTTCCAGCGCAGCCTGGTTTCGCAGACTTCGCTGATCATTGCCCAATATGAAAGCGGCAACCGTTCGCACTGTTCCTACGACGAGCACACCCAGTTGATTGACGCCATCGAAGCGCGTAACGGCGAGCTGGCGGTGGACCTGATGATGCATCACATGGATCACATCGACAGCAAGCTCAACCTCGACGAGGAAAGCGCTTCGGACGATCTGCATGCGGTGTTCTCGCACCTGTTGCAGACCAAGAAGCCGGGGCGTCCGGCGGCCAAGCTCTAAAGCGAATCGACAGGCAATAAAAATCCCCCGGACTGCAAAGTACCGGGGGATTTTTTTTGCCTTCCCGATCATTCCCACGCAGAGCGAGGGAACGATCAAGCGATCAGTTAGCGTTGGTGCACCAGCGCACCCGCCGCATAGGTCTGGGCCACGGTGCGGTCATCGCCCAGCGTCATCAGTACAAACAACGTCTCGGCAATGTTGTTGGCCTGCTTCAGGCGGTAGCTCAGCAGCGGCGTGGCGTTGTAGTCCAGCACCAGGAAGTCGGCGTCGGAGCCCGGTTGCAGGTTGCCGATCTTGTCTTCCAGACGCAGCGCCCGCGCACCGCCGAGGGTGGCGAGGTACAGCGACTTGAACGGGCTCAGGCGCGCACCTTGCAGCTGCATCACCTTGTAGGCTTCGTTCAGGGTTTGCAGCAGCGAGAAACTGGTGCCGCCGCCGACGTCAGTGCCGAGGCCGACATTCAATTTGTGCTTCTCGGCCATCGGCAGGTTGAACAGGCCGCTGCCGAGGAAGAAGTTCGACGTCGGGCAGAACGCGACCGCCGAACCGGTTTCCGCCAGGCGCGCGCATTCGTCGTCGCACAGGTGAACGCCGTGGGCAAACACCGAACGCTCGCCGAGCAATTGATAGTGGTCGTAAACGTCCAGATAGCCCTTGCGCTCCGGGAACAGCGCCTTGACCCACTCGATTTCCTTGAGGTTTTCGCTGATGTGGGTCTGCATGTACAGATCCGGGTATTCACCGAGCAACTGGCCGGCGAGGGTCAGTTGTTCCGGGGTGCTGGTCGGGGCGAAACGCGGGGTCACGGCGTAGTGCAGACGACCCTTGCCGTGCCAGCGCTCGATCAGCGCCTTGCTGTCGACGTAGCTCGATTCCGGGGTGTCGGTCAGGTAGTCCGGCGCGTTGCGGTCCATCATCACCTTGCCGGCGATCATCCGCAGGTCCAGCTTCTCGGCGGCTTCGAAGAACGAGTTCACCGACTGCGGGTGCACGCTGCCGAACACCAGCGCGGTGGTGGTGCCGTTGCGCAGTAGTTCCTTGATGAAGATGTCCGCTACTTCATCGGCGTGGGCCTTGTCGGCGAACTGGCTTTCGCACGGGAAGGTGTAGGTGTTCAGCCAGTCCAGCAGTTGCTCGCCGTAGGCACCGACCATGCCGGTCTGCGGCAGGTGGATGTGGGTGTCGATGAAGCCCGGGGTAATCAGCGCATCCTTGTGATGCGTGATCTCGATGTCCGCCGGCAGGGTCGGCAGCAGTTCGCTGGCGTGGCCGAGGGCGCTGATCTTGCCGTCATCGACCACCAGCAGGCCGTCCTCGAAATACTCGTAGGAGGCTTCGATGCCGACCTCGGCAGGGTCGGCGATGCTGTGCAGGATGGCGGCGCGGTAGGCTTTGCGAGTCAGAGGCATGAGGGTTCTCTAATCAGTTTGAGGCTTTGAGTGTGGCGGCCTGACTGCGGCGGGAAACCGGCAGCAGTTTGGCAATCGGTTCGGCGCTGGCGGTGTGCTGGCCGAAATTGGCGTTATAGGTGGCGATGATTTCGCCGGCGATGGAGATGGCGATTTCCACAGGCAGCTTGCCTTTGACTTCGCCGATGCCCATCGGGCAGCGCATGCGTTGCACGACACTGGCGTCGAAACCACGATCACGCAGGCGGTGTTCGAACTTGGCCCGTTTGGTTTTCGAGCCGATCAGGCCGAAGTAGGCGAAGTCGTTGCGCTTGAGGATCGCGGCAGTGAGTTCCAGGTCCAGCTGATGATTGTGGGTCATGACGATGCAGTAGCTGCCGGCAGGCAGGTCGTCGATTTCATCCACAGGCTCCTCGGCGACGATTTTGCGCACGCCGTGAGGAATCTGCTCGGGAAATTCTTCTTCCCGGGAATCGATCCAGCGTACCCGGCACGGCAGGCTGGCGAGCAAGGGTACCAGTGCGCGGCCCACATGACCGGCGCCGAACACGGCAATCTGCGCCTGCACCTGGCCCATCGGTTCGAACAACAGCACCGTGGCGCCGCCGCAGCACTGGCCGAGACTGGCGCCGAGGCTGAAGCGCTCCAGATGGGTGTCCTGCTTGCCGCTGGCGAGCATCTCGCGGGCGATCTGCATGGCTTTGTATTCCAGGTGCCCGCCACCGATGGTGTCGAACGTCTGGCGGGCGCTGACGACCATCTTCGAGCCGGCATTGCGCGGCGTCGAGCCGAGCTCTTCGATGATCGTCACCAGAACGCAGGGTTCGCCCTCGTTCTGCAGGTCGGCGAGGGCGTCGATCCAGTTGTACATGTTCACCTCGACATTTGTCGTTGTCTGTTCGGGCCTCATCGCTGGCAAGCCAGCGATGGCCGCGCCTCGGTCCTTACAGTGGAGCCAACTCGGTTTCAGTCTCGACGGCTTTCACCGCTTTGAGCTGACGCATCTGCTCGCAACCCCACAACACCCGCTCCGGGGTAGCCGGCGCGTCGATCTTCGGCTGATGCTTGTAGTCGCCCAGACTGGCCACCGCATCCTTGATCGCACACCACGCGGCGATGCCGAGCATGAACGGCGGCTCACCCACAGCCTTGGAATGGAACACCGTGTCTTCCGGGTTCTTGCGGTTTTCCACCAGCTTCACCCGCAGGTCCAGCGGCATGTCCGCCACGGCCGGGATCTTGTAGCTGGCCGGGCCGTTGGTCATCAGCTTGCCCTTATTGTTCCAGACCAGTTCTTCCATGGTCAGCCAGCCCATGCCCTGGACGAAGCCGCCCTCGACCTGGCCGATGTCGATGGCCGGGTTCAGCGAGGCGCCGACGTCGTGGAGGATGTCGGTACGCAGCATCTTGTACTCGCCGGTCAGGGTGTCGACGATCACCTCGCAGCACGCCGCGCCGAAGGCGAAGTAGTAGAACGGCCGGCCACGGGCCTGGCTGCGGTCGTAGTAGATTTTCGGGGTCTTGTAGAACCCGGTGCTCGACAGCGACACCTGATTGAAATACGCCAGCTGGATCAGCGCTTCGAAGGTCAGGATGTGGTCGCGCACACGGACATGGCCGTTGTGGAATTCCACGTCTTCTTCGCTGACCTTGTAGTGCCGCGCGGCGAATTCGACCAGGCGCTGCTTGATGATCTCGGCAGCGTTCTGCGCGGCTTTACCGTTGAGGTCGGCGCCGCTGGAGGCCGCCGTCGGCGAAGTGTTCGGCACCTTGTCGGTGTTGGTCGCGGTGATCTGCACGCGGTCCATTTCCACCTGGAACACTTCGGCCACGACCTGCGCGACTTTGGTGTTCAGACCCTGGCCCATTTCCGTGCCGCCGTGGTTCAGGTGGATGCTGCCGTCGGTGTAGACGTGCACCAGGGCACCTGCCTGGTTGAGGAAACTGGCGGTGAAGGAAATGCCGAATTTCACCGGGGTCAGCGCCAGGCCTTTCTTCAGGATCGGGCTGTTGGCGTTGTAGCGACGGATCGCTTCGCGGCGCTCGGCGTACTGGCTGCTTTCTTCCAGCTCGGCGGTCATTTCCTCGAGCATGTTGTGCTCGACGGTCTGGTAGTAATGGGTGACGTTGCGTTCGGTCTTGCCGTAGTAGTTGGCCTTGCGCACGGCCAGCGGATCGAGGTTCAGGTGACGGGCGATGGCGTCCATCACTTCTTCGATCGCGACCATCCCTTGCGGGCCGCCGAAACCACGGTACGCGGTGTTCGACGCGGTGTTGGTCTTGCAGCGGTGACCGTTGATGGTCGCATCACCGAGGTAGTACGAGTTGTCCGAGTGGAACATCGCACGGTCAACGATCGAGGCCGACAGGTCAGGCGAGCAGCCGCAGTTGCCGGCCAGATCCATCGCGATGCCGTGCAGGCGCCCGGTACTGTCGAAGCCGACGTCGTACTCGACGTAGAACGGGTGACGCTTGCCGGTCATCAGCATGTCTTCGACGCGCGGCAGGCGCATCTTGGTCGGCTGGCCGGTGAGGTGCGCGATCACCGCACACAGGCAGGCCGGGCTTGCAGCCTGGGTTTCCTTGCCGCCGAAACCACCGCCCATGCGGCGCATGTCGACCACGATTTTGTTCATCGATACGTCGAGGACTTCGGCCACCAGTTTCTGCACTTCGGTGGGGTTCTGCGTCGAGCAGTAGACGATCATGCCGCCATCTTCGGTCGGCATCACCGAGGAGATCTGGGTCTCCAGATAGAAGTGTTCCTGGCCGCCAATGTGCAGCGTGCCTTGAATGCGATGTTCAGCCGTGGCCAGTGCGGTGGTCGAATCGCCGCGCTGATGGGTGTGGCTGTCGAGCACGAAGTGGCGTTTGCGCAGGGCTTCGACCACGTCCAGCACCGGCTCCAGATCTTCGTATTCGATGATCGCGGCCATGGCTGCTTTGCGTGCGGTTTCCAGATCCTTGGCGGCCACGGCTAGCACCGGTTGACCGACGAACTGCACGTCATCGATGGCCAGCAGCGGATCGCCCGGCAGCAGCGGGCCGATATCTTTCAGGCCCGGCACGTCTTCGTGGGTGATGGCGATGCGCACGCCTTCGAAGGCGTAGCAGGGTTTGGTGTCGATGCTGATGATTTTCGCGTGGGCGCGATCCGACAGCCGTGCGTAAACGTGCAACTGGTTCGGGAATTCGAGCCGGTCATCGATGTACTGCGCTTCACCGGACACATGCTTGGCGGCGCTGTCGTGCTTGACGCTGCGGCCAACACCGGTGGTCAGGTCTTTGGCGAACAGTTCAGCCAGTTCAGCTTGAGTTTTCTCTACGCCGTGATGGTTAGACATAAGCGGTCACCCGAGTCTCGATGTGCGGTGTTTGCAGTTCGATGAAGTATTTGCGCAGCAGGTTCTGCGCGCTGAGCAGGCGGTATTCCTTGCTGGCGCGGAAGTCCGAGAGCGGGGTGAAATCCTCGCCCAGCGCGGTGCAGGCACGTTCGACCACAGCGTTGTTGAACGGCTGGCCGAGCAGCACGGCTTCGCAGTGAGCGGCGCGTTTCGGGATCGCGGCCATGCCGCCGAAGGCGACACGGGCGTCGGTGATCACACCGTTTTCGACGCGCAGGTTGAACGCGGCGCAGACGGCAGAGATGTCGTCGTCCAGGCGCTTGGAGACTTTGTAGGCGCGAAAGCGCTGCTCGGCCGTGGCGCGAGGGACGATGATTTTTTCGATGAACTCGCTTTCCTGACGCGCGGTGACCCGGTAATCGATGAAGTAATCTTCCAGGTTCAGCGTGCGCCGGGTCTCGCCCTTGCACAGCACGATCTGCGCGCCGAGGGCGATCAGCAACGGTGGCGAATCACCAATCGGCGAGGCGTTGCCGATGTTGCCGCCGAGGGTGCCCTGGTTGCGGATCTGCAGAGAGGCGAAACGGTGCAGCAGTTCGCCGAAGTCCGGGTATTCGGCGTTCAACGCTTCGTAGCAGTCGGAGAGGGCAGTGGCGGCGCCGATTTCGATGCGGTCTTCGAAGGTTTCGATGCGCTTCATTTCAGCGACGTTGCCGACGTAGATCATCACCGGCAGGGTGCGATGGAACTGCGTGACTTCCAGCGCCAGATCGGTGCCGCCGGCCAGCAGCCGGGCTTGTGGATACGCGTCGTAGAGATCGGCCAGATCGGCCACGGTCAGCGGCACCAGGCAGCGTTTGTCGCCGCTGTTGAGTTCGCCGATCGATGTCGGGGCAATGGCTTTGAGGCGAGTGATGGTTTCCGCTTCCCGGGCGTCGAACTGGTCCGGTTGCTTGCCGCAGCAGGATTGTTCGGCAGCGGCCAGGATCGGCCGATAGCCGGTGCAGCGGCAGAGGTTGCCGGCCAGCGCTTCGTGGGCCTTGGCATGGTCCGGTGCATCGCTGTTCTTTTGCAGGGCGAACAGCGACATCACGAAGCCGGGGGTGCAGAAACCGCACTGCGAACCGTGGCACTCGACCATGGCTTTCTGCACGCTGTGCAGTTCGCCCTTGTGCTTGAGGTCTTCGACGCTGATCAATTGTTTGCCGTGCAGCGACGAAACGAACGTCAGGCACGAGTTGAGGCTGCGATAGCGAATGTGTTCGCGGCCATCGTCATCCGTCTGCAACTCGCCGACCACCACCGTACAGGCGCCGCAGTCACCGCTGGCGCAGCCTTCTTTGGTGCCGGATTTGCCCACGTGTTCACGCAGGTAGTTGAGCACAGTCAGGTTCGGGTCCAGGGCGTGCTCGCTACGGAGTTCCTGGTTGAGTAAAAACTGGATCACGGAAGGCCTCGCAGACTCATTATTGTTGTTAAGCGACTTGAGCCGAATTTAGCAGGTCTGACTTTTCGGTCAATGGTTTTCTGACTTAAAGGTCAGGAAAAACCATTTTGTCGCTCGACAACGTGTCTATTCAGTATTGACCCTCATTGGATCAAGCGCTTTTTTGCGGGATTCGTGCCAAAAACCGCTGTGCGGGCACTCCGCCATGAACGCGCATTGCGCTACACTGCGCCGCTTGTGCAGATCGAAGAGTTTGAAGGACAACCATGACGTTCAAGGCGCCGGACAGCCTCGCCGAGCAAATCGCTCACCACCTCGCCGAACGGATCATTCGCGGCGAAATGAAGCCGGGAGAGCGTATCCAGGAACAGAAGGTCACGCTGGCGCTGAACGTCAGCCGCGGCTCGGTCCGTGAAGCCTTGCTGATCCTCGAGCGCCGTCACCTGATCGCGATCCTGCCGCGTCGCGGCGCCCATGTCACTGAGCTTACGGCGCACAAGGTGCAGAGCCTGTGCACGTTGATGAGCGAGCTGTACATCCTGCTCGGCAACGCAGTGGCCAATGGCTGGCAAGTCCAGGCCGACATGGCGCCGTTCGTGCAGATCCAGCAGCGCCTGAGCGCCAGCTACGAGCGTCAGGACATCCGCACCTTCGTCGACGACAGCTTCAACGTGATGCGTGCCGCGTATCCGTTTGCCAACAACCCGTACCTGCAGGAAACCGTCGAGAACCTGCAACCGGCCATGAGCCGTGCGTACTTCCTCGCGCTGGAACAGCGCAAGGCCGAGATGAGCGAGTTCCTCGAACTGTTCGAACGCTTGCTGGCCGCCGTCCTCGCCCGTGACCTGCCGCAGATCCGCATCGTGCTGACGGCTTACGCCCAGCGCAGCTGCGATCTGGTGGTGTCCGCCCTGACGGTTGCCTGACCTTGCGGCTCAAGTGCATCAAACTGGCGGGGTTCAAATCCTTCGTCGACCCGACCACGGTGAACTTCCCCAGCAACATGGCGGCGGTCGTCGGGCCGAACGGTTGCGGCAAGTCGAACATCATCGACGCCGTGCGCTGGGTGATGGGCGAAAGCTCGGCGAAAAACCTGCGCGGCGAGTCGATGACCGACGTCATCTTCAACGGCTCGACCAGCCGCAAACCGGTGAGCCAGGCGAGTATCGAGCTGGTGTTCGACAACTCCGACGGCACGCTGCTGGGCGAGTGGGCTGCTTATGCGGAAATTTCGATCCGTCGCAAAGTGACCCGCGACAGCCAGACGACTTATTACCTCAACGGCGCCAAATGCCGTCGTCGCGACATCACCGACATCTTCCTCGGCACCGGCCTCGGCCCGCGCAGCTACTCGATCATCGAGCAGGGGATGATCTCCAAGCTGATCGAGTCCAAGCCCGAAGACCTGCGCAACTTCATCGAAGAAGCCGCCGGCATCTCCAAGTACAAAGAGCGCCGGCGCGAGACCGAAAACCGCATCCGCCGCACCCACGAAAACCTTGCCCGTCTGACCGACCTGCGCGAAGAACTCGAGCGCCAGCTCGAACGCTTGCACCGCCAGGCCGAGGCCGCCAAGAAGTATCAGGAATTCAAGGCCGAAGAGCGCCAGCTCAAGGCGCAACTGTCGGCCCTGCGCTGGCAGGATCTGAACGATCAGGTCGGCCAGCGCGAGTCGATCATCGGCAACCAGGAAATCAGCTTTGAAGCGCTGGTCGCCGAGCAACGCAACGCCGACGCCGCCATTGAACGCCTGCGCGACGGTCACCATGATTTGTCCGAGCGCTTCAATCTGGTGCAGGGGCGCTTCTATTCGGTCGGCGGCGACATCGCCCGGGTCGAGCAGAGCATCCAGCACGGCCAACAGCGCTTGCGCCAATTGCAGGACGACCTGAAAGAAGCCGAGCGCGCGCGCCTCGAAACCGAATCGCACCTGGGTCACGACCGCACCTTGCTGCTGACCCTCGGCGAAGAGCTCGATCAACTGACCCCTGAGCAGGAAATCACCAACGCCGCCGCCGAAGAAGCCGCCGCTGCGCTGGAAGATTCCGAAACCGTGATGCACGGCTGGCAGGAGCAGTGGGACACCTTCAACCTGACCGCCGCCGAACCGCGCCGTCAGGCCGAAGTGCAGCAGTCGCGGATCCAGCAGCTGGAAACCAGCATGGAGCGCCTGGCCGATCGGCAAAAGCGTCTGGGCGAAGAGCGGGCGTTGCTCTCGGCAGACCCTGAGGACGCGGCGATCATGGAACTCAGCGAACAGCTCGCCGAGTCCGAAGCCACCCTTGAAGATTTGCAGACCAGCGAAGAAGCCCAGGTCGAAAAACTCGAGCAACTGCGCCAGGAATTGCAGCAAGCGTTGACCGCGCAGCAGCAGGCGCAGGGCGATTTGCAGCGCCTCAACGGTCGCCTCGCCTCCCTCGAAGCCTTGCAGCAGGCCGCGCTCGATCCGGGCACCGGCACCGCCGAATGGCTGAAAGAACACAACCTCGCCGAACGTCCGCGTCTGGCCGAAGGCCTGAAGGTAGAGGCCGGTTGGGAGCTGGCGGTGGAAACCGTGCTCGGTGCCGACCTGCAAGCGGTGCTGGTGGATGATTTCGACGGCTTCGATCTGTCCGGTTTCGCTCAGGGCGATCTGCGTTTGCTCAGCCCCGGCAGTGACGGCGTGCGCGTGCCCGGCAGCCTGCTGGACAAGGTCGAGGCACAGGTGGATTTGTCGCCCTGGCTCGCTCAGGTCAAACCGGTCGACAGCCTTGAACAGGCGCTGGCCTTGCGCGGCCAACTGGCTGCCGGGCAGAGCCTGATCAGCCGCGACGGTTACTGGGTCGGCCGGCATTTTCTGCGGGTACGCCGCGCCAGCGAAGCCGAAAGCGGCATGCTCGCACGCGGGCAGGAAATCGAATCGTTGCATGCGGAACGCGAAGAGCGCGAAGCCACGGTCGAGGCCATGGAAACCCGTTTACAGACCCTGCGCGCGCAACAGCGTCAGCAGGAAAACGGTCGCGAACATTTGCGTCGTTTGCTGCAGGACGAAGCCCGTCAGCAAGGTGAATTGAAAGCTCAACTGTCCGCCGGCAAAGCCAAGGCCGAGCAGTTGACCCTGCGCCGTACCCGTCTCGATGACGAGTTGGTCGAGCTCGCCGAGCAGCGCGAGCTGGAACACGAAAATATCGGCGAAGCGCGGATCCAGTTGCAGGAGGCCCTCGACGCCATGGCCCTCGACACCGAGCAGCGCGAGTTGCTGCTGGCCCAGCGCGACAGCCTGCGCGAACGCCTCGACCGGGTGCGTCAGGAAGCGCGTCAGCACAAGGATCACGCCCATCAATTGGCCGTGCGCCTTGGCTCATTGCGCGCACAACACGATTCGACCCGCCAGGCCCTCGAGCGTCTGGAAATGCAGGCCGAGCGCCTCACCGAAAAACGTGAACAGCTCAGTCTGAATCTGGAGGAGGGCGAGGCGCCGCTGGAAGAGCTGCGCCTCAAGCTTGAAGAATTACTCGACAAGCGCATGAGCGTCGACGACGAACTCAAGACCGCGCAGATCGCCCTGGAAGACGCCGACCGCGAACTGCGCGACGCGGAAAAACGCCGGACCCAGGCCGAGCAGCAATCGCAATTGATCCGTGGCCAGCTCGAACAGCAACGCATGGAATGGCAAGCCCTGACCGTGCGCCGCAAGGCCCTGCAGGATCAACTGCTGGAAGACGGCTACGATTTGCACGGCGTGCTCAATACCCTGACCGCCGAGGCCAGCGAGAAGGAGGCCGAAGAAGAACTTGAGCGCATCGCCGCGCGCATTCAGCGCCTGGGCGCCATCAACCTCGCGGCGATCGACGAATACACGCAACAATCCGAGCGTAAACGTTATCTGGATGCACAGGACGCCGATCTGGTCGAAGCCCTGGAGACGCTGGAAAACGTCATCCGCAAGATCGACAAGGAAACCCGTAACCGTTTCAAAGATACCTTTGATCAGATCAATGGCGGTTTACAGGCGCTTTTCCCGAAAGTTTTCGGTGGCGGGCGCGCGTATTTGGAACTGACGGGCGAAGATCTACTCGATACAGGGGTGACGATCATGGCGCAGCCGCCCGGGAAGAAGAACAGCACCATCCATTTGCTGTCCGGCGGTGAAAAAGCCCTGACCGCACTGGCACTGGTTTTTGCGATATTCAAGTTGAACCCGGCGCCGTTCTGCATGCTCGATGAGGTTGACGCGCCACTGGATGACGCTAACGTTGGACGCTACGCACGATTGGTCAAAGAGATGTCGCAGACCGTGCAGTTCATCTATATCACCCACAACAAGATCGCCATGGAAATGGCCGAGCAGTTGATGGGTGTAACGATGCACGAGCCGGGGTGTTCGCGACTGGTAGCCGTGGATGTCGAGGAGGCGATGGCGATGGTGGATGCCTGAGCCGGCGCAGTGTCGGAAAGGTATTTGAAGGTTGTAGGACTTTTTTACCAGCTCCGACTTGCTGGCCAATCGACATATTCGCGCAAGCCAATGAGACAGACGGTGTAAAGTTGTCTTTGGTCGTGCTAGTTTAATGTCAATTTTTCGTATACGTGGGCAAAACGCCTGTCAGAACATAGAGTTGGCGCCACGTTTTAAAGCGGTTTGCACAGTGTAAACCCCTTATTTTTCAGCATTTTTTATAGAGGCACGGGATTACATGGAAATCGGTCTGCGCGAGTGGCTGATCGTCATCGGCATCATTGTGATAGCCGGTATTCTTTTCGATGGCTGGCGCCGTATGCGCGGCGGCAAGGGAAAACTGAAATTCCGTCTTGACCGAAGTCTGTCCAACCTGCCGGACGAGGACACCAGCGCTGAGCTGTTGGGCCCGGCCCGCGTACTGGACAACCATAAAGAGCCGCAACTGGACGAACACGACCTGCCATCGGTGAGCATGCCGGCCCGCGAAGCACGCGAGCCTCGCGAATCCGCTTCCAAGCGCGGCAAGCGCGGCAGCAACGGTCCGGCCCAAGGCGACCTGAACCTCGATCTGGACCTGGACGGCGGCCCGAGCTTCAGCAGCCGTGACGATGATTTCATCGAGCCGGTCGCCAAGGCGTCGCCGGCAGTTGCCGATAAAGATCAGCCGCAAGCCGAAGAAGTATTGGTCATCAGCGTGATCTGCCGCGACCCGGCCGGCTTCAAAGGCCCGGCACTGCTGCAGAACATTCTGGAAAGCGGTCTGCGTTTCGGCGAGATGGATATCTTCCACCGTCACGAAAGCATGGCCGGCAACGGCGAAGTGCTGTTCTCCATGGCCAACGCGGTCAAGCCGGGCATCTTCGATCTGGACGACATCGACCATTTCAGCACCCCGGCGGTGAGCTTCTTCCTCGGCCTGCCAGGCCCGCGTCATCCGAAGCAGGCCTTCGACGTGATGGTCGCGGCAGCACGCAAGCTGTCCCAGGAACTGAACGGCGAATTGAAAGATGACCAGCGCAGCGTCCTGACCGCGCAAACCATCGAGCACTACCGTCAGCGCATCGTCGAATTCGAACGTCGCGCCCTGACCCAGAAGCGTTGATTGAAAAGGTTGCCTCGCGATAAAGAGGCAATCGGCAAATAGATTGAGCAGCCTCGGCTGCTCTTTTGCTTTATGAGAGAACACCCATGACTGCCGCCGAAACCCGCATTCTAGAGCTGCGTGCTGAACTCGATCAGCACAACTACCGTTACCACGTCCTCGATGAGCCGAGTATTCCGGATGCCGAGTACGACCGGTTGTTCCACGAGCTCAAGGCGCTGGAAGCGGCCAACCCGGAACTGATCACCAGCGACTCGCCGACCCAGCGCGTTGGCAGCGTGGCGCTGACCGCATTCACCCAGGTGCGTCACGAAGTGCCGATGCTCAGCCTCGGCAACGCCTTCGAAGAAACCGACATGCGCGAGTTCGACCGCCGGGTAACCGAAGGTCTGGACCTGCCGGCCGGCGATCTGTTCGGTGGTGGTGCGGCGGTGGAATACAGCTGCGAGCCGAAACTCGATGGCCTGGCGGTCAGCCTGCTGTATCAGGACGGCGTGCTGGTACGCGGCGCCACGCGCGGCGACGGCACCACCGGCGAAGACATCAGCGTCAACGTGCGCACCGTGCGCAACATCCCGCTGAAGCTTCACGGCGAAGGCTGGCCGGCGACGTTGGAAGTGCGCGGTGAAGTGTTCATGTCCAAGGCCGGTTTCGAACGCCTGAACGCCTCGCAACTGGAAGTCGGCGGTAAGACCTTCGCCAACCCGCGCAACGCCGCCGCCGGTAGCCTGCGTCAGCTGGATTCAAAGATCACCGCCAACCGTCCGCTGGAATTCTGCTGCTACGGCATCGGCCAAGTCTCCAACGACATCGCCGACACTCACATTGGCAACCTCAAGCAACTGCAAGCCTGGGGCATGCCGATCAGCCACGAATTGAAACTGGCCAAGGGCATCGGCGAATGCCTGGATTACTACCGCGATATCGGTGAGCGTCGTAACTCGCTGGCCTATGAAATCGACGGCGTGGTGTTCAAGGTCAACAGCATTGCCGACCAGCGCGAACTGGGCTTCCGCGCCCGCGAGCCGCGCTGGGCCATCGCCCATAAATTCCCGGCCATGGAAGAACTCACCGAACTGCTCGATGTGGAATTCCAGGTCGGTCGCACCGGTGCGGTCACGCCTGTGGCGCGGTTGAAACCGGTCAAGGTTGCCGGCGTCACCGTGGCCAACGCCACGTTGCACAACATGGACGAAGTCGCCCGGCTGGGCCTGATGATCGGCGATACGGTGATCATTCGCCGCGCCGGTGATGTGATTCCGCAAGTGGTGCAAGTGGTCATCGAGCGCCGCCCGGAAGATGCGCGCCCCGTGCAAATCCCTGAGAGCTGTCCGGTCTGCGGCTCCCACGTCGAGCGCACGCAACTGGTCAAACGCAGCAAAGGCAAGGAGACCATCAGCGAAGGTGCGGTGTACCGCTGCGTCGGCCGACTGGCCTGCGGTGCGCAACTGAAGCAGGCGATCATTCACTTCGTTTCGCGACGCGCCATGGATATCGAAGGCCTCGGCGACAAGAGCGTCGAGCAGTTGGTGGACGAAGGTCTGGTCAGTTCGCCGGCCGATCTCTACGCGCTGAAGTTCGACGACATCGTCGATCTGGAAGGCTTTGCCGAGGTGTCGAGCAACAAGTTGCTGGCCGCCATCGAAGACAGCAAGAGGCCGGGTCTGGCGCGGTTCATCTATGCGCTGGGTATCCCGGATGTCGGCGAGGAGACGGCCAAGGTGCTGGCGCGCTCGCTGGGTTCGCTGGAGCGCGTCCAGCAAGCCTTGCCGCAAGTGCTGACGTACTTGCCGGACATCGGCCTGGAAGTGGCGCACGAGATTCACAGCTTCTTTGAAGATGCGCACAACCAGCAAGTAATCACCGAGCTGCTGGGCCACGGCTTGCAGATTCAGGATCAGGGCGAGTTGGGCGCCGAGTTTGCCGCGAGTACAACGCTGGGTGGCTTCCTCGACAAGTTGCACATTCCTTCGGTCGGGCCGGGCGGGGCGCAGAAGCTGGCGGACAAGTTCGAATCGCTGGAAGGGGTGATGAACGCTGACTGGCTGGACATGCGCCAGGCATTGCCGGAGAAACAGGCCAATTCGGTGCGTGAGTTTTTTGAATCGCCTGAACATCGGCAACTGGCTGAAAGCGCCGAGAAACAACTGCGCGATTTCGGCATGCACTGGCAGAGCGAGAAAAAAGTCGTCGAAGGCCTGCCACTGGCCGGCGAAACCTGGGTGCTGACCGGCAAGGTCGAGCTGATGAGCCGCGACGTCGCCAAGGAACACCTGGAAAGCCTCGGTGCCAAGGTCGCCGGTTCGGTGTCGGCCAAGACCCATTGTGTGGTCGCCGGGCCGGGCGCCGGGTCGAAACTGACCAAGGCCAACGAGCTGGGCGTGAAGGTGATGGATGAAGAGGCGTTTATCGCGTTCCTGAAAGGGCACGGTATTTCCGCCTGACGCAACGCGTGGGAACGATCAACTCGCGGGAATGATCTAGTCTTGGCAAGCCCCAGGGAGAGATCGCCATGTACCGCTTTTTCGAGCAGCTCAGTTCCCGCATCGTCGCGCCGTTCATGGGCGAATCTTCACGCAACAGCAAAGTCTGGCCGTGCCGTTGCGGCCAGTCGCTGTTCTTTCGCAACAGTCAGTGCCTGGCCTGCAACGCGGCGCTGGGTTATCAACCGGAACATAGTCGGCTGACGTCGCTGCAACCGGGGCCGTTTGAAGGCACCTGGACGCTGGATGCCGATCCCGAGGCCGGCCTGTTCCGGCGCTGCGCCAACCTCGATACCCCGGCGGCCTGTAACTGGCTGCTGCCCGCCAGCGATCACGACACCCTGTGCGCGGCTTGCGATCTGAATCGCACCATTCCCGATCTGTCCGTCCCGGAAAACCCCGAACGCTGGCGCAAGGTGGAAATCGCCAAGCGGCGACTGGTCGCACAACTGATCAGCCTCGGCCTGCCGGTCGTCCCGAAAGCCGTCGACGAAGACACCGGCCTGGCGTTCGATTTCATCGGTGTCGATCTGGAAGGCAACGCGCCGATGACCGGCCACGCCAACGGCCTGATCACCCTCGATATCGCAGAGGCCGACGACGCCCACCGCGAGCAGGTTCGGGCGCAGATGCACGAACCCTATCGCACGCTGCTCGGGCATTTTCGCCATGAGGTCGGGCATTACTACTGGGATCGGCTGATCGACAACGGCCCTTGGCTGGGTTCGTTCCGCAACCTGTTCGGCGACGAGCGCGCCAGTTATGCCGAGGCGCTGGAGCGGCATTATCAACAGGGCGCGCCGGCGGACTGGTCGCAGCATTACGTCAGTGCCTACGCCACCATGCACCCGTGGGAAGACTGGGCGGAAACGTGGGCGCATTACCTGCACATGATGGACGCGGTGGACACGGCGCTGGGCTTCGGCATGAGCGCCCGGGAGATGGACCTCGATTACCAGCCGTTTCCGTCGAGCACGCTGTACGACCCTGAGCATCCCGGCGGCGCGGCGTTCCTGTCGTTCGTCAACGCGTGGATCGAACTGGCCGGCATGCTCAACGAACTGTCGCGCAGCATGGGCCAGCCGGATTTCTATCCCTTTGTGCTGCCGCCTGCGGCGATCGCCAAGCTGCACTTCATTCATCTGGTGATCCAGCAAGAGGGCGGCCGGGCCGACGAGGTGCTTCAGGCGCAATAGCAAGTGCTTGAAGCCCTTCATATTTTTTATCTACAACCAGCGGTTGTAACTTCGTCTCAGATAGGTACAATGGCGCGGCTCGCCGACAGGTGAGCGTCGTTATGGTGACCCTATCGGTCCCCCCGCAACGATTACCCGTGAACCTGGTCAGAGCCGGAAGGCAGCAGCCACAGCGGGAACATTGTGTGCCGGGGTGTGGCTGGTAGGGTTACCACCTTAACGAGCATCGAACGATTCAACACCGAACTGCATGGGTTTCGCCCACTGCGGTTTTTTTATGCCTGCGATTTGGCGGTTCGTACCCAAACCCCCTGCTCGCGAGGGCGCCGACACGGGGTAATCATTTGCTCTTCAATCCCGCATACTCGCAGCCACCGAAATAAATGAAGAGTCTGGCCGGGATCGACCTTGTAAGGTCTGCACCCTGGCCGCGAGGTTTTATGCTCCCGGAACATTCCGATTTATCCAGCCCCGTGTTTTTGCCCGTCACGGATGAAACCTGCGCGAACCTGCTGCAGGCGAGTGGCGCCAAAGCCCTCGAAGCCCTGAGCGATCCCGAATTGGCGGCAGTGCTGGTCATCCAGAATCTGGTGCAAACGACAGAGCAGGATCTCGGCGCCGTGGCGGCAGAGAAGATTCTGGCCAAGCTCTTGTCTTGGGCTGCCGAAAAGCGGCAGTCAACAACGGCGGGCCTGCTGTCGGAAGCACAGCGGCTGTTCGATCCGCGCAAACTGTATTTCGGCCTGAAAGTTCTCAAACCACTGAACCTGCGTTTTCTGCTGGCCGAAGAAGTGTCCGCACGCGACTATTTGTTGCCCGATGGTCAGTGGGATTTCGAATACAAAGTCCGGCGCCACCGTAGCCATGACCCGTTCAGTCAACAGATCGTGACGCCCCGGCAGCGCGAGCGCTGGTTGAGCCCGGCGCAGGACAAACTGGTCAGGACCTTCCGCGCCAACCTGGATGAAGATCTCCACGTTCAAGGTTACGCAGGGATCGGCAAGAGCCATCTGCTGGTGGCCTTGCTGGAGCATCTACGCCCGGAAAAAACCCTGTTGCTGGCGCGCACCCCGGCCAAGCTTGAAGTCCTTCGCCAGCGCATGGTGGGGCCGAGCGAGAAGAAGGCCGGCAAGACCTTCCTGGCGTTTGCCCAGTCGCTGATGCTCGGTCGCAGGCCTGCGGCGGAGGGGGCTCGAATCCCGAGTCGACAGGCGCTGGCGCAGGAACTGAACATCTTCGGTTTCCGCCACCACGACGGGCAGGCGACCCTTGAGCTCTGCCTCAAAGTGATCGAGCGCTACTGCCGTTTCCGTGATCACACTTTTTCGGCGAAGCATCTACCGCATTTCAACCATCCGCTCTCCAGCGTGGACGCGCAGGTTTTACTGGAGTATTCGAGCCGGGTGTGGGGCTACCTTGAGCTCAACCCGGCGTGGGGCAGTCAGACCGGGTTCGAAGCGCTACTGATGATCAAGCGGGCCTGCATTGCCGGTTGCGTGGTGCCGGCGCGCTACACGCACGTGCTGATCGACGAGAGTCAGGACATTCCCGGCTCGCTGTTGCAGATCATCGAACGTGGCCGCCAGGTGTTGATCACCCTCGGCGACGAGTACCAGCAGGCCAGCGGCGTGCCGGTCAAGCGCCACCGCGAGGTCCGCCAGAGCGATATCAGCTATTCCGTGCGCTCGGGCCGCAACGTCGAAAAGCTGGTCAACCCGCTGATCGCCCGGCACTCGCAGAAGGGCAAGATTCCGTTCGAAGGCGCCAGTGATGCTGATGTCGTCATCAAGGAGTACCCGGAAGGTTTCGTACCGTCCGAAGGTTGCGTGGTGCTGACGGCATCGCCGTGGGACACCATGATCTGGGCCATCCACCTGCACGATTCCAACTGCAAGTTCAGATTCCCGGACAAGCGAACCCAGGATGATCTGAAGCATTTCATGGCTACGGCCATCGAATTGTTCAAACCGGATTTCTATCGCTCCGAATACAGCGAAAACGGCGTGCATCCGTACTTCAGTGACCTGTCTGACTGGCAAGCGGTGTGCGACGCCAATCAGTTCGACGAGTCGTTTCTGCGGGTCAAGGCCAAGCTGGAAAACGGCTTCATGATTGCCGACCTGACACGCCTGAACCGAATGATCGACAACGCTGACAACCATTGCATGTTGATGCTGGCGGAAGAGGCGGGGGGCATGGAGTTCGACAAGGTGCTGCTGACCCCCGGCCTGCTGACCAACCAGAAATTCAAGGATGCCTATGCGTTCGATCAGCGGATCTGCGCCGTGTACATCGCCATTTCCCGCGCCAGGCTGAAGCTTTACGTGCCGTACGATGTGGTTGCCTGGGTCGAGTATCACGAATATCAGAAATTCCGCGATACGGCGGGGCATTGAATATTCGGCTCACTGCGCAGGGTTATGGGGCGCCTTCTGAACCACCGGTATACAACCGGATAATGTCATCAATCTCCCCCGACATTTTCATCTGCAGCAACGTCCTCAATATCCGCTGCACCGGCACTTTCGGGTCGTTGCGGACGTAGCAGCCGACTTGCTGCTCCTGCAACACTGCCACCCCTCGCAGTTGCTGCCCCGGCAGCAGGCGCTGGTTGAACCAGTCCAGCGTCCATTGATTGCTCACGGCGTAGCGGTAACGGCCGGCCAGGAGTTTGTCCAGCACCTGTTCCTGATTGCGCGCGTCTTCGCGCCATAACCGGTCGGCGTCGAACAGCGGTTGCAGCGTGGGGTAGCTGTAGCCGAGCACGGTGCCGATCGATTGGCGGGGCAGGTGGGCCGGATCGACGCTGGAGGGTTGATCCTGGCGGCCGATCAGCAGGTCGCGCTGGAAGAATAGCGGGATACTCCAGATGTAATTCCCGGACAGGTTCGGCAGCCACGATTGCGAGGCATAACAGCGCACGTCGACTTCGCCGTGTTCCATGGCGTTTTGCACGCGGGTGCGGGGCAGGACGTGAAACTCCGCCGGCACGCCGACCTGGGTCGCCAGGCTGAGCATCATGTCGTAAAGGATGCCCTGGGTCGGGCGGCCGCGTTCGTATTGCGCCAGCGGCATCGCCCAGCTGTCGGCCATGGCGAAGCGCAGCGGCGGCTGCGCGGCCATCGCGTTCAGGCTGATTCCCAGTATTGCCCCCACGGCCCACCGCATAAATGCTCCGGTAATTCCCGTTCCCGTGCCGACAAAAGCCTCCGCCCATGCAGCTTAGCCAGAATAGAAGAGCGCACCGGATGCAATTTTGCCCTTGCTCCGCTAGCATTAGCCGCTTCTGCTTCCTTTGCCGCGACGGTTTTCGATGAGTTATCAGGTTCTTGCACGTAAATGGCGTCCGCGCTCGTTCCGCGAAATGGTCGGCCAGACCCATGTGCTCAAGGCTCTGATCAATGCCTTGGACAGCCAACGCCTGCACCACGCCTACCTGTTCACCGGGACGCGGGGCGTCGGCAAGACGACGATTGCGCGGATCATCGCCAAATGTCTGAACTGTGAAACAGGTATCACTTCAAGCCCGTGCGGCGAGTGTTCGGTGTGCCGCGAGATCGATGAAGGGCGCTTCGTCGACCTGATCGAGATCGACGCCGCGAGCCGGACCAAGGTCGAGGACACCCGCGAGCTGCTCGACAACGTGCAGTACGCCCCGAGCCGCGGGCGCTTCAAGGTCTACCTGATCGACGAAGTGCACATGCTCTCCAGCCATTCCTTCAATGCGCTGCTGAAAACCCTCGAAGAGCCGCCGCCCTACGTCAAGTTCATCCTGGCGACCACCGACCCGCAGAAACTTCCGGCAACGATTTTGTCGCGATGCCTGCAATTCTCGCTGAAGAACATGACCCCCGAGCGGGTGGTCGAGCATCTGACCCACGTTCTCGGCGCGGAAAACGTGCCGTTCGAAGACGACGCCCTGTGGCTGCTCGGCCGCGCGGCCGACGGTTCGATGCGCGACGCCATGAGCCTGACCGATCAGGCCATTGCCTTCGGTGAAGGCAAGGTGTTGGCCGCCGATGTGCGGGCAATGCTCGGTACGCTGGATCACGGCCAGGTCTATGACGTGTTGCATGCGCTGATCGAAGGTGACGCCAAGGCGTTGCTCGAAGCCGTGCGTCACCTGGCCGAACAAGGGCCGGACTGGAACGGCGTGCTCTCGGAAATTCTCAACGTGCTGCACCGCGTCGCCATCGCCCAGGCCTTGCCGGAAGGCGTCGACAACGGCCACGGCGACCGTGACCGGGTGCTGGCACTGGCCCAGGCCTTGCCGGCCGAAGACGTGCAGTTCTATTACCAGATGGGCCTGATCGGCCGCCGCGACTTGCCACTGGCGCCAGACCCGCGTGGCGGATTCGAAATGGTCCTGCTGCGGATGCTGGCCTTCCGGCCGGCGGATACGGCGGACGCCCCGAGGCAACCGCTAAAGCCAGTGGGGATCAGCCAGGCCACAGTTGATTCCGCAAACTCAGTGGCTGCCGCGCCGAAACCTGCGCCGGTAGTTGCTGCGGCTGTTGCGCCTGCTCCGGTGGTTGCACCTGCGCCAGCGCCTGTTCCCGAGCCCGCACCGGTTGCCCCGGTGATTGCGCCTGAACCCGTGCCTGAGCCGGAACCAGAGCCGGTCGCCGTCGAGGAAGTCGTCGATCTGCCGTGGAATGACCCGGTAGAACCGGCTCCTGTGCAACAGCCAGCGGTAGAACCGGTTCTGGAAACCACCGCCGAGCAGCCTGACCTGCCGCCGATGCCGCTGCCGACCCCGGACAGCGTCGTGCCCGATGCGCCGGAGTGGGCCGCCGCGCCGATCCCCGAGCCGTCGGTGGCCGAGGTCGATGCCGCCACGCCGGGCATGGATATGGACGACGAGCCGCCGCTCGACGAAGACTACATCGAGCCGGACATGGATTCGGCCTACAGTTACCTCGACGATCTGGCCAGCGAACACGCGGCCGATCCGGTCCCGGAGCCCGAGCCGGAACCCGCCGCCGCGCCGGCCACCGGTCTGGCCCTGCAATGGCTGGAGCTGTTCCCGAAACTGCCGATCTCCGGCATGACCGGCAGCATCGCCGCCAACTGCACGCTGATCGAGGTCGATGGCGACAACTGGCTGATGCACCTGGACCCGGCTCATAGCGCCTTGTTCAACGCCACCCAGCAGCGTCGGCTGAACGATGCGTTGAACCAGTACCACGGCCGCACGCTGAACCTGAGCATGGAGCTGATCAAGCCCGAGCAGGAAACCCCGGCCCAGGCTGCGTCCCGGCGCCGTGCCAACCGTCAGCGCGAGGCGGAGGAGTCGATCCACGGCGATCCGTTCATCCAGCAGATGGTGCAGCAGTTCGGTGCGGTCGTGCGACACGATACTATTGAACCTGTCGACGCCCTGGTCAGTCAGGGCTAATAACTGAAGGCGTTCGGCGCAAATCGCCGGACGTTGTATTGATCCAAGTACTTTTGAGGTGATTACCATGATGAAAGGTGGCATGGCCGGCCTGATGAAGCAGGCGCAGCAGATGCAGGAAAAAATGGCCAAGATGCAGGAAGAGCTGGCCAACGCAGAAGTCACCGGCAAGGCCGGCGGCGATCTGGTCACCGTGGTGATGACCGGTCGTCACGACGTGAAAAAAGTCAGCATCGACCCAAGCGTTCTGCCGGGCCTGGACGAAGACGACCGTGAAGTGGTCGAAGATCTGGTTGCCGCTGCCGTCAACGCTGCCGTGCGTCAGATCGAAGCCAACAGCCAGGCTAAGATGGGCAGCATGACCGCTGGCATGAACCTGCCGGCCGGTATGAAACTGCCGTTCTGATTCGCCTTTGCGGATTGGATGAGCTACAAAAAATGCCAGGCATCGCGCCTGGCATTTTTGTTTCTGGCTGAAGAAGCATCGAACGCGCAAAAGCCACCAAGGTCTGCTCCCTATACCCCGAATTCATTATTCAAAGGAGACGCTGACATGTCCGCCCCCCTGACCCTCAATCAACGCATCGTGCTGGCCTCGCGTCCGGTGGGCGCGCCAACACCCGAGAATTTCCGTCTGGAGCGCGAAGCGCTGCCGGCGCTTGAAGACGGCCAGTTGCTGCTCAAGACCCTTTACCTGTCACTCGATCCCTACATGCGCGGGCGCATGAGTGACGCACCGTCCTACGCGGCGCCGGTACAAATCGGTGAGGTGATGACCGGCGGGGCTGTCAGTCGGGTCGAGCAATCGCGTCATCCAAAATTCCAGGTCGGCGATCTGGTGGTCGGCGCCACGGGTTGGCAAAGCCACAGCATCAGCGACGGGCGCAACATCATCCCGATCCCGTCGGGGCTGCCGAGCCCGTCGATGGCCCTCGGCGTGCTGGGCATGCCGGGTATGACCGCTTATATGGGGCTGATGGACATCGGCCAGCCGAAGGCAGGGGAGACCCTGGTGGTCGCCGCCGCTTCTGGCGCAGTAGGTTCGGTGGTCGGGCAGGTGGCGAAGATCAAAGGCCTGCGCGCCGTCGGCGTGGCCGGCGGTGCAGAGAAGTGCAAATACGTGGTCGAGGAGCTGGGTTTCGACGCCTGTATCGATCACAAGGCGTCTGACTTCGCCGAGCAACTGGCCAAGGCCTGCCCGAAAGGCATCGACGTCTATTACGAAAACGTCGGCGGCCATGTCTTCGATGCGGTCGTCCCGCTGCTCAATCCCAAGGCACGGATCCCGCTGTGCGGTCTGATTGCCGGCTACAACGCCACTGAAGTACCGAAAGGTCCGGATCGCTTGCCGATGTTGCAGCGCACCTTGCTGACCAAGCGCGTACGCATTCAGGGCTTCATCGTGTTCGACGACTATGGCGACCGTCAGCCGGAATTCATCAGCGCCATGGTGCCGTGGGTGCGCGAGGGCAAGGTGAAATTCCGCGAAGATGTGGTTGATGGCCTGGAGCAGGCGCCGCAAGCATTTATCGGGCTGCTGGAGGGGCGCAACTTCGGCAAACTGGTAGTGCGGGTCGCCCAGGACTGAGGATTTGACGCTGGCCGGAGGCGCGGGTATAAACCGCGTCTCGTTGTTTTGTCGGACTTTTTCCCCATGAGCTTCAGCCCTTTGATTCGCCAACTGATCGACGCCCTGCGAATTCTGCCGGGCGTGGGTCAGAAAACTGCCCAGCGTATGGCGTTGCAGTTGCTCGAGCGTGACCGCAGCGGCGGCACGCGCCTGGCCCAGGCGTTGAGCCAGGCCATGGAAGGGGTCGGACACTGCCGCCAGTGCCGCACGCTGACCGAAGACGATCTGTGCCCGCAATGCGCCGACACACGCCGTGACGACACGCTGCTGTGCGTGGTGGAAGGTCCGATGGATGTGTATGCGGTCGAGCAGACCGGGTTCCGTGGGCGCTATTTCGTGCTCAAGGGGCATCTGTCGCCGCTGGACGGGCTCGGCCCGGAGGCCATCGGCATTCCGCAGTTGATGACGCGGATCGAAGAGGCGGGCACCTTCACCGAAGTCATCCTCGCCACCAACCCGACTGTGGAAGGTGAAGCGACGGCGCACTACATCGCGCAATTGCTCAACAACAAAGGCCTGATCGCCTCGCGCATCGCTCACGGCGTGCCGTTGGGTGGCGAGCTGGAACTGGTGGACGGCGGCACGCTGGCTCACTCGTTTGCCGGGCGCAAGCCGATTTCCCTCTGAGCCACACAATCCTGTTGAAAACCAAGCAAGCGCTCGGTTAAGTTCGGCGAACCCTTCCATGGAGTTCGCCGATGCCCGCCTTCCAGGAATACTTCGACCCCAGCCACCAAATGGTCCGCGACAGCGTCAGACGTTTCGTCGAACGCGAGATCCTGCCGGACATCGATGCGTGGGAAGAAGCCGAAAACTTCCCCCGTGAGCTGTACCTCAAGGCCGGTGCGGCCGGCATCCTCGGCATCGGTTATCCCGAAGCGCTGGGTGGCAGTCACGAAGGTGATCTGTTCGCCAAGATCGCCGCCAGTGAAGAACTGATGCGCTGTGGCTCAGGCGGGTTGGTGGCCGGGCTCGGTTCGCTCGATATCGGTCTACCGCCAGTCGTCAAATGGGCCCGGCCCGAAGTGCGTGATTGCGTCGTGCCTCAAGTGCTCAGTGGCGAGAAAATCAGCGCATTGGCCGTCACCGAGCCGGGCGGCGGTTCTGACGTCGCCAACCTGCAGACCCGCGCCATCCGCGACGGCGATCATTACCGGGTCAGCGGCAGCAAAACCTTTATCACCAGTGGCATACGCGCGGATTACTACACCGTCGCGGTGCGTACCGGTGCGCCCGGGTTTGGCGGCATCAGCCTGCTGTTGATCGAGAAGGGTACGCCGGGTTTTACCGTCGGTCGGCAGCTGAAGAAAATGGGTTGGTGGGCGTCGGACACGGCTGAATTGTTCTTCGATGATTGCCGGGTACCTGTGGGAAACCTGATCGGCGCGGAGAACATGGGTTTTGCCTGGATCATGGGCAACTTCCAGAGCGAACGTCTGGCACTGGCGCTGATGGCCAACATGACCGCGCAACTGGCGCTGGAAGAAAGCCTGAAGTGGGCGCGGGAGCGTGAAGCGTTCGGCAAACCCATCGGCAAGTTCCAGGTGATCAAGCATCGCCTCGCGGAAATGGCCACGGCGCTGGAAGTCTCGCGGGAGTTCACCTACCGGCAGGCGGCGAAAATGGCGGCTGGGCAGAGCGTGATCAAGGAAATCTCCATGGCCAAGAATTTCGCCACGGACACCTCGGACCGCATCACCACGGAAGCGGTGCAGATTCTCGGCGGGTTGGGTTATATGCGCGAGAGCCTGGTGGAGCGGCTGTATCGGGATAACCGCATCTTGTCGATTGGCGGCGGGACGCGGGAAGTGATGAACGAGATCATCAGCAAACAGATGGGGCTTTAGATTTTGATCGTTCCCACGCAGAGCGTGGGAACGATCGGAGGTGCGGGGTTGCTTACTTGTCGGTCAGCGCAAACTGCGTCAGGCAGAACGTAGGAATGCCCATGTCCTCAAGACGCTGCGAGCCACCCAGTTCCGGCAGGTCGATGATTGCCGCCGCTTCGTGAACCCGGGCGCCCATGCGGCGGATCAGGTTGGCCGCTGCGATCAGCGTACCGCCGGTGGCGATCAGGTCATCGAACATCACCACCGAATCGCCTTCGCACAGGCTGTCGGCGTGCACTTCGAGGAACGCTTCGCCGTATTCGGTCGCGTAGCCTTCAGCCAGCACGTCCGCCGGCAGTTTGCCTTGCTTGCGGAACAGCACCAGAGGCTTGTTCAACTGATACGCCAGCACCGAACCGATCAGGAAGCCCCGCGCATCCATCGCGCCGATGTGGGTGAAGTCGGCTTCCACATAGCGGTGGGCGAAGCTGTCCATCACCAGGCGCAGGGCCTTGGGCGACTGGAACAGCGGGGTGATGTCGCGAAAAATCACGCCCGGTTTCGGGAAATCGATCACAGGGCGGATCAGGGATTTGATGTCGAAGGAGTCGAAGACCATCGTCGAGGTGTCCTGGCAGGGCTGCAAACGGCGCAGTATACCCGCGGCTGAAACGATACGCTCGGCCGCGGGTCGAGATCAGACTTCGAGCGAGCCGCCGGCCAGGGCGCAGAGCTGGATCGGGTCGAGGATATGGATTTCCTTGCCCTCGGCGGCGATCAGTTCGTTCTGCTGGAAGCGGGTGAAGACCCGGGACACGGTTTCCACCGCCAGCCCCAGGTAGTTGCCGATTTCATTGCGCGACATGCTCAAACGGAACTGGTTGGCCGAGAACCCGCGAGCGCGGAAGCGGGCCGATAGGTTGACCAGGAACGTGGCGATGCGCTCGTCGGCGGTTTTTTTCGACAGCAGCAACATCATTTGCTGGTCGTCGCGAATTTCGCGGCTCATCACGCGCATCAACTGACGGCGCAGCTGCGGCAGTTGCAGGGCCAGTTCGTCGAGGCGTTCGAACGGAATCTCGCAGACCGAGGTGGTTTCCAGAGCCTGGGCGGAGACCGGGTGTTTCTCGGTGTCCATGCCGGACAGCCCGACCAGTTCGCTCGGCAGGTGGAAACCCGTGAGTTGTTCTTCGCCGGTATCGCTCAGGCTGAAGGTCTTCAGGGCGCCGGAGCGTACTGCATAAACGGAATCGAAGGTGTCGCCCTGGCGGAACAGGAACTCACCCTTTTTCAACGGGCGGCCACGTTTAACGATTTCGTCCAGCGCATCCATGTCTTCCAGATTCAGCGAAAGTGGCAGGCAGAGAGGGGCCAGGCTGCAATCCTTGCAATTAGCCTGGTTGTGAGCGCGCAGTTTAACTGGCTCGGACATTTCTTAAATCCTTGTGGGAAAACACACATAAGGCGTAAGGGTAACCCAGGGGAGGACATTCAGGCCAGCCTGTGGCGAGATTGCTCCCACGGCATAAAGCCGCAGGGATGACGGCCGATAAACAGGTATCTGACGGCATGCAAGGAACCGCTTCGATGACTGCTATTGGCACGCTGACCCCCGGTAACAGTGGCGTTGCGTCGTTGCTGGAAAGTGCTGAAACCTCCGTTGACGATGAGTCCGGCACAGACGCGGCATTGTTGGGAACCCCGACCTTGGTCGAGGGCGTCAAAGTGTCGCTGTCCGGTGCCGCCATTGCAAAATCCGCCGGTGTCGGCGGGAAAAACAGCGATATCGATGAAAGCGGCTTGCCGGAAAACGTCCAGCAATTGCTGAAGATGATTCGCAAGTTGCGCCAGCAGATCGCCGAAAAGAACGCCCAGATCAACGCGCTGATGGCCAACAAGACCCTCTCCAACGAAGAGCGATTCGCCAAGATCGCTGCCCTCAAAGGCGCCATTTCTGCCCTCAACAACGGTCTCATTACCGCCAATCTGTCCCTGGCCAAGGTCATCGATCAATCGGGCCTGACCGCGGACCAGAACCTGAAAACCAATACCTTGCTGATGAAAAGCTAGATCACCCGCGAGAAACGCTGGCGGTTCTGCTGTTCCAGATACGCGTCGAACACCATGCACACCGAACGCACCAGCAGGCGCCCGGCCGGCAGCACGCTGATTCGTTCGCGATCCAGTTCGATCAACCCGTCCTTTGCCATGCCTTGCAACTGCGGCCAGAGCGCGCCGAAGTAGCCCTGGAAATCGATGTTGAAACTGCGCTCGATCTCGGCGAAATCCAGGCTGAAATTGCAGATCAGTTGCTGAATCACTGCGCGACGCAGGCGATCGTCAGCGTTGCACACCAGGCCACGGCTGGTGGCCAGTTGCGCGCCAGCCAGGGTGTTCTGGTATTGATTGAGGTCGCTGCTGTTCTGGCAGTACAGATCGCCGATCTGGCTGATGGCCGATACGCCCAGACCGATCAGGTCGCAATGACCGTGGGTGGTGTAGCCCTGGAAGTTGCGTTGCAGGGTCGATTCTTCCTGGGCAATCGCCAGTTCATCGTCGGGCAGGGCGAAGTGGTCCATGCCGATGTAGCGATAGCCGGCGGCAGTCAGTTGTTCGATGGTGCGTTGCAGCATTTCCAGTTTCTGCGTCGGGCTCGGCAGTTCGTTGCCGTTGATCCGTCGCTGCGGCATGAAGCGTTCCGGCAGGTGCGCGTAGTTGAATACTGACAGCCGATCCGGTTGCAGGCTGATGACTTCCTCGACGGTACGGGCGAAGTTGTCCGGGGTCTGCTTGGGCAAACCGTAGATCAGGTCGATGTTGATCGAGCGAAATTGCAGGGTGCGTGCCGCGTCGATCACGGCGCGGGTTTCTTCCAGGCTTTGCAGGCGATTGACCGCGCGTTGCACCGCCGGGTCGAGATCCTGCAGGCCGATGCTGACCCGGTTGAAGCCCAGCTCACGCAGCAGGCCCATGGTCGACCAGTCGGCTTCGCGCGGGTCGATCTCAATGCCGTAATCGCCAGAATCGTCATCCAGCAGATTGAAATGTTTGCGCAGGTGCGCCATCAACTGCCGCAACTCGTCGTGGCTGAGAAAGGTCGGTGTGCCGCCGCCGAAGTGCAGTTGTTCGACTTTCTGCGCCGGGTCGAGGTGGCAGGCGATCAGCTGGATTTCCTGTTCGAGCCGTTGCAGGTACGGCAGGGCGCGGCCGCGATCCTTGGTGATGACCTTGTTGCAGGCGCAGTAGTAGCAAATGTTCGCGCAGAACGGCACGTGCACGTACAGCGACAGCGGGCGCAGGGCCTTGCGGCTGTCGCGCAGGGCGTGGAACAGGTCGAAGGTGCCGACCTGACTGTTGAATTGCACGGCCGTCGGGTACGAGGTGTATCGCGGCCCCGCCAGGTCGTAGCGGCGGATCAAATCGGTGTCCCAACGAATGGCGTCGAGCATGCGGGCATTCCCCCGGATAGGCTGGCAGTGTGAGCGAGTCTAGGGGAGGGCGCGGCGGGGCATCTTGATTTGCATCAAGCCTGGATCAGTGGCCCATCAGCCAGTGCTGGTGCGGCCCCGGCAGGGTCCAGATGCCGAACAGGATCACCAGCAATCCACCAGCCATGCGCACGCTGCGTTTGCGCAACAGCGCTGTGACCCGCTCGGCCGCGAGGCCGGTCGCCAGCAATACCGGCCAGGTGCCGAGCCCGAAGGCGAGCATCAGCAAGGCACTGTCCAGTGCATTGCCCTGGCTGGCCGACCACAGCAACGTGCTGTAAACCAGCCCGCACGGCAGCCAGCCCCACAGCGCGCCGAGCAGCAGCGCCCGGGGCAGACTCGACACCGGCAGCAGGCGATTGGCGACAGGCTGAATGTAGCGCCACAGTCCGCGACCGAGGCTTTCGATGCGGGTCAGGCCGCTCCACCAGCCCGCCAGGTACAAGCCCATGGCGATCAGCAGCAACCCGGCGAGCACGCGCATGAACAACGCCGCAGGACTGTTGGCGACGGCCCAGCCGGCCAGCCCGATCAGCAGTCCCGCAGTGGCATAGCTGAGGATTCGTCCGAGGTTGTAGGCCAGCAGCAATCGAAAGCGTCGGCTGCGTTGTTCCTTGGGAATCGCCAGGGTCAGCGCGCCCATCAAGCCGCCACACATGCCCAGGCAATGTCCGCCGCCGAGCAGGCCGAGAATCAACGCAGACACCAACAGCGGCGCCAGTTCAAGCATGGGGCGGCGCCTTGTCGTCCGGTTTGGCCGGGTTGGCTTCGTCCACCGCGGCGGTGTGGTTCGGGTCCTGGTCGTCGAACAGGATGCTGTGGGCGGGGCCGTCGAGATCGTCGTACTGGCCGCTGTCCACCGCCCAGAAGAAGATGTAGACGGCGATGGCCACGATCAGCAGCGCGGCCGGGATCATCACGTAGAGAGCTGGCATCTGTACTCCATGCCCGCGCGGCTCAGGCCGGCAGCGGGCGGGTTTCTGACGAGGCGCTGACGGCCGGCGCACTCGGCAGGCGAGTCAGGCGCAGGGCGTTGAGCACCACGGTCAGCGAACTGATCGACATGCCGACGGCGGCCCACACCGGAGTGATCCAGCCGAGGGCGGCGAACGGCAACATGAGGCCATTGTACAGCGCGGCCCACAACAGGTTCTCGATGATCACCCGCCGTGTGCGACGGGCGAGCGAGAAGGCTTGTACGAGGGCGTCGAGACGGTTGGACAGCAACACCGCATCGGCACTGGTTTTCGCAAGATCAGTGGCCGAGCCCATCGCCACGCTGATGTCCGCGGCCGCCAATACCGGCACGTCGTTGACCCCGTCACCGAGCATCAACACCTTGCGGCCGGTCTTGTGCAGTTGTTGCAGCACTTGCAGCTTGTCGTCCGGACGCAGACCGCCCCGGGCCTCGTCGATGCCCAGTTCGGCGGCGACACTGGCGACCATCGGCGAACTGTCGCCCGACAGCAACAGCGTATGCCAGCCGCGCGCCTTGCACGCGGCGAGCAGGGCCGGGGCGTCGGCGCGCAGGCGATCATCAAGGACGAACCAGGCCAGCGGCCCCTGATCGTCACCGAGCAACAACCATTGGCCCGGTTCATCGGGCATCGACGGCACAGGCGCGCCGCTCAGATCGCAGACAAAATCGGCCTGACCGATACGCAAGCGCTGTGCTCCGACCAATCCTTCAAGCCCCAGCCCCGGCGTGCTGTGAACTTCTTCGGCGGCCAGTGGCGCCCGACCAAAGGCCCGGGCAATCGGGTGTTCGGAGCGGTTTTCCAGCGCGGCAGCCAGGCTCAGGCACTGATCGCTGTCGAGAGCGCCGAGCGGGCGTATCGAACGCAGCACCAGACGCCCCTCGGTGAGGGTGCCGGTCTTGTCGAAGATCACGGTGTCGATCTGGTTCAGGCCTTCCAGCACATGACCGCGCGTGAGCAGCAGGCCGAGTTTGTGCAGGGTGCCGGTGGCGGCGGTGAGGGCGGTCGGCGTCGCCAGCGACAGCGCGCACGGGCAGGTCGCTACCAGCATCGCGAGGACGATCCAGAACGCCCGCGACGAATCCAGCTCCCACCACAGCAGGCCGATGGCGGCTGCTGCGATCAACGACAGCAACAGGAACCACTGCGCGGCACGGTCGGCGATTTCCGCCAGCCGAGGTTTTTCCGCCTGGGCGCGATCCAGCAGGCGGACGATGGCCGACAGCCGCGTGTCCTGACCCAACGCCTGCACTTCGACGGTCAGCGCACCTTCCACATTCAGCGTGCCGGCGGTGACTACATCGCCCAATGTGCGCGGCTGTGGCAGGTATTCGCCGGTCAGCAGCGACTCATCAATACTCGACTGGCCGTCGAGGATCTTGCCGTCCGCCGGCAGCACAGAACCCGGTTGAACCAGCACCCGGTCACCGAGGCGCAGTTCGCTGAGCAGGATGCGTTCGCTCTGGCCGGCGTCGTCGAGGCGCAGGCACGAAGCCGGCAATAGATTGACCAGTTGCGCGGTGGCAGCGGCGGTGCGTTCCCGGGCGCGGCGTTCCAGGTAGCGCCCGGCCAACAGGAACAGCGCGAACATGCCCACCGCGTCGAAATACAGCTCGCCGACCCCGGTGATCGAGGTCCAGATCCCGGCGACATAAGCCGCACCGATCGCCAGCGATACCGAGACGTCCATGGTCAGATGACGGGTGCGCAAGTCGCGCATGGCACCTTTGAAAAACGGCGCGCAGCTGTAGAACACAATCGGCGTGGTGAGGAACAGCGCGACCCAGCGCAGGATGGTGTGCAATTCCGGGCTGAGGTCGATGTTGAATTCCGGCCATGTCGCCATGGTCGCCATCATCGCCTGAAACCACAGCAACCCGGCAACACCGAGCTGACGCAGGGCCAGGCGGTTTTCGCTGGCCAGTTGTTCGCTGGCGCGGTCGGCCTGATACGGGTGCGCGGCGTAACCGATGTGGCGCAGTTCGCCGAGGATCTGGCTCAGCGGCAATTGCCCGTCGGCCCAGCGTACGTGCAAGCGATGGTTGGACAGGTTCAACCGCGCCTCGGCCACGGCGGGCAGCGTGCGCAGGTGTTTCTCGATCAGCCAGCCGCACGCGGCGCAACTGATGCCTTCCATCAGCAGCGTGGTTTCGGCCAGTTCGCCTTCGTGGCGAACGAAAGGTTGTTGCACGTCGGCGCGGTCGTACAGCGCCAGCTCATCCACCAGTTGCACCGGCAATGCTTCGGGGTTGGCCGAGGCTTCGCTGCGGTGCTGGTAATAACTTTCCAGCCCGCCAGCGACGATGGCTTCGGCCACGGCCTGACAGCCGGGGCAGCAGAACTCGCGGGACTCCCCGAGCACGACGGCGGTGAAGCGGCTGCCCGTCGGAACGGGCAGGGCACAGTGGTAGCAGGGGAGTGGGGTGGTCATCAGGAACAGGCTTATTTCTTCAGGTCTTCAGCACCTTGCAGCGGTTCATCACCCAGCAACAGATCCTTGTCATGGCTGACTACTTCTTCTTCGAACATCCGCCACACGTGATCGTCCTGCGAACCCAGCAGTTCCACAAAGCGCCGGCCTTCGATCTTGTCGCTCAACTGGCCAATGTAGCGGCCGGTTTCGGTCTCGCTCCGGGTCAGGACAATCTTGCGATCCTTGTCCGGCTGGGTCGGCGAGATCAGGTTCAGCTCAAGGGTCTTCGGCTGGCTGTTGCCGCTCAACCGCAGATCGACTTCACCGGTGACGTCATCCAGATGCACGGCAGCGCGCATCTTCAGGTTCTGCGCCAGCAGTTCGCGATCCAGCGAACGGTTGATGCCCTTGCCGGCCTCGTAGTAGTTGTCGTTGACCAGGTTGTCCGGGTTGTTTACCGCAATGGTCACCATGGACAGCGTCAGGGTCACCGAACAGGCCAGAATCCCGATGATGATCCATGGCCAGAGATGCTTGTACCAAGGGCTTGCGGCGTTTGCTGCGGGCATGTTCAGTTCTCTCAACGATTTTGTGGGCCGATGAACCGGCTCTTGGCTTCTATGTGGACGCTGTCGTCATCGGCATCCTTGAGGATGAATTTCACCTCGTTGGTGCTCGACGGCAGTTGTTCGGGCGCGCTCGACAGCTCGACCGGCATGCTGAAGATTTCCCCGGCCGGCACCTTGATCTCGCGTTTGCCTTGCAGGCGCAGATCCGGCAATCCGGCGGCTTCCAGCACGTAGGTGTGGTCGCGCTGATCCTTGTTCATGATCTTCAGGCTGTAGACGTTTTCGATCCGGCCTTCAGCGTTTTCACGGTACAGCACGCGGTCCTTGCTGACGTCGAAGCCTACCAGCGAACGCATGAAGAAGGCCGTCACCAGCAGACTGATCATCGCCAGCAGCACCACGGCATAACCGATCAGACGTGGTCGCAGTTTATGGGTCTTCTGGCCGGACAGGTTGTGTTCGGTGGTGTAGCTGATCAGCCCGCGCGGGTAATCCATTTTGTCCATGATGCTGTCACAGGCGTCGATGCACGCGGCGCAACCGATGCACTCGATCTGCAGGCCGTCGCGGATGTCGATGCCGGTCGGGCAAACCTGGACGCACATGGTGCAGTCGATGCAGTCGCCCAGGCCCTGAGCCTTGTAGTCGACGCCTTTCTTGCGCGGGCCACGGCTTTCGCCGCGACGCGGGTCGTAGGAAACGATCAGGGTGTCCTTGTCGAACATCACGCTCTGGAAGCGCGCATACGGACACATGTAGATGCACACCTGCTCACGCAGCCAACCGGCGTTGCCGTACGTGGCGAGGGTGAAGAAACCGACCCAGAAATACGACCAGCCATCGGCCTGGCCGGTGAAGAACTCGAACACCAGTTCGCGGATCGGCGAGAAGTAGCCGACGAAGGTCATGCCAGTGACGAAACCGATCAGCAGCCACAGTGCGTGCTTGGAGAATTTGCGCAGGAACTTGTTGGCGCTCATCGGCGCCTTGTCGAGCTTGATGCGCTGGTTGCGGTCGCCTTCGGTGACCTTCTCGCACCACATGAAAATCCACGTCCACACGCTTTGCGGGCAGGTGTAGCCACACCAGACCCGGCCGGCATACACCGTGATGAAGAACAGGCCGAACGCGGCAATGATCAGCAGGCCCGAGAGCAGAATGAAGTCCTGCGGCCAGAAGGTCGCACCGAAGATGAAGAACTTGCGTTCCGGCAGGTTCCACCACACCGCCTGATGGCCGCCCCAGTTCAGCCAGACCGTTCCGAAATACAGCAGGAACAGCGCGGCGCCGCCCATCATCCGCAGATTGCGGAACAGGCCGGTGAAAGCACGGGTGTAGATTTTTTCTCGAGAGGCGTAAAGGTCGACGCTGTTGTTCGCGTTCTTGTTGGGGGGCGTGACGTCGTGTACCGGAATCTGATTACTCATCATTGCATCCCACGGCAGTGGAAAAATGCCTCGGTCGATACGTGCCGGCCGGGGTCAAAAAGGGGTGTTGCGGTGGCGCAATGATACGCCTGTCATGCCGACGAACGGGTGCGACCTTTGGTCGCGTTGGGGAAAAATCTTGAATGGTGTAGCGAATGTAACAAAGCATGATGCAGATCAATTGACTATAGACGATCCTTGGTCCCGTTCTCGCGAACGAGCCCCCGGAATGCGCTGACATGACTGTCTGGAGCGGCATCAAACCAGTTTTCCACCTCCGAGACTGTCCAGTCCGCTGCCGTTACTCTTCTTGGCGCGTTCGACTGTTTTTGTTTTGTCGTTGGCAGGGGGCTCTGTAGGTGTGGTTTGAACTTCCGGATAGATGTAAAGGAAATCGTCATGGAGTTGAACGCAGTCGTGATCAGATTCTCGCATTGGTTTTCTTCCTTGAGGTCCGTGTGTCGAACGACAAGCTACAGGGCACCTCATTAAGCGTCCATTGAGCATTCGTCTCAAATCATGAAAGGCCAGAATGCAAACGGCCCCGCCAATTCTCATTGGCGGGGCCTTTTTTTGCTTCAAGCGTTGGCCTTACTGCGCCTCGGCTTCCGCTGGTTTTTCACCATGAGACAGGCTGTAAACATACGCCGCCAGCAGGTGAACCTTGTCGTTGCCTTGCAGTTGTTCCTGAGCAGGCATCTGGCCCTGACGGCCGTAACGGATGGTCTGCTGCAGTTGCGCGAAGCTCGAACCGTAGATGAACGCGGCCGGGTGGGTCAGGTTGGGTGCGCCCATTGCTGGCGTGCCTTTGCCTTCCGGACCGTGGCAGGCCACGCAGTTGGTCGCGAACAGTTTCTGGCCGGCAACCGGGTCAGCCTTGGTGCCTTCCGGCAGCTTGCGGCCATCGAGGTTGGTCAGCACGAATGCCGCCACGTCGGCTACGCCTTGCTCGCCAATCACTTCAGCCCAGGCCGGCATCACGGCGTGACGACCGCCCATGATGGTGGTCTTGATGGTTTCCGGCTCGCCGCCCCAGCGCCAGTCGGCGTCGGTCAGGTTAGGGAAACCATAAGCGCCCTTGGCGTCGGAACCGTGGCAGACCGAGCAGTTGGAGGCGAACAGACGGCCGCCCATCTTCAGGGCTTGCGGATCCTTGGCCACTTCTTCAATCGGCATGGCGGCGAACTTGGCGAAGATCGGACCGAACTTGGCGTCCGAACGAGCCATTTCCTTTTCCCACTCGTGAACGCCGGTCCAGCCGGTCTGACCGTTGGCGAACGCGGTCTGCTTGTCGTTATCGAGGTAGTTGTAGCCCGGCAGCAGACCTTTCCAGTTGCCCAGGCCCGGGTACAGCACCAGATAACCCAGAGCGAACACGATGGTGCCCACGAACAGCATGAACCACCATTTCGGCAGCGGGTTGTCGTACTCCTCGATCCCGTCGAAGGAGTGGCCGACCGTCTCGTCGGTCTGCTCGGCGCGCTGTCCCTTGCGGGTCGACAGCAACAGCCAGGTCAGGGAAAAGATCGTACCGAGACTGAGGACTGTGACGTACAGACTCCAGAATGTAGTCATTCTTTGTTACTCCTAGAAGCTTGCTCGACGTGCTTGATGGCTTCGGGATCATCCGCGAAGGGCAGCAAGGTCGCGTCTTCAAACTCCGACTTGCGCTTGGGGCTGAACACCCACAACGCCAGACCGATGAAGGCAACCATCACGACAACGGTGCCCAGGCCTCGAATCATCCCGATATCCATCTAGATCACCGTTTGCTTTTGATGATGGTGCCCAGGCCTTGCAGATAGGCCACCAGCGCGTCCATTTCGGTTTTACCCTTCACAGCGTCTTTTGCACCGGCAATATCTTCGTCGGTGTAAGGGACGCCGAGCGTGCGCAACACTTCCATTTTCTTGGCCGTGTCTTTGCCGTCGAGCTTGTTTTCCACGAGGAACGGGTAAGCCGGCATTTTCGATTCAGGCACAACGTTGCGCGGGTTGTACAAGTGCGCACGCTGCCAGTCGTCGGAGTAACGACCGCCGACACGGGCCAGGTCCGGGCCGGTACGTTTGGAACCCCACAGGAATGGGTGATCCCAGACGCTTTCACCGGCGACCGAGTAGTGGCCGTAGCGTTCGGTTTCGGCACGGAACGGACGGATCATCTGCGAGTGGCAGCCGACACAGCCGTTGGCGATGTAAACGTCGCGGCCTTCCAGTTCAAGGGCGGTGCGCGGCTTCATGCCTTCGACCGGCTTGTTGGTGACGTCCTGGAAAAACAGCGGAACGATTTGGGTCAGGCCACCGACGCTGACGGCGATGACCATGAAGAAGGCCAGCAGGCCAATATTCTTCTCGACAGCTTCATGCTTCATCAGTGAGCTCCAACTACGGCGATCTTGGCGGCGGCTTCAGCTTCAGCCGGGTCCGAGGCGCGAACGGTGCGCCACACGTTGTAGGCCATCAGGAACATGCCGCTGGCGAAGAACGCACCGCCCAGGGCACGGACGATGTAGCCAGGGTGGCTGGCCTGCAGCGCTTCAACGAACGAGTAGGTGAGGGTGCCGTCGTCGTTGATTGCACGCCACATCAGGCCTTGAGTGATGCCGTTGACCCACATCGAAGCGATGTACAGCACGGTACCGATGGTCGCGAGCCAGAAGTGCGCGTTGATCAGACCGACGCTGTGCATCTGCGCGCGGCCGAACAGTTTCGGGATCATGTGGTAGATCGCGCCGATCGAGATCATCGCCACCCAGCCCAGAGCGCCGGCGTGTACGTGGCCGATGGTCCAGTCGGTGTAGTGCGAGAGCGAGTTGACGGTCTTGATCGCCATCATCGGACCTTCGAAGGTCGACATGCCGTAGAACGCCAGCGATACCACGAGGAAACGCAGGATCGGGTCGGTGCGCAGCTTATGCCAGGCGCCCGACAGGGTCATCATGCCGTTGATCATGCCGCCCCAGCTTGGCGCCAGCAGGATGATCGACATCGCCATGCCCAGCGATTGCGCCCAGTCCGGCAGCGCGGTGTAGTGCAGGTGGTGCGGGCCGGCCCAGATGTACAGGGTGATCAGCGCCCAGAAGTGCACGATCGACAGGCGATAGGAGTAGATCGGACGTTCGGCCTGTTTCGGCACGAAGTAGTACATCATCCCCAGGAAGCCGGTGGTCAGGAAGAAACCCACGGCGTTGTGGCCGTACCACCACTGGATCATCGCGTCGGTCGCACCGGCGTAGGCCGAGTAGGACTTGAAGAAGCTGACCGGCAGCGAGGCGTGGTTGACGATGTGCAGCATCGCGGTCACGACGATGAACGCGCCGTAGAACCAGTTACCCACGTAGATGTGCTTGGTCTTGCGCTTGGTGATGGTGCCGAAGAACACCAGACCGTAGGTGACCCAGACAATGGCCAGCAGAATGGCGAGGGGCCATTCCAGTTCCGCGTATTCCTTGGTGGTGGTGTAACCCAGCGGCAAGGTAATGATCGCGCCGACGATCACCGCTTGCCATCCCCAGAAGGTGAAGGCCGCAAGGCTGTCGGAAATCAGTCGCGTCTGGCAGGTTCGCTGCACGACATAGTAGGAAGTGGCAAACAGTGCACAACCACCGAAGGCGAAAATCACCAGGTTTGTGTGCAACGGGCGCAGGCGTCCAAAGCTCGTCCACGGCAGGCCGAAGTTCAACTCCGGCCAGACCAGTTGCGAGGCGATGAAGACACCGAGCCCCATGCCAAGGATCCCCCAGACCACCGTCATGATGGCGAACTGGCGGACTACCTTATAGTTATAAGCAGTCGGACTGATTGCTGTGCTCATTCTAAGGTTCCACGGTTTGGGTGTTTTATTAGGATTAAAATCGGCCGCAAGTATGTAGAAAGCAGGGGGTCAATGCAACGCGCCATGACCTGGGTCAATGCTTTCCAACGCTGATTCTGCGGCCTTTCCATGCGCCGCGTAAGGACAAAATTGCCCTCGGGCAAAATGTCGCAGCGAACGAAAAAAGCGAGGGGTCCCGGTCGGATGTAACGGGGTGTGTTCGAACGCTCGGTTCGGGTGACGGACGGTAATCGGCACGACAGCCGGTATCTACCGGCCTTTGCGGCCATGTCAGTCAGCCGATTCGTTCAACGCCTCGCTCAGGGTCGACCTGGAACCGGCACGGGCCAGTCCGCATCGAGCAAGCGTAGACCCGAATCCGGGTAACCGAAAGGAGAGGGGGTGAAGGGGTGCGACAATGCGTCGCAAAGGGACTGGAAACTGCCGCACTGGAAACGTGCGGCAGTGTTGTACGCAATGATTACTTTTTATTGTCCTCAGTAATCAGTTTTTCTGTATTCAATCCATGGCTCAAGCTGTACACATAAGCCGCCAGCAATTGCACTTTATCGTTACCCAGCAGCTCGTTCTGAGCTGGCATGTGGCCCTGACGACCATGGCGAATGGTCTGTTCAAGTTGGGTCAGGCTGGTGCCATAGATGAATCCGGCCGGGTGCGTCAGATTCGGCGCCCCCATGGCTTCAGTGCCCTGGCCGGTTGCCCCATGACAGGCTACGCACATGGTGCTGAACGTTTGCTGTCCCGCTTGCAGGTCGGCCTTGTTGTCCGCCGGCAGTGGCAGCCCGGCCAGTTCGTGACGCACGTACGCCGCGACGTTCTTCACCCCGGCCTCACCGAGCGACTCGCCCCAGGCCGGCATCGCCGCGATCCGGCCACCCATGATGGTGGTCTTGATCGTCTCGGCACTGCCGCCCCAACGCCAGTCCTGGTCGGCCAGGTTAGGGAAGCCGAACGCGCCCTTGGCATCCGAACCGTGGCACACCGAGCAGTTGGACGCGAACAGACGGCCGCCCATTTTCAGCGCCTGCGGATCCTTCGCCACTTCTTCCACCGGCATCGCGGCGAATTTGGCGAAGATCGGCCCGAACTTGGCGTCAGCCTTGCTCATTTCCTTTTCCCACTCGTGGACGCCGGTCCAGCCGTCCTCGTAGCCGGGCAGGATGCCTTTCCAGTTACCGAGGCCCGGGTAAAGGATCAGATAGCCCACGGAAAACACCAGCGTGCCGGCGAACAGCATGAACCACCACTGCGGCAGCGGGTTGTCGTACTCCTCGATGCCGTCGAAGCTGTGGCCCATGGTCTGGTCGACGCTGCCCTTGGTCTCGCCCCGACGGGTGCCGACAAGCAGCCAGGTCAGGCCGATCAGGCTGCCGATGGTCAGTACGCAGATCCACGTACTCCAGAAGGTGGTCATGGCCGGGTACTCCTTGTTTCATTAGCTTGGGTAGTGTCGGGTTGCGGCTCGTCGGCAAACGGCAGCAGGCGCGCTTCGGCGAATTCCGGCGTGCGCTTGCGGTTGAACACCCACAGGGTCAGGCCGACGAAGGCCACGAACACCACGACCGTGCCGAGGCCGCGAATCAGCCCCGCGCTCATTTCAAAGACCATGGCTCACCTCTTGCTCTTGATCGCAGTGCCAAGCACTTGCAGGTAGGAGACGAGGGCGTCCATTTCGGTCTTGCCCTTGAGGCTGGCCACCGCGCCGCTGATGTCGTCGTCGGTGTACGGTACGCCGAGGGTGCGCATGACCTTGAGCTTGGTTTCGGTGTGGCTGCTGTCGACCGGTTGCGTAACCAGCCATGGGTAGGCCGGCATCTTCGATTCCGGTACGACGTTGCGCGGGTTGTACAAGTGCGCACGGTGCCAGTCATCCGAGTAACGCGCGCCAACCCGGGCCAGGTCCGGACCGGTACGTTTCGAGCCCCACAGGAACGGGTGATCCCACACGCTTTCGCCGGCCACCGAGTAGTGCCCGTAACGTTCGGTTTCGGCGCGGAACGGACGGATCATCTGCGAGTGGCAGCCGACGCAGCCTTCGCGGATGTAGATGTCGCGGCCTTCCAGTTGCAGCGCGGTGTAGGGCTTCATGCCTTCCACCGGTTTATTGGTCACGTCCTGGAAGAACAGCGGGACGATCTGGGTCAGGCCGCCGATGCTCACGGCGAACACCATCAGCAGCATCAGCAGGCCGACGTTCTTTTCAATCGTTTCGTGTTTCATGGCGGACTCCTCAGGCCATCTGCGCGGCAGCAACGACGTCAGCAGGCTGCGAGGCCCGCACGGTGCGCCAGGTGTTGTAAGCCATCAGGAACATGCCGCTGAGGAAGATCGCCCCGCCAATCAGCCGCACGACGAAGCCTGGGTGGCTGGCCACCAGGGTTTCGACGAAGGAGTAGGTCAGCGTGCCGTCCTCGTTCACCGCACGCCACATCAGGCCCTGGGCGATGCCGTTGACCCACATCGAGGCGATATAGAGCACGGTGCCGATGGTCGCGAGCCAGAAGTGCGCGTTGATCAGGCCGATGCTGTGCATCTGCTCTTTGCCGAAGATTTTCGGGATCATGTGGTACAGCGCGCCGATGGAAATCATCGCCACCCAACCGAGCGCGCCGGCGTGAACGTGGCCGATGGTCCAGTCGGTGTAGTGGGAGAGGGCGTTCACCGTCTTGATCGCCATCATCGGACCTTCGAAGGTCGACATGCCGTAGAACGCCAGCGACACCACCAGGAAGCGCAGGATCGGGTCGCTGCGCAACTTATGCCAGGCGCCCGAGAGGGTCATCATGCCGTTGATCATGCCGCCCCAGCTCGGGGCCAGCAGTACCAGCGACATCACCATGCCCAGCGACTGCGCCCAGTCTGGCAGCGCGGTGTAGTGCAAATGGTGCGGGCCGGCCCAGATGTACAGGGTGATCAGCGCCCAGAAGTGCACGATCGACAGACGATACGAATACACCGGACGTTCGGCCTGTTTCGGCACGAAGTAGTACATCATCCCGAGGAAACCGGCGGTGAGGAAAAAGCCTACGGCGTTGTGGCCGTACCACCATTGCACCATCGCGTCGGTTGCACCGGCGTACACCGAGTAGGACTTGGTGAAGCTCACCGGCAACTCAAGGTTGTTGACGATGTGCAGGATCGCCACGGTGATGATGAACGCGCCGAAGAACCAGTTGCCCACATAAATGTGCTTGGTCTTGCGCTGCATGATCGTGCCGAAGAACACGATGGCGTAGGCGACCCAGACGATGGTGATCAGGATGTCGATCGGCCATTCCAGCTCGGCGTACTCCTTGGAACTGGTGTAACCCAGTGGCAGGCTGATGGCCGCCAGCAGAATCACCAGTTGCCAGCCCCAGAAGCAGAAGGCGGCGATTTTCGGCGCAAACAATTGCGTCTGGCAGGTGCGCTGCACCGAGTAGAACGAACTGGCGAACAAGGCACAGCCGCCGAACGCGAAGATCACCGCGTTGGTGTGCAGCGGGCGCAGGCGTCCGAAGCTGGTCCACGGCAGGTTGAAGTTGAGTTCGGGCCAGACCAATTGAGCCGCGAGAAAAACCCCGAGCCCCATGCCGACGATGCCCCACACCACCGTCATAATGGCGAATTGGCGGACCACCTTGTAGTTGTAGGCGGTACTGATAGAAGTGTTCATGGTTCCCCATCCACGGTTCAGCCGAAGTGAGCGCGCGCAGAAAACGCCGCGAATCCTTCGCCTGGAGTTATAGGCAGACTAAAAGCGAGGCAAGCATGGACAAACAGCACAAGGCCAGTATTGACGGGGATCAATGGGCGCAGTGCCTGCGGGATCACGGGTGGCTTTGGGATGCCGCTGTTGGCGAGGCTTCGGCGACGCTCATCCTCGCGCATGGGGCGGGGGCGCCGATGGATAGCGACTGGATGAACGATATGGCTGGGCGCCTTGCTGGGCTGGGGGTGAACGTGTTGCGGTTTGAGTTTCCTTATATGGCGCAGCGGCGGGTTGATGGGGTCAAGCGACCGCCCAATCCTGCGGGGAAATTGCAGGAGTGCTGGCGTGAGGTTTATGGCTTGGTGCGACTTCATGTCGCTGGGGTTTTGGCGGTTGGTGGGAAGTCGATGGGGGGGCGGATGGCGAGTTTGCTTGCCGATGAGCTTGGCGCGGATGCTTTGGTTTGTCTTGGTTATCCGTTTTATGCGGTGGGGAAACCGGAGAAACCGCGGGTTGAGCATTTGGCTGGGTTGAAGACTCGGACGTTGATTGTTCAGGGCGAGCGGGATGCTCTGGGGAATCGGGAGGCGGTTGAGGCTTACACCTTGTCACCGAGTATTGAGGTTGCTTGGCTTGTGGCCGGCGACCATGACCTCAAGCCATTGAAGGTTTCCGGGTTTATCCATGAACAGCATTTGGCCGCCGCCGCGCAGAAGGTGGCCGCGTTTCTTAGTGTCGATTGAGCCGAGCCGAAATTTTGAAACTCATGAAGATCGGCTCCCTTTCCCCCCCCCTCGCCCCCTTGGGGGAGAGGGCTGGGGTGAGGGGGATCGATCTTGAACGCGACACACTTTTCGATCAGTCAAACTTCTGAGTACTGAACGCACCTGCAAGGTGAAGACCGTTGCCATTAATAATTTATGTATTGGGGGTTCCAGTATCGCACGCAAAATTCGATGATTTTTGATTGCCTCAGGTCAATCGATTCCGATGTCCATTTGCTATCAATCATGAAGGACTCTAATTCGTTCTGTGTTTTGTAAGGAGCCTTGGAGAAGTATTTGGAATATTTAACATCCATCTCGCCGTTGCTTTTTGATGAATTGGCCGAGGCTGGGTCGAAGGTTAAGTTTCCTAGGCGATGTAGGTGTTGATCTCTGAAGGTTGAATCCATGTCCGGTACGATGGAGCTGTCAAGAACGATACCGTTTTTGGTTTGTGAGGCAATATGTTCAACTGTTAGACGAGTCTTGCTGCCGGTGCTTTTGAACTCGGTCTCTGACATTTCAGCGCATATTGGCTGTTCTGAGCGTCGCAGGTGGTTTTCATATTTCCACACTAGATAGCAAAGGTCTCGGCTAGATATCCAGTTGAATAGGTCTGCATCTTGCAGCGTCTCATGAAAGCGCTTGCGACTGCTGGCAGAATTTATGATTGAAGAGATTTCGTCGAATAGAGGCTCGAATCGTCCTGCGAAATTTCTAGCAAGTTTATAAAGTGCTGACTGCCCCGTATTTGACCTATTTTGCTGAACTGCGAAAACTCGGAAACTATAAATTTCTAATAGACGGCATGTGATATTAAAATTTCTTTTTTCCGAGGAGGTATCATTTTTATAAGCCTTTAAAATTAGAGGATAGAAGCTTTCCATTCGCTCCAAACATGCAAGGTCACGGTAAGACTGGTGCTTGCTCATTGAAATTTGCCGCATTATATGGAAGCTTTCTTTGAGCTCTCGGCTAAATCGGTCAATGAAAGCCAAAGCCTCCTGCTTGCGGCCGTTAGCTATGAGAGGGTTTAGCTTGCCTCTGATAGCTGTCGTCGGTTGCTGGAAGTCTGCTTTATCAATCCAGTCTTCAAAAGCAATATAATGGAAGCGAAGAATTGAATCTTCATCAATTTTTCCGTCAAATAACTCCAGTTCTCTGAAAATATCGGCGAATCTTTGTTGGATAACGGTTAGATAGTGATCGACGTCTTCCGCAGCTGCGAGGTAAGTTTTGTACATTAAAAAGCTTTTTATTTTTTCAAGGTTGGTTAATCTTTTGCCACGGTCGTTCGTGGTTTCAAAAATAAGGGTTGCTTCCGCTGCGTCCTTAACAGAGTATGTTAACACCTTGGTGTGTTCGTCTATCTTGCATTTTAATTGCAGTAGCTCCTCGTTGCTTCTATCAGCCAACTCGGCTTGAAAATATTTTTTCGCTTCTAATAGCCGGCGCTGAGAAGGTGTTTCAATATGGTCGACGCCATTGCCATCATTTAGAATGTAGTTAAAAAAGAAATCATTGTCAGGTGAGATGGCTTGCAGTTTTGGGCGGTTTTTGTTGAAGATGTAAGTTTCCTCGACGAGGTCTAAGCCGAGCTCTTCAAATTGGGTGTCGTCCAGCCGTTGGCGCAAGCTAGATAGTAATGCTTTCATGAATATGATTGTGGTTGTAATCCTTTGTTGTCCATCCACTATATCGATCAGATCAAATCCGGCATGTTTTTCCGATTTTTCCTGGAAGAGAATAGTGCCTAAGAAATAGTCTCGACCTAGCGCTTGGTTATCAATGTCTTCAATGAAATCAGGTAGTTGGCGGTTTGTCTCCCACGCGTAAGCTCGCTGGTAATCTGGAATGTTGAATATTTTACGGCCATCAAACAATTCCTTTAATTTTTTTTGTCCATTTTCCATTAGGGCTGTCTGCTATGCTCGGGAAGGATAGGTAGAAGCTACAACACAGGGAGGCGTTTTGCTATCGTAAAGTAGTTCCGTAGCGGTCTGTTTTATTCGCCTTGAAAAAAAGCCAGCTAAATCTAAGGTGGATGGCGTCCAGCAGGCATTTTTGGGTTAATTTATGGCCTTCTCGGCATCCGTTGCTTTAAATTACGGAAAAATTCTCCGACGCAAGGTGCTTTCTGAGTGAAGGTTCACAGTGCGTCGCGCGACGGGCACCGAAAAAGCAATTGCCCCAGAGGCGACCATATCTGGGGCTTGAAAGGGCGGAAACCTCAGCAGTCTGGTTGGAATAGATGAAGCAGGAAACTCTCGATGGTATCTATTGTTGAGTGAATATAGGTCGCATCCATCATGATGAGATGCTCCTCAATGAAGCTAAAATTTTGGTTGTTCCTGATTATATCTATTAGTTTTTTTGGGTTTTTAATTAGATTTGCATCGCCGTCTGCATGGACGATGCAGTTTCTTATAAGGTTCAAGGTTGTGAGGTGAGACCATTGCTTATTAGCGGTTTCAAAATCTCTCTTGGCCAGTTTTTCAAGGTAGAGTCTGAACTTTACTATTCCTTCGCCTTTGACCTCTGATGGCGCTAAGGGCAGCTTCATTGAATCGTAGTACATTGTGCATAGCTTACTCATGCTGTTTTCTAGATATGCATAGCTTGCGAGGACTGCAGAGTATCTGTGCATTCTAAGGGAGATGAATTCTATTTCTCTGAGAGCGTCTGAATACCTATAATCATGCTCACTATCATCTTCGTGGTTTTTTGTTCGCTCCTGCTCAGCTTGGCAGTCTTTCCACAGTTCTTCAGTTTCTTCTTGGTAAACCTTTTCGACTCGGTCGAAGTGTCGGCGCAAGTAATTACATTTGCTCTTAATTGTGTAGGGGGTCACTGATCCCAATTCTGGGTTCTGAGGGATGACTTTGAACATGAAGTTGCTCTTTGGTTGTCCAGAGATAAACGTTGAGACTGTGTAGAGCTTCGGGAGCAGGCTTTATGGTGAGTTTGATGTGCTTCTCAGTTCAGCAAGCAGATGCTCAAGTTGCGTATACTGTTCTGTAGTAGGCGTATTGTAGAGAAGATTGGCTTCGATATAGCTAATCACTGCGTCAACGGAGTCAGCAGGAATCAGGGCTGCGTAAGTGCTTGCCAGAGCGCTGTCGATCACCTCTGTTTCATCTCTTCCGATATTTCCGCTGTTGATGATTGCTAATGCTTTTTGCAGATCTGCCATTCTGAGCTCCTGCTTTACAGATAAATGCCTAAAGAGTCTTATACGGGACATGACGGGTGTCTACCTCCTGAGAGAGGTGGACACCACAAAATGGTCGCTGGTCGAGCTATGGGGGCCTAAGGCGTAGCTTATGGATTGGTATCTCCAGCTTTGCCATCTTTATTACACTACGTCTGCAAAATGCTACCAACTGCCTCTAGAGTCAAATGCGTATTGCTTTGTGGCAATCTGGGCACAGTGAGCACACCGTTCTTGTAATCGACAGTGCCGGGTTCCTCCAGAACATAAGCAACTGAAGTCAGGTCATGTGCCATTTGGCTCTTCAGTACACCTTCAAGAGCAGTCATGCTGTTCGTAGGTAGCTTCACAAAAGCTCGACCTCTTCGGGCTTGAGCCAATCAGCCTCGATCACTCGTTGTTTAGCTATCTCAGGCTGAGCGGTGTATACCACAATTGCGAGACTTTCTTCAGCCCGGCTGCAAGTGACGTACAGCAGGCGACGGGTGCGAGCCAGGGAATCATCTTTGCCCTCGCGTTGGTTTTTTACGTCGTTGTCAGAAGCTGGCTTTACACCCAAGAGTTTGTCGTAACTGAAAAGGAAGCCGCCTGCCTCTTCGTCATTGAGGATGACCATGACTCTGGGGAACTCCAGCCCCTTCACACCTTGGTGCGTGTCGAAGGGGGATAGTCCTTCGGTATAGCCAGCGAACGCTGCCATTTCCGAGAAGGGACGCCCTAGCAGAACCCGGTATGCATGGGTTTCCAATGCATCACGATCCGATGTATCGGGAGGGTCATCAGTAGTGGCGCCAAGCAAAAGAGCTTCAATAAGGCGATTGGGGATATCTAGTAGGCCTGTTTGGTACAGGACATGAGCGACGTCTTCTATCAGGGGATCATTATCATCAAACAGTTTGGTCAGCGACTCAGTAGCTTCCCCTGCCTTCTCAAGCAAGGCTAACTGGTCAGGCGCCTCTTTCATGGATTTAGAGTCGAGAAGCGGAGACTGAAGCCGCACAGCTTCCATGAGGCTGAAACTGTCCGTCCTGGAGGCTTGAAGAATTGGGGCTACCCGTTCGAAGAACAGTTTCAAGATTGGCAGTGTTCCGTCCAGTAGCCCCGTTCGCAGGTGCTCAACTCCATACAGCGGTGTGAACACATTCTCGAACCCCATTCGGCGTCCGGCCATCTTGTGTTCAAGAATCAGGGTCTTTCTTCCGTCTTTACCAACTGCCCACTGAGCGTCGCCGGTGATGGCTGCCATGCGGTGTGCGATGTCTTCCTCCAATTCGAAACCTTGACCTGGTATCTGTTGGGTGCAAAACATTCGAACTGTGCCCTCTATCGCATCAGGCTTTGAGTGCTGCTGATGGGCGTCTGCGCTCGCACGAATTACGTTAATCAGATCAACGACCCGCGTTGGGCAGCGACGGTTCATACGCTTTTCTGGCATGGCCCAGTCCCGAGGGATCGCTTCCTCCAAGCGCACCTTTCCATCGTTGTAGATGCGCTGCATGGTATCGCCGAGAAGCCCGAGACAGAAACGGTGAGGGATGAGGGATTGTGCTCGCAGAAAAGCGTCCATGAGTGGCCCGTTGGTATCTTGACTCTCATCGATCAAAAGTACCGGGTGCAGATCCGCCATAACGTCCAGCAATGGAGGTTGTTGGATAAACGCAGCGGCCATTTGGATGACTTCACTATGATTTAGAGCTTGCCTACCGCGATTGTCGCCGGTAGGGCTGTAAGTGAATGTCGTTATCTCATCCAGAGCGTCGAGCCTACGAACTTTGCTATCCCTCGAAGCCTGGTTTGATAGAAAGGTCTTGTTTTGACTTCGGGCTTTTCCGAGCTTCTCATTAAGCTCTTCGATGTCTTCGGTGAGCTTGATTCGAAGCCACTCACGAATGTCGTCATTGAAGCCTTGAATCATCCGCCAAGAGAAGGCGTGAATGGTTGACACAACTACCAGCGGATCGTGTTCAAGACGGCGGGCAATTTCTTCGCACGCTGCATTGGTATAGGTGATGATTGCGATTTGACGCCCTTCAAACGTCAGTCGTTGCCGCTCCCTATTCTTTAGATTTTTCACGGACTCGACTAGCGAATGGGTTTTTCCAGAGCCAGCGCCGGCGTATAGGAAAAAACTTTTCGGATGATCGAGACTTAGGCATTCCTGGATAACCTGATCGGCATCTGGAACATCTTTCATCGCGGCGTCTGGCTGAGTGGTCATGGAGTTACCTCGACGCTAGCTGATGGGATGACCAAAAGCTCTTTGCTTTTTCTTTCTAACTTTGACTGGAGCCACGCCAAGCCTTCATGGATATAGGTTGGTATGGTCAATTTGGCAAAATTGGAGTCGCCGAGAACGTGCAAAGCGAACTCAGCCTTATCACCATCCTTGAGCTTGGTGAACATCTCTGCGCCAAGCTCGAGGGATGTCTCGGATTCACGTAGCGCCTTGGCAAAGGATCGCGTCAGCCCTCGTCCCACTTTGCCTGTAAAATGCTCGGTGTTGCTCAGTACGAGGCTATCTTCAAACGTATTTGGTAATGTTTCGACGTCCATCCCGGTTTTGGGTAGGCGGATGGTAATGGGCGTTTGATACGCGATCCTGATCGAAAACAGATCGTCAATCTGCTGGGCTTTACTTTCGAAGGGAAGATCCAGTAACGAATCCACGTCATGTCCAAGGCCTGCCGCTCGCATCCAATGACGCACTGTTGGGTTGTTAGTGGATTGGCCTTTTTTCCGCTCGACAGGCTTGCCGACTTGAAGGATTCCAGCGTCCAAGTCGGTTATCACCAGAGTGACAATACCCAATGCGTCGATCAGTGGCCGGAGACGATGCGCGTGGCTTCCCCCGATATCCAAGATGGTGATGTAGCACTGGTCAAGAAAGCGGAAGTGCTGCCTCAAAAAATGAGGAAGCATCATGCGTTCAGCAGCTCCCTCGACCAGGATCACCGCATCCGCAAAAAATAGGTCGGCATGTTGGGCGCGAAGGTAACGGGTAACAAATTCCTTTGTTTGATTTGGCTTGCCGAAGACGGTACTAAGGTTCGACACGGTAGAGACCGGAATTGGTACTCCGGCCATGCCAGAGGGGAGTCTGCGGAAGTACCTTAGGTTTTCGTAGTCAATCTCATGAGCCACATGGCTGGAGTGAGAGCTGACTACTAGCTGTGTTCTGAGGTTGGTGTATTTCGCTAGCAGTGGATCGCTGCACAGCACGTGGTAGGCGTGTTTTATGAATGCTTGCTGAACCTGGACGTGCAGGTGAGCCTCCGGTTCCTCGATGAGAACTAAGTGGATAGGCTCAACTCCTGTCGCGCTCTGCTCTTCAAGCGTCCTGTACTTCTTCAGCCATTCATCCCGAAATGCCATCAATCGGAATATCATCGAGATGAGATTCTGATATCCCAGTCCGTTGGACGTCTCGGGAAGCCTGAGAGCCGGCGCTCCTGGAGCTCCTCCGACAGAATCCAGCTCAAACAGCACAGCGGCTTCGTGATTCATCCCGTCCGTAGGGGCGAGGCGTGTGGCTACTCGGATGGACGGATCGGAGTTGTTCGGATAGCCCAAGCCGGCCACTTCCTGTAGCGCTGGCGCGAAGCTCGTGCTCAAGCGTGTGTCAAAGGCAGTCTGAGCTGCCTCGATTGCTCTGAGCGCCTCCAAATCTGAAACATCTGGGCTATCGCCTGGATCAAGGTGTCTGCTGTAGTACGCTCGTAGTTGCTCCGAGAGTTTCCTGCCCGAACCATTTCCTCCTTCCAAGACGCTCTCGTCAGCGCTGTCACCGAAGCCGCGTTGAGCATTGATCTCATGGATTCGAATCAGGTCATTAAGGGGGTTGCGCTCAAGTGGCGTTGCAGTGGCCGCGAGCGCTTGCTGGTTCGCTTTACGAGTTACCGGATCGGGGGCTTGGAGCTGGCCTGGATCAAGGCGGTACCATCGAATTTTGAAGGTTCTACCAATTCGTCGATTCAGGTAGTCATGCAAGCTTTGCGGCCAGAGCGGAAGCGACGGTGGTTCCGTACCTTGAGCCGCCTGATTCTGAATTTCTTGCTGAAGCAGCTTTACACGCTCCCGCTCTTTTCGGTAATCAACAAACAGCGTTGTCATCTCATCCGGTTCTAAGCGGAACCGCATGCCTACATGGCCGCCTTTCCACGCGAAGTTAGGAATGAGGTCACGGATGTGGTGAAGCTCACCCTGAGACGCTTCGAGCCATACATCCAGCGTTGGCAACCAGTCAGCCCAGTCGTTTGCCACGGGGATTGGAAAGTTACTATCTGCACCTTCCCAAGCCTCACCAATCGCATCGATTGTGGCGAGATGACTTAGAGTCAGATCCTGCAGTCTGAAAACCGATGCTTTCGACAATAGGAACTTGCGTAAGGCCAACATGGCTGAGGATTTGCCACTGTTGTTGGCTCCAACGAGGAGGGTAGTCTCAGATGCGAGGTCGATTCTTACAGACAGGAGCTTGCGGAAGTTCGCGATTTCCAGGTGCTGAATTTGCATGTTCTCTTCCCTGATGACTGGTCAGCGACTGTGCGCCAGGCTGATAGATGACGGAACTCTAGCTGAGCCATCTCGGCGCTCCAACCACTGTGATGGAGTTTAGCCATCATTGGAGTATTTTCTGATTTGTAAAGCTCGTAGGGTGATGGGGAGCTGAATCGTTATCCGCTGGTTTGGTGACGCTTTTTTTTGCACTCTTCACTCCATCTCCGCTTCACTCGCAACGACATAGGAGCTTGAAATGCTAAGGAAGGCCGTAAAATTCCTTCGAAATTCTCTGCTTGAGGACTTCGGTTATCCGGCCTCATTGATCAACCTCGTGCGTGAAGACAGCGGGTTGAACAGACACCTCGTTGAGTATGAAAAGGGTATTGGTGCATTCGAGATCGTTCGTTGGAATGATTTTGGAAACCTACTGAGTGAAGATCATTTTCACCGTTGGCGTCTCAGTGGCTGGACTCGATGCCCAGGCGCGTATCACAACTATGGCAGCACAAGCATCGTGCGCGAGGATCTGCTGAATCTCGGCACTGTCATTGAGCAGGAGCAATGGAGCAGCGAGATCCAGGAGATTGATGGTTTCTCGGGGTCGAAGTCCGAATTGCACAAGTTCAAGAGTACGGACGCCATGGTTGTGCGAAATTCTCAGGAAATGATCAACCCTGTCACGAAGGAGAAGCTTGAAGAAAACCTCCGCTGGGATGAGATTCGCATCATTTCTCGAGAGAAGACCACTGACCATTTCGCTACGTGGGAATGGGATGGGAGGGTTTTCCTCATCAACAGTGGTGGCTCTCATCACTTCGCAGCAGCCAAGTACATAGCGAAGCGCCTTGAGATCAAAGTGCCTTTGTCCGGCAGATACGTAACGTACGGCATCAACCAAGTAGCTGTGGCAAGTCTTCGCCGCGACTTCGAAATTTTTGTGATGTCCTGGAAAACCGACCACCAATTAGGTTTCCACAAGGCCATGCAAAACTTTGAGGCCACCTACTACTGGAAAGCTCTACCTCGCCCTTACACCGAGCAATGTGCGATCTTCTTGCCCAAATCTGAGAAGCGCTCGGCGAAGGTCGCTCAAGTGTTGCACGAGGCGGGCTTCCAGGATTTGGGCAAGTACCTAAAAGCGCTTGGTAGCCCGCTGGCGGCGAGAACTTCCTCTAGGCTAGAAGCGTGCTGAGTCAGAATTTGCAGGTATTACACATCACGTTTTCCTACCTGCGGCCAATGTGGATGCAGATTGATGCAACACTCGATACCTGCGCAGGATTAACGGATTTTCTGGAGGAAATATGGACTTGGTTGAAGAGGCTCTCAGGGCAGAGCTGCCGAAGCTGGCAGTAGACTTTTTCGTCGTTTTCTCAAGATTCGAATGCGCACTTAAGCGATCTGGCATCTATGCAATTGGTGACGATAATGGAGTGAGCCCTGATTGGGATAAATTTGCCCGAGATCTTGGCCAGGGATTTCTGGTTGATGTCATCGCCCTAGAAATTGCTCCTGTCCTAGTTGCCAATCCTCCCAAAAAACAAGTGAAGCTCGATGATGGAATGCTTGGATGGAAAGATACAAATGCCGTGGCGCGCACGTCGGATCTGTTTGTTGCGATTCGCCGTGTGAGGAACAACCTTGTCCACGGTGCGAAGTACCAAGATGGTGGCGCCGGTCATGCGATTTTCGTCGAAGGTTCTGAAAGAGACGATGCACTACTTAGCCAATCAATGGCTGTGATGACCTTGGCTCTGAAGGTTCGTCCAGATATTCACGATCATTTTCGGCGTTACGGATGAGAGGCGGCTCGATGGAAGGCCAATATCGAGCAAATTCAGAAGGGTAAGTCTTCGTCCTCAATTGGCTCAGGTTCATCTTGGGGCTTCGGCATCAGAGCTTGATGAATGCTTTCGAGTCGAACCTGCAATTCATCGAACGTCACCACCAAAACGTCCTTCAGACCGTTCCGATATTGCTCAAAGGCACGCTGTTTATTTTCTTCGATTGGGGTGCGTCCAATAATCACGATGGTCGCAACCGCATGAGCGTGAACGCGCTCTATTTTAAAAAAGGCTACCGCGCTCTTGATGTCGGAAGAGCACGAGCGCACGCGCTGATTGATCAACTGAGCGCCCAGGAGCCGATTGATTGGCTTTGTGTGGTCTTTGATATCACTCGCTCGTGCTACTACGCCCACCGCCTCAGACGTCGAACTCCAGACGTTGAGCGGCTTCGGTTACGCAGCCGAGTCAATGAGCTGTTCACGCAGAGTCGAAGCGCCGCTGGCAGCCGCAGTATCGTGTCGATGATGCAGAAAGAGGGCGGTCAAATCGGACGGTTCAAGGTGCGTGGCCTGATGCGGGAACTGGCATTAGTCAGTAAACAACCCGGATCACATGCCTACAAACAAGCGACGGTTGAGCGACCGGACATTCCGAATATCTTGAATCGAGAGTTTTAAGTGCCGGCACCCAATCAGGTCTGGTGTGGCGATATCACGTACGTCTGGGTTCGAGGAAAATGGCATTACTGGCTGTCGTGCTGGATCTCTACGCACGTCGAGTTGTGGGCTGGGCGCTGTCGAGCAAACCGGACGCGGACGTGGTGATCAATGCGTTGGACATGGCTCACGAGCAGCGTGGCCGGCCTCAAGGACAGCTACTCCACTCGGATCAGGGCTCGCAATATGGCAGTCGCCAGTTTCGCCAGTTTCGCCAACGACTGTAGCGTTACCGCATGCGCCAGAGCATGAGCCGTCGTGGAAACTGTTGGGATAACGCACCGATGGAGCGCGTGTTTCGAAGTTTGAAAACTGAATGGGTACCGAGTGTCCGGGATTAGTTGACCACTACAATCCGAGCTAACGCTCATCCTGTTGAGTGGTGAGAAGCGGAATGTTTGCTCTTTAAGATTGAGGTGCTTTCAAAAACCTGAGTTCAACTCGGTATCCCATGTCGGCGTACCTCACCCAAACACCTCCGTCAGTCCCCTCTCCCTCGGGGAGAGGGCTAGGGTGAGGGGTAAGGATTTCACTGACACACCACAAAAACTGAAAGCCCCCCAGCCCAGCATTTCCAGCGAATAAACACGATCGAGTGACCACGTTTAAAGTACACGAACCGTTACGCCATAAGGGCTACAACACCTTGCGTCGTTGCCTACGCGTACGCCAGAATTCGCCGGCTTACACAACTTGGAGAGGGCTATATCGTTTCCCTGTCACTGAAAAGTGACTGGGTTTGGTAGCCCGATTCGAGTTGTGGTTATTGCGACACCTTCAATGCTGTCTCTTTTCTGAGGCGCAGCTTTGTATGGTGGGCGTGCGTGGGGCTCATTCGTGAGCGCCGGGTTTCCCAATTCGACCGGTCTACCAACCCGCGCATGGCCGCCACCCGCCGTTTGGTAGCGAGGGTGATGGCTCCCATATTTTTCGAATTGGAGTTTTATCCATGTTCAAAGCCACACCCAACCCACCAGAAACCGATCCAACCTCCAACGACCCCGCGCTCGAATCCCAAAAGACAAAAGAAGCCGCCGACCGCGCACTCGACTTTTACCTAGGCCCTGAAATCCCGAAGTACTTCCCACCCAAGGCCCGCCCCATCTACATGGTCGATCCCACGCTCGATGACGAAACACTGCTCGTCGAAGCCAGTGAATCACTGTCGTCAGCCAACGCCATGGCCGGCAATATCGCCAACTCGGTGAAAGGCCCGGAACGCAAACCGCTGCTGGCGCTGCAACAGTTGATCATGTTGAACGAGCTGCTGGTGAATCGGCTGCTGGACAAGCTTCGGTTGCCGCAATAGTCGTCAATCGTAGGAATCAACAAACAAAAACCCCGGAAGCTTTCGCTGTCCGGGGTTTCTTTATTGCCAGAATAATCAGCGGTTAAACCGCTCCACCAACGAATACTGCGTATTAGCCGTCTTCGTCAGCTCTTCACTCAACAGCGCCGAGTTATGCGCCTGTTCCGAGGTCTGGTCCGCCAGTTCCGAGATGTTGCTGATGTTGCGGCTGATTTCTTCAGCCACCGCACTTTGCTCTTCGGTCGCGGCGGCGATCTGGGTGGTCATGTCGGTGATGTTGGCCACTGCTTCGCTGATGCCGACCAATGCCTGATCCGCTTCCAGAACCCGCGCTACACCTTCTTCCGCCTGGCGATGGCCGGCTTCCATGGTTTGTACGGCGCTGGATGCAGTCTGTTGCAACTTGGCGATCAGGGCGTGGATCTGGCCGGTGGATTCGCTGGTGCGTTGTGCCAGTTGGCGGACTTCGTCGGCGACCACGGCAAAACCGCGACCCATTTCGCCGGCACGCGCGGCTTCAATCGCAGCGTTGAGGGCGAGCAGGTTGGTCTGGTCGGCGATGCCTTTGATCACGTCGACCACGCCGCCGATTTCGTCGCTGTCCTTGGCCAGTTGAGTGACGGTCAGGCCGGTTTCACCGACAACGACCGACAAGCGCTGGATGGCTTCGCGGGTTTCGCCGGCGATGTCGCGGCCGCGACCGGTCAGGCGATTGGCTTCCTGGGTGGCGTCGGCGGTGCGCTGGACGTGGCTCGCCACTTCTTGTGTGGTGGCGGCCATCTGGTTGACGGCGGTGGCGACCTGTTCGGTTTCCACGCGCTGGCGTTCCAGGCCGATGGAGCTGTTGTGCGCCAGACTGTCGGACTGTTTGGCCTGATCGGTCAGGTGCTCGGCGGTGTCCTGCAGACGGGTCAGACAGGTTTTCAGGCGGGCTTCCTGGCTGAGGATTGACATTTCCAGACGCGCCTGGGCGCCACGGCTGTCGGTGTACATCTGCGCGATCAACGGGTCGGAGGTGGTCTGCTCGGCCAGACGCAGCAGGCGCTTGAGCCCACGTTGCTGCCATTGCAAGCCCAACAGACCCAGCGGCACCGACAGACCGGCAGCGAGGGCGAAGCCCCACTGCGAGTTCAGGGTGGCGCCGATCATGAAGCTCAACTGGCTGACCAGAATGAACGGCAGCCAGTCCTGCACAATTGGCAGCCATTTGTCGCTCGAAGGAATCGCCGACTTGCCCTGGTTGATGCGTTGGTAGAGCGCTTCGGCACGGCGGATCTGTTCGGCGGACGGCTTGACCCGCACCGACTCGTAACCGACCACCTGACTGCCATCGAACACCGGCGTTACATAGGCGTTCACCCAGTAATGATCACCGGTCTTGCAGCGATTCTTGACAATGCCCATCCATGGCAAGCCTTGTTTCAGTGTGCCCCACATGTGCGAAAACACCGCAGCTGGGACGTCGGGGTGACGAACCAGGTTGTGCGGCGCACGGATCAGTTCCTCACGCGAAAACCCGCTGATTTCGACGAAAGCGTCGTTGCAGTAGGTGATCACGCCCTTGGCGTCGGTTGTGGAAATCAACCGTTGCTGAGCCGGGAAAGTCCGTTCGCGTTGTGTAATGGGCTGGTTATTACGCATGGTTTTTCAATCCGCAAGGCTTTGAAAGGTTGTCGGCGGGGTCGGCGATTTGTTGAAGTTTTTTTTCATTTATAAGTACGGCGTCGCAAAACGGGGCTTGCTTCAACCTGCGAGCATCGGATAGGTGAACAGGCCGAAATGCAGCAGGTTCAGACCAAAGTGCGTCATGATCGCCGCGCCGAGCCCGCCAAAACGGTAGGCCAGACCATAGCTGACACCCGCCAGGCCCGCCAGCAACACCCATTGCCAGCCGGCGCCCACATGCACCAGGCCGAACAGCAGGGACGCCAGCAGCAGCGCGAGGTTTTCGCCGTAGGGCAAGTGTTTGAAATGCCGGCTGAGGCCGCCCTGTATATAGCCGCGAAACAGCGCTTCTTCGACCAGTGTCACCAGCAGCAGGTTGTTCAGCACCCACAGCCACGCCTGATCCGGCCATTTCGGCGCCCAGGTGATCATGCCCAGCAACACCGCGCCGCCCAGCGCCAGGATCACGCTCAACGTCAGTGCCAGTGCGGTGGCGTAAACGGTCAGGCGCAACGACCGCCGTGCGACGATCCATGGGCAGACCAGCAACAGCCAGAAGCCAATCAGCGGTTTGTCCAGATTCACGAACATCGAGAACGGCACGGCGTTGTCAGTGAAGCGCTGCGCCGGAATGGCCCGGCCGTTATAGAAGCCCGGCAGCCAGTGCAGGGCCAGCGCCACGGCCAGCACGATAAACAGGCCATGGCCGAGAAAACGCCCGACCGGCACGGTTTGCTGGCGCACGGCGTAACCGGCGAAAACCAGCAGTGCGATGGAGATCAGCGCCAGCCAGCCGAGCTGGCCAAAGCTCAGCGCCAATCCGTAACCAAGGCTGAGAAGCCCGAGATAGAGCCATGGCAGAGCTGTCATGGAAAGTCCTTGTGCACGATTTGTGGACAGGCTTTCTACACGGGTGGGGGCGAGGGGACAAGTGAAGGTGCAGGGGAAAACCGGGACGCAGGCCCTGTGGGTGGGTCCCCACAGGGCCTGTGCTGCGCACGAATCAGCGCAGGTTGAGCTTCGCCGCCGCGCGCTCGGTGATTTCCCGGCGCAGTTTCAGCGACGGTGCTGCACGTTTGCGCGCCTCATCGACAACAGCACTCGGCGCCGTCTCCGGACTGCCCGAATCAAACGGCGGCGCCGGCGCATATTCCAGCTGCAACTGCACCAGTTGCGCCGTATCGACACCCACCAGTTCCTGCGCCAGCGTCAGCGCGAAATCGATCCCGGCCGTGATGCCACCCCCGGTGAACAGATTGCCATCGCGCACCACCCGATCCTTCACCGCAATTGCGCCCAGTGTCGGCAGTAGATCGTGATAAGCCCAGTGCGTGGTCGCCCGTTTGCCCTGCAACAGACCCGCCGCCCCAAGTACCAGCGAACCCGTACACACCGATGTCACGTACCGCGCCTGCGCAGCTTGTGTCTTGATGAACGACAGCGTCTGCTCATCTTCCATCAACGGCCCGACGCCTGCGCCGCCGGGAACGCAGATCACATCCAGATCCGGGCAGTCCTCGAACGTGGTGGTCGGTTTCAGCACCAGCCCGGTGCTGGCGGTGACCGGCACCAGATCCTTCCAGATCAGATGCACCTGCACGTCCAGCAACGAGGCCAGCACGTCATACGGGCCGGTCAGGTCGAGTTGCTGCACCTGGGGAAACAACAGAAAACCGATCTGCAACGCCATGATTCATCTCCGTGAAAAGGGGTGGACGGCTTCACTGTAGGCGCGTAGGTTTTGGCGCATACGCCAATCAGCCCACGAATTACGCCAAATGCCGAAAACCATCCACGTCCTCGCGTTCGCCAATGTGCAACTGCTCGATGTCACCGGGCCGTTGCAGGTCTTCGCCTCGGCCAACGACATTGCCCGCCAGCAGGGTCTGCCTGCGCCGTACGCACCAACGGTCATCGCCAGCGGCGGTGGGGCGGTGAACTCTTCTGCCGGGTTGGCGATGCTGGCCGAATCGCTGCCGAAACAGCCCAGCGATACGCTGATCATTGCCGGCGGCTGGGGCGTCTACGCCGCTGCGGAAGATGCCGCGTTGGTGAGTTGGGTGCGTGAGCATGCGAACGGCTGCCGGCGCGTGGCCTCGGTCTGCACCGGCGCATTTCTGCTGGCGGCCAGCGGCTGGCTCGACGGTCGCCGAGTCGTCACCCACTGGACCCGCTGCGAACAACTGGCGCAGCAGCACCCACGCTTGCAGGTCGAGCCCAATCCGATCTTCATCAACGACGGCCCGGTCTGGACCTCGGCGGGTGTCACCGCCGGCATCGACCTGGCGCTGGCCATGGTCGAAGACGACCTCGGTCGCGACATGGCCCTGGACGTCGCCCGGCAACTGGTGGTGTTCCTCAAGCGACCGGGCGGGCAGTCGCAATTCAGCGTGACGCTGTCGCTGCAAAAACAGGGCAACCGCTTCGATGATTTACACGCGTGGATTGCCGAACACCTGACTTGCGATCTGGGCATCCCGACCCTCGCCGAACAGGCCGGCATGAGCGAACGCAGCTTCGTGCGCCACTACCGCGCCGATACCGGCCAGACCCCGGCCCGCGCCATCGAACTGATCCGCGTCGAAACCGCCCGCCGGTTGCTGAGCGATACCGGTCTGCCGGTCAAACGGGTCGCGGCCAATTGTGGATTTGGCAGTGAAGAGACGTTACGCCGCAGTTTTCTGCGGGCCATGGGTGTGACGCCGCAGGCGTATCGGGAGCGGTTTTCGGTCAGCGCTGGAGCAGATCCAGTAATGCCTTGAGCGTTTCACCCGGCGCCTCCTCGGGAAGGTTGTGCCCGACACCCGCCAGCACCCGCCGCTCATAAGGCCCGGTGAAGTGGTGCGCATCTTCATCGTCTACCGGCGCCGGTCCGACGCCATCATCGGCACCGCACAGCGAAATCGTCGGCACGCTGATCGCCGGTTGCTTCTCCAGTGCCTGCTCCATCCACTCCTGCGCCGGATCGCCCGGTGCATACATGAACCGATGGCGATAGGAGTGAATCACCACCTCAACGAAATCAGGGTTGTCGAACGCCGGTGCACTCAACGGATAACGCTCGGCGTTCCGCGCCCAGGTCGGCGACCACAACTGCCACAGCAACTCGCACAGCGCCCGACGATTCTGCGTCAGCCCTTCAACGCCACGGGGCGTGTGGAAGTAGTACTGATACCAGAAGCGATGCTCGCTCTGCGGATCCAGCGGTTGGGTCGAGTTCGGAATGTCCTGCAGGTTGTAGCCATCGCCCGTGACCAAGCCGCGCACGCGCTCCGGGAACAGTGCCGCCACAATGCACGCCGCCCGACCGCCCCAGTCATAACCGCACAACGTCGCTTGCTCGATACCCAGCGCATCCATCAGGTCCAGCAGATCCTGCGCCAGCGCCGCTTGCTGGCCGGAGCGCAGCGTGTCCGGGCTGTTGAAACGGGTCGGCCCGTAACCACGCAGGTACGGCACGATCACCCGGTAGCCTTTGACGGCGAGGGGGGCAGCGATTTCATCGTAGGCGCGGGGGGAGTAGGGGAAGCCGTGGAGGAGGATGACCGGCGTACCGTTTTCCGGGCCATGATGCTCATAGGCGATGGTCAGACTTTCAGTCTTGCAAAGTTGCATCACGGCTTGGGTCATACGGGATTCCTCAAGTTTCAGCTTCCGCCACCTGATTGAAATACTTGCTGCGATCCGGCGTAAACGTCACCACCATTTTCGTCCGCGAACAGGTCATGACTCGCTCGGCACCCAGATCAATATCCAGATCCTCCCCACGCAACCCTTGCCACTGGGCGAGGTATTTCAGCGACCCGTATTTTTCATTCTTCTTCAGACTGCGACTGACCCCGCCTTTCCAGCCCAGCACCGGAAGTTCATCGGCAGTGCAACGTTGGGCGAGGTCGGGGAAGCGGGCGGCGCGCTGGCGGCCGATTTCCCAGCATTTGATCAGGCCCTTATCGGCGGCTTCCCACAGTTCGTCGCGGGTCAGGCCCGTGCGCAGAGGGGCGTCGATCTGGCGGTGGATGCGTTGGCTCATTCTGGTTCCTTGAATCGGGTTTTTATTGGACAGCTCCGCTGTGCCCGTTGCGGTGGATGGTAGGGGGGGATGTAACAGCTGGCAACAAGGTATTTCGGGGTGTAAGTGCGAGTTGCGGGTCAAGCGTTACACGGGGTTGGCAGGTTTCTGTAGGCCGTGCCATCAACCAGTTGTATCGAAAGTAATCGATTGTGCGGGCCAGCCCTTCAACCGCAAGGGGCGAGGTTGTTTACCGTTCGTAGGAGGTCATCCTACAAACGGCGGTTGAAGTGGAGATCTTTCCTACAGCATGTGGCGAAAAATGATGACTACGGCTGCCAGTAATTCTTCTCCCCACTCAACTTGCGATCGAGAAAACTCGCCGCGCTGATCAACGCCAGATGGGTCAATGCCTGGGGCGTGTTGCCCAGATGCCGGCCACGGTTGTCGAATTCCTCCGCGTACAGTCCCAACGGATTGGCGTAACGCAACAGTTGTTCAAATTCCAGATGGGCCTTCTCCAGTTGTCCGGCGCGGGCCAGGCATTCGACATACCAGAACGAGCACGCAGCGAAAGCGCCTTCGGTGCCCGATAATCCATCGATCCCCGTATGGTCATTGCGATAGCGGTAAACCATGCCGTCACGCACCAAGTGTTTTTCGATGGCTTCAAGCGTCGCGAGCCAGCGCGGATCCTTTGCGCTGACGAAGCGCACCAGCGGCATCAGCAACATCGAGCCGTCCAGCGCGGTGCCGCCCTGGTACTGCACAAAATGCCCGTGTTCTTCATTCCAGAAGTTGTCCCAGATGTCGGCATGAATCGCCTGGCGGGTCTGGTCCCAGCGGGCGAAGGGCGCCGGGAGCGAGCGTTTCGAGGCCAGGCGGATCGCCCGGTCCAGCGCCACCCAGCACATCAGTCGCGAGTGCAGGAAGTGATGTTGCTCACCGCGCATTTCCCAGATGCCTACATCTTTGGTCTGCCAGGTCTCACAGACCTGATCGACCACTTCCATCACATGTTTCCAGCCTTCGTGGGAAATCGCGTCGCCGTACTTGTTGACCAGATAAACGGCGTCCATCAGTTCGCCGAAGATATCCAGTTGAATCTGGTCGTACGCGCCATTGCCGATGCGCACCGGTTTTGCGCTGCCATGCCCGGACAAATGCGTGAGTTCGGTTTCCGGCAGTTCCTGGCGGCCGTCGATGGCGTAGAGGATGTTGAGTTTCATCGGCTGGCCGCTGCAATCGCTGACCCGCCCGCGCAGCCAGCGCATGTAGCCGTTGGCTTCGTCGACAAAGCCCAGGCGCATGAAGGCGTAGACGGTGAAGGAGGCGTCGCGGATCCAGGTGTAGCGATAGTCCCAGTTGCGTTCGCCGCCGGGGGTTTCCGGCAGGCCGAAGGTGGCGGCGGCGAGGATTGCGCCGTGCTGACGCGAGGTGAGTAGCTTGAGGGCGAGGGCAGAGCGGTTGACCATTTCCCGCCAGCGACCGCGATAGTTGGACTGGCCGATCCAGTCGCGCCAGAACTTCAGGGTGCGTTCGATGCACAGCTTGGCGGCCCCTTCGGCAAAGCGCGGATCGTCGCTGGCGCCGAGCATGAACGCTGCCGTTTCATCCTGCTTGAGGGTGAATTGCCCGACCGCTGCATCGTGATCGACGCTCAAGGCTTGATCCGAAGCCAGCCGCAATGTCGGCTGTCCACTGGCGCTGAACAGCACATCCTTTTTATCGACGACCGCGCGGGTTTCAGCGCGGGAGTAGTCATGCCGGACGGCACAACGCAGGTAAAATGTCGCCTGCCCGCTGACCACCCGAACCCGGCGGATCAACAGCGGCAAGGCATCGTCGTTGTCGCCAATCGGCAGCAGATCGGTGATTTCCACCACGGCATGATCGCTGAGCCAGCGGGTTTGCAGGACGTTGGTGTCCGGCAGGTAAATCTGCTCGCGCCGGGCATCGGGCAGGTCCGGGGCCAACTGGAAAATCCCCGCATCGGGCGTATCCAGCAGCGAACAGAAGATCGACGGGCTGTCGAACTCTGGCCAGCAGAAGAAATCCACGCTGCCCTTGTCATTGACCAGCGCCGCACTGCGCATATCGCCAATGATGCCGTGGGCGTCGATGGGGCTTTGTCGTTCAGGGTGATGCTCGGCCATGGTCGTCTGGCTCCGAGGCGAAGGCTTACCTAGCTGACTGATGGCCGGCGACGAGAGTTCATCTGCGTACATGAAATGATCGACAGCTTTGCAGCGCAGCGATTGGCCTTGCACGCCACAGGGACTTCACATTCCACCAACAATTCCTCGCTTTCGCGCCCGTCAGGCTTTGTGGCAAGTTGGCCGCCCCTGATGAGGCTGTATCCGATGGCAAACCCTTACCGCGAACTGTTCAACGCCCCCGGCGCCCGGGCCTTTGTGATGGCCGGGATGATCGCGCGCATGCCGATTTCCATGACCGGCATCGGCGTGATCACCATGCTCTCGCAATTGACCGGCGGCTATGCGCTGGCGGGCGGGGTGGCGGCGACTTTTGCCTTGGCCACGGCGTTCTGCGCACCGCAGGTGTCGCGGCTGGTGGACCGTTACGGTCAAGGGCGGATTCTGCCGGTGTCGGCGCTGATCGGTGGCGGGGCGTTGCTGATGTTGCTGCTGTGCACCCGTTTGCAGGCGCCGACCTGGACGCTGTTCATCTGCGCCGCGCTGGCCGGTTGCATGCCGAGCATGTCGGCGATGGTGCGGGCGCGCTGGACGGAAATCTATCGCGGTCAGCCGCAATTGCAGACGGCGTATGCGCTGGAATCGGTGCTCGACGAAGTCTGCTTTATCGTTGGGCCGCCGCTGTCGGTGGGGCTGTGCGTCGGTGTGTTTCCCGAGGCCGGGCCACTGGCGGCGCTGTTGATGCTGGCGATCGGCGTGACGGCGTTTGTCGCCCAGCGCAGCACCGAGCCGCCGGTGCATCCCCACGAATCAGAGCATCAAGGTTCGATCATTCGTTCGACCGACGTGCAATGGCTGCTGCTGTTGATGGTCGCCATGGGCATGATCGTCGGCGTGGTCGATGTGGTCAGCGTTGCGTTCGCTCAGCAACAAGGGCAACCGGCAGCGGCGAGCATCGTGTTGTCGGTGTACGCCATTGGTTCCTGTCTGGCGGGCATCGCGTTTGGTGCGATGCGCTCGAAACTGCCGTTGCCGCGCCTGTTTCTGTATGGCGGTCTGGCGACGGCGGTGACCACGCTGCCGCTGTTGCTGGCGACCAATATTTTCGGTTTGTCCTTGGCGGTGTTCATCGCCGGGTTGTTCTTCTCGCCAACCTTGATCGTGGCGATGGCGTTGATCGAACGCATCGTGCCGCCGGCCAAACTCACCGAAGGCCTGACTTGGTTGGTGACCGGTCTGAGCATTGGCGTGGCCATCGGTGCCGCCGGTTCCGGTGCATTGGTGGATGCATTCGGTGCTCGCAGCGGCTTCTGGCTGGCGATTGCTGCGGGTGCGGTGGTGCTGTGTTCGGCGGTGCAGAGCTTCCGCCACCTCAAGTGATCGGGGTTACCAGCCCCGGCCCGAATTCACCCAGAAATTCACTGATAACGAAGTCGACACCGATTCCACCTGATGGAACCAGCCTTCCGGCAGAAACAACAGGTCGCCGGCCTCCAGCGTCACCCGCAGGAAGGTCACGTCGCGGGCCTTGGGGAAGCGCTCATAGTCCGGCTCATCCGGGTTGAAGTCGCAGCCGTCCAGACCGCCCTCGGGTGCGGTGGACCAAGTACCCAACGCTTCACGATGATGCGGCGCGGCGAGGGTGAACTTTTTCTGGCCCCAGACCTGGGCGAACAGGTTGTCGGTGTCGTCGCGGTGCAACGGGGTCAACGTGCCTTTGGGGCCGATCCAGATGCGCGGTGGGATGAACAACGAAGCGTCGAAGTAGGGCGGATATTGAATCTGTTGCATCAACGCCGCCGGCAGAATGTTGTTGCCCATGTAGGCCGGTGGTTCTCCGTCCGCACCTTTGACCGCCGGGCTGTCCAGCGAGGCGATGAAGTCGGCCATCGACGTGGAGCGGAAATCCCGTTCGGTCGAGAACGTCTTTTTCACGTAATCGCCGTGGCGGGTGATGCCTTGCAGTTCGGCGAAATGCACCAGTGATTCTTCGCGGCTGAGCCTGAACAGCGGCCAGTCCTGCAGGGCATTGCTGATCACTAGCGGAACGCCGTTGGGCAGGTAACGGCTCTCGAATTCGATCGGCGACAACTCGCTGCGCGGTCGCCGTTCGACGACGGTTTGCGCTGGCAGGCTGGCGGTGAGTTTTTCGCTGAAGCGCGGCGGCGTCGGGTACCGCTTGTTCATGTCGACCTTTTCCACCGGCGCCGCACCCCGGCGAGCGTGGTCGATGATCTGCGGCAGCATCGTCGCCAGGCCCATGTTGCCGCTGATCTTCAGTCGGCCGCTGGCGAACAGTTCCTCGACGTTGGCGATGCCGGCCATGATCCCGAGAAAATCCTGCTCAGCGACTTCGATGGTTACGTCGGGGCTGGCATGGCGACCGGCCTCGGTGCGGCTGCTCGCGCTGACCTCGGACCAGAACGCCTGTGACCCCAGCACGAATTGGAAAACGCCTTCGATACCGACCGCGCCGGCATTGGCGAACAGCTTGCCCAGGATGGTCTGCAGGTCCACGGTGAATCCTCTTTGTTGTTTTGGTCTGAACGGTTAACGTGCATTTGTAACGGTAATTTACAAACTGCCGACTAATTTGCCCGGGCAGCCATCCGTACCCCTTGAAGAGACTTTTTTCGAGGGAAGCGTGGTGACCAAGTTGACCCTGCTGTGCCTGCCGTATTCCGGCGCCAGTGCCATGGTCTACAGCCGCTGGCGGCCGAAGCTGCCGCAGTGGCTGCAATTGCAACCGGTGGAATTGCCCGGGCGTGGTGCCCGGTTCGGCGAACCGCTGCACACCGACATGCGGGCGTTGGCCATGCAACTGGCCAGGGAACTGCGCCCGACACTCAAGGCCCCTTACGCACTGTTCGGCCATAGTCTGGGCGCCTTGCTGGCCTGCGAAATCGCTCACGCCTTGCGCGCGTTGGGTTGCCCGGAACCGGTGGCGCTGTTCGCCTCGGGCACTGCGGCGCCGACGTTGCGCGCCGACTACGACCGCGGCTTTGCCGAGCCGAAGACGGATGCAGAGCTGATCGATCAACTGCGCACGCTCAATGGCACCAGCGAGGAAGTGCTGGCCAATCAGGAGTTGATGAGCCTGACGCTGCCGATCCTGCGCGCCGATTTCCTGCTCTGCGGCAAATTCCAGCCGTTGCAGCGGCCGCTGCTCAACTGCCCGGTGCATGTGCTCGGTGGCAAGGCCGACAAGGCGACTACGGAGCAGTTGATCGGCTGGAGCAAGGAAACCCGTGGCAGCTTCTCGGTGGACATGCTGGCCGGCGGGCACTTCTTCATTCATGAACACGAAGCCAAGGTGCTGCGGGTGATCAAGGATCAACTCGATGTGCATCATCGTCGGCACGGCTTGATGGCTGCCGTTTAACCCGAATTCATTGCTGTCCGGAACCCTGTGAGGGGCGAGCAGGCTTGCTCCCGCAGGGTTTTTTATCGCCCGCAAATCCCCGCTGCACCTCCCTTCTGATAGTTCTTCTCAATCGCTAATTTTTCCGCTTTGCATTCGTTTTATAGGGACGACGTGCCTTTGTGCTGCCAGCCTACTGATTCGGATACCAAGAAATGAATGCTGAAGACTCCTTGAAACTTGCTCGCCGGTTTATCGGGTTGCCCCTGGAAAAGCGCCAGATGTTCCTCGCGGCCCTGCACAAGGAGGGCGTGGATTTCGCCCGTTTTCCGATTCCCCAAGGGGTCGAGGCCGATGATCGGCAGGCGCTGTCCTACGCGCAGCAGCGCATGTGGTTCCTCTGGCAACTGGACCCGCACAGCGGCGCCTACAACTTGCCGGGCGCGGTGCGCCTGACGGGGCGCTTGAGTCTGACCGCGCTCGACGCAGCATTTGCCAGCCTGGTGGCGCGTCACGAAACCCTGCGCACGGTGTTCCAGCGACAGGCCGACGACAGTCTGCTGCAAGTGCCGGCCGAAGCGCCGCTGGTGATCGAACACGTAGATTTCAGCGGTCTCGCCGCGCCCGAGCGGGAAGCCGCGGTAGCCGACGCCGCTCAGCAACAATCCTTGCAGCCATTCGATCTGGCCGTCGGCCCGCTGCTGCGGGTCAAGTTGCTCAAGCTCGACGAACAGGAGCACGTGCTGCTGCTGACCTTGCACCACATCGTTTCCGATGGCTGGTCGATGAACGTGCTGATCGACGAATTCATCCGTTGCTATGACGCCCATGAAGCCGGGCAGTCGCCGCAACTGGCGCCGTTGCCGATCCAGTACAGCGACTACGCACTGTGGCAGCGCCGCTGGCTGGAAGCGGGCGAACAGGCGCGGCAACTGGAATACTGGCAGGCGCAACTGGGCGATGAGCACCCGGTGCTGGAGCTGCCAACCGATCACCCGCGCCCGGCAATGCCGAGCTATCGCGGTACGCGTTACGAATTCGCCATCGACGGCGCGCTGGCGGAACAACTGCGCAGCAGCGCCCAACAGCACAACATCACCTTGTTCATGTTGCTGCTCGGCGCCTTCAACGTGCTGCTGCATCGCTACACCGGGCAGTCGGACATTCGCGTCGGCGTGCCGATCGCCAACCGCAACCGGGGTGAAATCGAAGGCCTGATCGGCTTCTTCGTCAACACCCAGGTCCTGCGTACCGAGCTGGACGGGCAGACGCGCGTCGGCGATCTGTTGCGCGCCGTCAAAGAGACCGCGCTCGGTGCCCAGGCTCATCAGGACTTGCCGTTCGAGCGGCTGGTCGAAGCGCTGAAGCTGGAACGCAGCCTAAGCCACACGCCGCTGTTTCAGGTGATGTACAACCATCAGCCGCAAGTCGCCGACATCAGCACGGTGAGCACCGCGTCCGGGCTGGAGCTGGGCGTCATCGAATGGCAGGGGCGCACCACGCAATTCGATCTGACCCTGGACACCTACGAGAAGGGCGGCAGGCTGCACGCCGCGCTGACCTACGCCAACGATCTGTTCGACCCACAGACCATCGCCCGCATGGCGCAGCACTGGCTGAATCTGCTGCGCGGCATGGTGCAGAACAGCAATCAGCGCATCAGCGATCTGCTGCTGCTGGAAGCGGCCGAATACCAACGCATGGTGTTCGACTGGAACAGCGCGCAGGCCAGCACTGCCGAGGCGTCGAGCATCCATCGCTTGATCGAGCAACAAGTTACCGCCCAGCCGGACGCGCTGGCCGTGACCTTTGGCGAGCAAACCTTCACCTACGCCGAGATCGATGCACGGGCCAATGCGCTGGCGCACAAACTGATCGAATGCGGCGTCGGCCCGGAAGTCCGGGTCGGCGTTGCCATGCAGCGTTCCGACAGTTTGCTGGTGGCGTTGCTGGCGGTGCTCAAGGCCGGTGGCGCCTACGTGCCGCTGGACCCGGATTACCCGGCGGATCGCGTCGCCTACATGCTTGAAGACAGTCGCGCGCTGGTGCTGCTGACCGAGCAGGCCGTGGCCGAGACGCTTTCCGTCAACGCCGAAACCCAAGTCCTGTTGCTGGACCGGATCGCCGCAGAACTGGCGGCGTATCCGTCCAGTACGCCAGTCACGGCGGTGACGCCGGACAACCTCGCCTACGTGATCTACACCTCGGGCTCCACCGGCAAACCGAAAGGCGTGGCCATCGCGCACCGCAACGTGCAGGCCTTGATCGACTGGTCGCGCACGGTCTACAGCCGCGATGACATTCAAGGTGTGCTGGCGTCGACGTCGGTGTGCTTCGACCTGTCGGTGTGGGAGCTGTTTGTCACCCTCGCCAACGGCGGTTCGGTGATCATCGCGCGCAATGCCCTGGAGCTGCCGCAACTGCCGGCACGCGATCAGGTGCGGTTGATCAATACCGTGCCTTCGGCGATCAATGCCTTGCAGCGCGACGGTGCGATCCCGTCGAGCGTGCGCATCATCAACCTCGCGGGTGAACCGCTGAAGCAAAGCCTGGTCGAGGCGCTGTATCAACAGACCAGCGTCGAACACGTCTACGACCTGTACGGCCCGTCGGAAGACACTACGTATTCGACCTGGACCCGTCGTGCGGCGGGCGGTACGCCGAGCATCGGTCGACCACTGACCGGCACCGCCAGCTATCTGCTGGACGCTGATTTGCAACCGGTGCCGCAAGGCGCGGCTGCCGAACTGTATCTGGCGGGTGCCGGTATTACCCGTGGCTATCTGGGCCGCGCGGCGATGACCGCCGAGAAGTACGTGCCCAATCCATTCGCCAACAACGGCGAGCGGCTGTACCGCACCGGCGACCTGACCCGTTATCAGGCCGATGGCGCGCTGCAATACGTCGGCCGGATCGACCACCAGGTGAAGGTGCGCGGTTTCCGTATCGAGCTCGGCGAAATCGAAGCGCGGCTGTTGCAACAGGACGCGGTGCGCGAGCTGGCGGTGCTGGCTCAGGAGGGCGCCAGCGGCCAACAATTGGTGGCCTACATCGTGCCGACCGACACGGCCGTGCTGGCGGCGGATGCCGATGCACAGGCGGGCCTGCGCGAAACCCTGAAAGCAGCGTTGCGCCAACATTTGCCGGACTACATGGTGCCGGCGTATCTGCTGTTCCTCGAACAATTGCCGCTGACACCCAACGGCAAGCTCGATCGCAAAGCGTTGCCGGCCGTCGATGGCAGCCAGCAACAACGCGAACACGTGGCGCCACGCAGCGCACTGGAAAAAGCCCTGGCGGCAATCTGGCAGGACGTGTTGTCGATTGAAAACGTCGGCCTCGAAGACAACTTCTTTGAACTGGGCGGCGACTCCATCGTATCGATGCAAGTGGTCAGCCGCGCCCGTCAGGCCGGGATCGTGCTGAGCCCCAAAGAACTGTTCCAGCACCAGACCATCCGCAGCCTCGCGCAAGTTGCCCGTCAGGGTCAGCAGACCTTGATCGAACAAGGCCCGGCCGTGGGCGCCGTGGCGCTGGCGCCGGTGCAGCAGTGGTTCTTCGAGCAAGACATTCCTCAGCGTCAGCACTGGAACCAATCGCTGTTGCTGACGGCGCAACAGCCTGTGGACGCTGGCGCGCTGGATCGCGCGCTGAGCCAGTTGCTCAACCATCACGATGCGCTGCGCTTGCGCTACGAATCGACTGCCGAGGGTTGGCAGCAGGCGTATGCCGCGGCAACCGGCGAGTCGGTGTTGTGGCAGCGCAACGCGCAATCGCTGGAAGACCTCAAGGCCTTGTGCGACGAAGCCCAGCGCAGCCTGGACCTGAGCAACGGCCCTTTGCTGCGCGCAATGCTGGTGAATTTGGCCGATGGCAGCCAGCGTTTGCTGCTGGTCGCGCATCACCTGGTGATCGACGGCGTGTCGTGGCGCGTGCTGCTGGAAGACCTGCAAGCCGCCTACACTCATGCCCTGAACGGCACGGTTGGCGCCTTGCCGGGCAAGACCAGTTCGTATCAGCAGTGGGTCGCACGCCTGCAAGGGCACCTGCCGACTTTCGCCGAAAGCCTCGATTACTGGCAGGCGCAACTGCGTGATGCACCGCATGCCGAACTGCCTTGCGAGCGTCCTGACGGCGCACTGGAAAACCGTTTCGAAGACAAGGTCGAGCTCAAGCTCAGCGCCGAGCAAACCCGCAAGTTGCTGCAACAGGCGCCGGCGGCCTATCGCACCCAGGTCAACGACCTGCTGCTGACCGCGCTGGCCCGCGTGGTCTGCCGCTGGAGCGGCCAGGTCAGCACCCTGATTCAACTGGAAGGTCACGGTCGCGAAGACCTGTTCGATGACGTCGACCTGACCCGCACCCTTGGCTGGTTCACCAGCCTGTTCCCGGTCAATCTGCGCCCGGCGGACAACCTCGGCGCTTCGATCAAAGCCATCAAGGAACAACTGCGTGCCGTGCCGGACAAAGGCCTGAGCTACGGCGCACTGCGTTATCTGGCGGACGCGCAAACGGCGGCGTCGCTGAACAGCGACGTCAAACCGCGCATCACCTTCAACTACCTCGGCCAGTTCGACCGTCAGTTCGATGAGGCGGCACTGTTTGTGCCGTCCGGTGAGGGTGGCGGTGCGGCGCAGGATCCTTCGGCGCCGCTGGCCAACTGGCTGACGGTCGAAGGCCAGGTGTACGGCGGCGAGCTGGCGCTGAACTGGGGCTTCAGCCGTGAGATGTTCGACACGGCGACCGTGCAGCAACTGGCAGATCAATACGCCCTTGAACTCAACGCTTTGATCGACCATTGCTGTGCGCTCGAAGCGCCGCAAGCGACACCGTCGGACTTCCCGCTGGCGCGCGTGACGCAGGCGCAACTCGATGCGCTGCCGGTGCCGGCCGGTGAGCTGGACGATCTCTATCCGCTGTCGCCGATGCAGCAGGGTCTGCTGTTCCATACCCTGTACGAGCAAGCGGCGGGCGAATACATCAACCAGATGCGCGTCGACGTTCAAGGCATCGATCCACAGCGTTTCCGCGATGCGTGGCAAGCCACCGTCGATGCCCAGGACATCCTGCGCAGCGGGTTTGTCTGGCAGGGCGAGCTGGCCGAGCCGGTGCAAATCGTCCACAAGCAGGTACAGTTGCCGTTCACTGCGCTGGACTGGCGCTCCCGTGACGATCAGCCACAAGCCCTCGCGGCGCTGGCCGATGCCGAGCGCCAACAAGGCTTCGACCTGACCTGCGCGCCGCTGCTGCGTCTGGTGCTGGTGCAGACCGACGCCGAGCAGTGGCACCTGATCTACACCCATCACCACATCTTGATGGATGGCTGGAGCAACTCGCAGTTGCTCGGCGAAGTGTTGCAGCGCTACAGCGGGCAGATTCCGGCGAATACCGGCGGACGCTATCGCGACTACATCGCCTGGCTGCAACGTCAGGACGCTCGACTCAGCGAAAACTTCTGGGGCGAGCAACTGGCCGCCCTGCAAGAGCCGACCCGTCTGGCCCGCGTGGCTTCGACCAGCGACAGCCAGAGCGGTCACGGCGATCATTTCCAGACACTCGACGTGGCGCAAACCCGTGTGCTGGAAACCTTCGCCCGCCAGCAGAAAGTCACCGTCAACACCTTGATCCAGGCCGCGTGGCTGCTGTTGCTGCAACGCTACACCGGTCACGAAGCGGTGGCGTTCGGAGCCACGGTTGCCGGGCGTCCGGCGGACCTGCCGGGCATCGAGCAGCAAGTTGGATTGTTCATCAATACCTTGCCGGTGATTGGTGCGCCGCGTCCCGATCAGAGCGTGGGCCACTGGCTGCAAGCCGTGCAGGCGCAAAACCTCGGCCTGCGCGATTTCGAGCACACGCCGCTGGCGGACATTCAGCGTTGGGCCGGGCAGGGCGGTGAAGCGCTGTTCGACAACATTCTGGTGTTCGAAAACTACCCGATTGCCCAGGCCCTGAAGCAAGGCGCCGATCAGGGCGTGGTGTTCGGCGAAGTCGCCAACCTGGAACAGACCCACTATGCGTTGAGCGTCGCCGTCACCCTCGGTGAGCAACTGGCGCTGCACTACAGCTTCGACCGTGGCCATTTCGCCCACGCTGCCATCGAAGGCATCAGCGCGCACCTGCTGCAATTGCTTGAGCAGTTTGCTGTGTCCGCCGAGCGCAGCCTCGGTGAAATCGCCCTGGCCGACGCCGGCGAACACGCCCGCCAACACGCCGATAACCACCCGCAGCCGTACCCGGTGGACATCGCTGTACACCAGCGGATCAGCGCCCTGGCCGCCGAGCGTCCGCAGCGCACCGCGGTGATTTTCAACGGTCAGCACTTCAGCTATGGCGAGATCGATCAGCGCGCCAATCAACTGGCCCACGCGCTGATTGCCCGCGGTGTCGGTGCCGAAACCCGGGTCGGCGTGGCCTTGCCGCGCAGCGAAGCGGTGATTGTTGCCTTGCTGGCCGTGCTCAAGGCAGGCGGTGCTTATGTGCCGCTGGACACCAGTTATCCGCGCGAGCGTCTGGCGTACCTGATCGAGGATTCGGGGCTGGCGTTGCTGATCAGCGATTCGTCGGTGTCGGCGCAATTGCCGGTCGCCGAATCGGTGCCGGTGCTGGAACTGGACCGCCTCGACTTGCGCGAGTGGCCGATCAAGGCACCGCAGGTGCAGCTCGATCCGGACAACCTCGCCTACGTGATCTACACCTCCGGTTCCACCGGTAATCCGAAGGGCGTCAGCGTTGCCCATGGCCCGTTGGCGATGCACTGCCAGGCCATCGGTCAGCGTTATGAAATGCGTGACAGCGACTGCGAATTCCACTTCATGTCGTTCGCCTTCGACGGTGCCCACGAGCGCTGGCTGACCAGCCTGACCCACGGCGCCTCGCTGTTGATCCGTGACGACACGTTGTGGACGCCGGAGCAGACGTACAACGCGATGCGCGAGCACGGCGTGACCGTGGTCGCGTTCCCGCCGGTGTACTTGCAACAACTGGCCGAACACGCCGAGCGCGAGGGCAATCCACCTAAGGTGCGTATCTACTGCTTCGGCGGTGACGCGGTGCCGAGCGCCAGTTTCGAACGGGTCAAACGCGCCCTCGATCCGGACTACATCATCAACGGTTACGGGCCGACCGAAACCGTGGTCACGCCGCTGATCTGGAAGGCCGGTCGCGAAGTGCCGTGCGGTGCGGCCTACGCGCCGATCGGCAGCCGTATCGGTGACCGCAGCGCCTATGTGCTCGACGCCGATCTGAACCTGCTGCCGCAAGGCATGGCCGGTGAGTTGTACCTCGGCGGCACGGGTCTGGCGCGCGGTTACCTCAATCGTCCGGGGCTGACGGCCGAGCGTTTTGTCGCGGATCCGTTCAGCCACACCGGTGGTTTGCTGTACCGCACCGGCGACCTGGTGCGCCAGCGTGCCGACGGCACCTTCGACTATCTGGATCGCATCGACAATCAGGTGAAGATCCGTGGTTTCCGGATCGAACTGGGGGAAATCGAAGCCTGCCTGCAAGCCCTCGATGGCGTGCGGGAAGCGGTAGTCGTGGCGCAGGAAGGCAGCGCCGGCAGCGGCAAGCGTCTGGTGGCCTACGTGGTCGGTGATTCGGCGCGCGAGGATTTCGCCGAAGACCTGCGCGAGCAGCTCAAAGCCACACTGCCGGCGCACATGGTGCCGGCCTACGTGCTGCGTCTGGAACGCATGCCGCTGACACCGAACGGCAAACTCGACCGCAAGAACCTGCCGAAACCGGATGTCAGCCAGCTGCAACAAGCCTACGTCGCTCCGCAAACCGTGCTGGAGCAGCAACTGGCGACGATCTGGCAGGACGTGCTGAAACTTCAGCAGGTGGGTGTCAGCGACAACTTCTTCGAACTCGGTGGCGATTCGATCATCTCGATCCAGGTGGTCAGCCGTGCGCGGCAGGCCGGGATCCGTTTCACCCCGAAAGACCTGTTCCAGCACCAGACCATCGCCGCACTGGCGGCAGTGGCCAAGGTGGGCGAGCAGGCGCAAGCCATCGATCAGGGTCCGGTGACCGGTGCGCTGCCGTTGCTGGCGGTGCAACAGGCCTTCTTCGAACAGGACATCCCTGAGCGTCAGCACTGGAACCAGGCGGTGATGCTCAAGCCGACCCAGCCGTTGCAGGCGGCGGCACTGGAGCAGGCGCTGGAATCGCTGGTCGCGCACCACGATGGTTTGCGCCTGAGCTTCGTCGAGCAGGCCGATGGCTGGCACGCCGAGTACCGTGGCGTCGACAGCCGCAACGATGCTCTCCTGTGGACGGTCGATGTGGCCGATGTCGCCGCGCTGGAAGCGGTGGCCAACGAGGCGCAACGCAGCCTCGATCTGCAAGCCGGGCCACTGCTGCGTGCGGTGCTGGCAAACCTCGACGACGGCAGTCAGCGGTTGCTGCTGGCGATCCATCACCTGGTGGTGGACGGCGTGTCGTGGCGGATTCTGTTCGATGATCTGCAAAGCGCTTACCGGCAGATCGCAGCGGGCGAACCCCTGCAATTGCCGGCGAAAACCAGCGCCGCCAAGGCTTGGGCCGAACACCTGCAAACCTACGCCCGCAGCAGCGAGCTGCGCTCCGAGCTGGCGTACTGGCAGGACCAGCTTCAAGGTGCCGATGTCGCGCTGCCGCTGGACAACGCCGACGGTGGTCTGCAAAACCGTCATGCGCTGACCGTGCGCACCCGTCTGGACAAGGCCCTGACCCGTCAGTTGCTGCAGGACGCTCCGGCGGCCTATCGCACCCAGGTCAATGACTTGCTGTTGACCGCACTGGCCCGCGTGATGGTGCGCTGGACCGGCGCCGACAGTGCGTTGATTCAACTCGAAGGCCATGGCCGTGAAGAGCTGTTCGACAGCATCGACCTGACCCGCACCGTGGGCTGGTTCACCACGGTGTACCCGGCCAAACTGACGCCGGTTGCAGAGCTGGGTGCGTCGCTGAAACAGATCAAGGAACAACTGCGCGCGATCCCCAACAAGGGCATCGGTTTCGGTGCGCTGGCGTATCTGGGCGAGGACGCTGATCGCGCCTCCCTCGCGCAGCTGCCGGTTCCGCGCCTGACCTTCAACTACCTGGGCCAGTTCGACGGCAGCTTCGACGCCGCCGATGGCGCGCTGTTCGTGCCATCCAGCGAAGCGGCGGGCGATGAACTGAATGCCAATGCGCCGCTGGCCAACCAGTTGGCGCTCAACGGCCAGGTGTATGGCGGCGAACTGAACCTGGGCTGGACGTTCAGCCATGAGATGTTCGATGAGGCAACGATTCAGCGTCTGGCCGATGATTACGCCCAGGAGCTGCAAGCGCTGATCGCGCATTGCTGCCAGGCCGATCATCACGGTGTCACGCCGTCGGACTTCCCGCTGGCACGTTTGAGCCAGGCTCAACTGGACGGCTTGCCGCTGGCGCCACAGCTGATCGAAGACGTTTATCCGCTGTCGCCGATGCAGCAGGGCATGCTGTTCCACGCGGTGTATGAAGAATCCACCGGCAACTACATCAACCAGATGCGCCTGGACGTCGAAGGCCTCGAGCCCGAGCGTTTCCATCAGGCCTGGCAGGCCGCCGTCGATGCGCACGACATTCTGCGTACGCGGTTCGTCTGGCAGGGCCAGCTGGATGCGCCGATGCAAGTGGTCAGCAAGCACGCGCAAATGCCTTACAGCCTGCACGACTGGCGCGCGCAGCCGCAGCGAGAAGACGCGTTGCAGGCCCTGGCCGACGCCGAGCGTCAAAGCCTGGACCTGAATGCATCGACCCTGCTGCGTCTGGTGATCGTACGTATTGATGACCAGCGTCATCACTTGATCTACACCAACCACCACATCCTGATGGATGGCTGGAGCAACTCGCAGTTGCTCGGCGAAGTGCTGCAGCGCTACAGCGGCAAGTTCAGTGCCGCACATGCAGGTCGCTACGGCGATTACATCGGTTGGTTGCAGCGTCAGGACGCGGCGGCAAGTGAAGCGTTCTGGCTGCCGGCGTTGCGCACGCTGGACGAACCGACGCGCCTGGCTCACGCCATCGCCCGGCCGAAAGATGCGCCGACGGTGCAAGGCTACGGCGACCATTATCGCGTGCTCGACAGCGAGCAGACCGCTCGCCTGGGTGAGTTCGCCCGTGCTTCCAAAGTCACCGTCAACACCCTCGTCCAGGCGGCATGGCTGCTGGTGCTGCAACGCTACACCGGCAAGGCCAGCGTCGCGTTCGGCGCCACCGTGGCGGGGCGTCCGGCGGACTTGCCGGGGATCGAGCAACAGATCGGTCTGTTCATTAACACCTTGCCGGTGATCGCCAGCCCACGGCCCGAGCAATCGCTCGGCAGTTGGCTGCAAGCGGTGCAGGCGCAAAACCTCGCGCTGCGCGAGTTCGAACACACCGCGCTGTTCGATATCCAGCGCTGGGCCGGGCAGGGCGGCGAAGCGCTGTTCGACAACATTCTGGTGTTCGAGAACTACCCGATTGCCCAGGCGCTGGAGCAGGGCGCACCGCAAGGCCTGCGCTTCGGTCCGGTGGCCAACCACGAACAGACCAACTACCCGCTGACCCTGGGCGTGAGCCTGGAGGGCACGCTGGAAGTGCATTACAGCTTTGACCGCGAACACTTTGCCGACGCCACCGTCGAGCAACTGGGTGCTCAGTTGAACCACGTGCTGATGGAGATGGCCGGCGGTTCCGATCAACGTTGCCTGGGCGACCTGCAACTGCTCGATGCGGCTGCACGGGAACTGGCACTCAACGATTGGGGTTATTGCGCCGGGCACTACCCAACTGCGCTGCACGTGCATCAATTGTTCGAACAGCAAGTGCAACGGGCGCCGGATCAGGTCGCGCTGTACTTTGCCGATCAGCGTCTGACGTACGCCGAACTCAACCAGCAGGCCAACCGCCTGGCGCACACCTTGCGTCAGCGCGGCGTCGGTCCTGACGTGCTGGTGGGGATCGCGGTCGAGCGTTCGCTGGAGATGATCATCAGCCTGCTGGCGGTGCTCAAGGCCGGCGGCGCGTACGTGCCGCTGGACCCGCAATACCCGAGTGATCGCCTGACCTGCATGATCGAAGACAGCGGCCTGCTGCTGTTGCTGAGCCAGAGCCATTTGCTGGAGCGTCTGCCGCAGGTCGCAGGCGTCGAGGTGCTGTGTGTTGATCGTCAACCAGAGCAGCTCGAAAGCGCTGATCTGCCGAACCTGACCCTGGCCGATAACCTCGCGTACGTGATGTTCACCTCGGGCTCGACCGGACGTCCGAAAGGCGTGGGGATCAATCAGGCGTCGCTGACCAAGCACGCCTACGTGACCGTGGACCTGATGGCGTTGACCGCGCAGGACTGCGTGCTGCAATTCTCGACGTTCAACTTCGACGGTTTCGTCGAGCAGCTGTACCCGGCGCTGATCACCGGTGCTTCGGTCGTGCTGCGCGGCACCGAGATCTGGGACAGCGAAACCCTTTACACCGAGATGCTCGACAAGCGCATCAGCGTGATCGACCTGACCACCGCCTACTGGGGCATGCTGGCCAAGGACTTCGCCGAAGTCGGCCCGCGTGACTACGGCGTGTTGCGTCAGGTGCATGCCGGCGGTGAAGCGATGCCGCCCGAAGGCATGGCGGCCTGGAACAAGGCCGGTCTGGCCCACGTTCGTTTGCTCAATACCTACGGTCCGACCGAAGCCACCGTGACCGCCACGTCGCTGGATTGCGGTGACTACGTGACCGGTGCCGAGCCGACGCCATCGACCTTGCCGATCGGTTCGGCGTTGCCGGGCCGTTCCATCTACCTGCTGGACATCGCCGGCCAACCAGTGCCGGTGGGCGCGGTGGGCGAGCTGATGATCGGCGGCGAATTGCTCGCTCGCGGTTATTTCAACCGTCCGGACCTGAGCGCCGAGCGCTTCATGCCGGATCCGTTCTCGGTGCAGCCGGGCGCACGTCTGTATCGCACCGGTGACCTGGCGCGGTTCCGTGCCGACGGGGTGATCGAGTACATCGGGCGTGTCGACCATCAGGTGAAGATTCGTGGTTTCCGTATCGAACTCGGTGAAATCGAAGCGCGTCTGCTGGATGCCCAGACCGTCCGCGAAACACTGGTGATGGCAGTGGCCGGGCCAAGCGGTCAGCAACTGGTGGCCTACGTGGTGCCGACCGACGCCGAACCGGTCATGGCCGACAACGATCTGCAAAGCGAACTGCGCCGAGCATTGCGCGAGCAGCTTCAGCAAACCTTGCCGGACTACATGGTGCCGACGCACCTGTTGTTCCTGGCGAAAATGCCGCTGTCACCCAACGGCAAGCTTGATCGCCACGCGTTGCCGAAACCCGATGCAGCGCAGGCGCAGCAGGATTACCTGGCCGCCACCAATGCCGCCGAGCAAACGCTGGTGGACATCTGGCAAGCGGTGCTGGGCCTGGCGCAAATCGGTGTGACCGACAACTTCTTCGAACTGGGCGGTGATTCGATCGTCTCGATTCAAGTGGTCAGCCGCGCCCGTCAGGCGGGTATTCATTTCAGTCCGAAAGACCTGTTCCAGCACCAGACCATTCAAGGTCTGGCCAGTGTCGCGCGGGTCGGCGAGGGCGGTTTTGTCATCGACCAGTCGCCGGTCACCGGTGCGTCGCTGTTGCTGCCGGTGCAGTTGCAGTTCTTCGAAGAAGGCGTCGCCGAGCCGCATCACTGGAACCAGTCGGTGCTGCTCAACACCTCGCAGACCCTGGACGCCGGGCATCTGAAGGCCGCCCTCGACGCGTTGATCGAACACCACGATGCACTGCGCTTGTCGTTTGCGTCTGTCGATGGTCAGTGGATCGCGCAACACCTGGCAGTCGGCGAGCAGCCGGAGGATCTGCTGTGGCAAACCCAGGTCGCAGACGCCGCAGAACTCGAAGCACTGGGCCTTGAAGCGCAACGCAGCCTCGCCCTCGGCGGGCCGTTGTTGCGCGCCGTGCTGGCGACGCTGGCGGACGGTACTCAGCGGCTGTTGCTGGTGATCCATCACCTGGTGGTCGACGGCGTTTCGTGGCGTGTTCTGCTGGAAGACCTGCAAGGGCTTTACCAGCAAATCAGCAGCGCTCAGCCAGTGAAACTGCCGGCCCGGACCAGCGCGTTCAAAACCTGGGCCGAGCGCCTGCACGCTTATGCGAGCAGCGAAACGCTGCTGGCCGAGCAACCTTACTGGCTCGCACAGCTGCAAAACGTATCCAGCCAGTTGCCGGTGGATCACGCCGACGGCAGCTTGCAGAGTCGTCATGAACACACGGTGCAGACCCGACTCGGCGCGGACCTGACCCGCCAACTGCTGCAAGACGCGCCAGCGGCCTATCGCACCCAGGTCAATGACCTGTTGCTGACCGCACTGGCACGGGTGATCAGCCGTTGGACCGGTGAGGATTCGACGCTGATTCAGCTCGAAGGCCATGGCCGCGAAGACCTGTTCGCCGACATTGACCTGAGCCGCAGCGTCGGCTGGTTCACCAGCCTGTTCCCGGTCAAGCTGACCGCCAGCGCAGAACTCGGCGCTTCGCTCAAAGCGGTCAAGGAACAACTGCGCGCCATCCCGAACAAAGGCATCGGCTTCGGTGTGTTGCGTTATCTGGGCAGCGACGCGGTCCGTGAAACCCTGCGTGCCTTGCCGCAACCGGCGATCACCTTCAACTACCTCGGGCAGTTCGACAGCAGCTTCGACGCGGGGCAGGCAGCCCTGTTTACGCCGTCCAGTGAAGCACGCGGTGCGGAGCAGAGCCTGGACGCCTTGCTCAGCAGTCCGTTGACCCTCAACGGCGGCATTTACGGCGGCGAATTCAGCCTCGGCTGGACCTTCAGTGAGCGCATGTTCGAGCGCGGCACCGTTCAAGCCCTGGCCGGCGATTACGCGCAGGAACTGGCGGCACTGATCGAACATTGCTGCCGCGACGGCGTGCACGGTGTGACACCGTCGGACTTCCCGCTGGCACCGCTGAGCCAGACACAACTCGATGGGTTGCCGCTGCCGGCGTCGTTGATCGAAGACATCTACCCGCTGTCGCCGATGCAGCAAGGCATGCTGTTCCACACGCTGTACGAGGAAGAGGCAGGCGATTACATCAACCAGACCCGTGCCGATGTGCAGGGCCTGGATGTCGAGCGCTTCCGTGCCGCCTGGCAGGCGGCGTTGCAGGCGCATGACGTGCTGCGCAGCGGTTTCCTGTGGCAGGGCGAACGCCCGGTGCAGGTGGTGCACAAACAGGTCGAACTGCCGTTCAGCGTGCAGGACTGGCGTGGTCGCCGTGACTATCAGGCCGACCTCGACGCACTGGCTGCGCAGGAGCGCAAACAGGGCTTCGAGCTGACCGCCGCGCCGTTGCTGCGCCTGTGTCTGGTGCGCATCGACGATGACACCTACCACCTGATCTACACCAACCATCACATCCTGATGGATGGCTGGGGCAACTCGCAGTTGATGGGCGAAGTGCTGCACCGCTACAGCGGTCAGCCGCTGGCGCAATCGGTGGGGCGTTATCGCGACTACATCGCCTGGCTGCAACGTCAGGACGGCGGCGTCAGCGAGTCCTTCTGGAAAACCCAGTTGGCCGACCTGCAAGAGCCGACCCGCCTGACCCAGGCCATCGCCCGTCGTGATGACCTGATGGCTGTCGCGGGGTATGCCGATCATCAGCGCGTCATGAATGCCGCTGCGACCCGGCAACTGGCCGAGTTCGCCCGCGAGCAGAAAGTCACCCTCAACACCCTGGTGCAAGCGGCGTGGCTGCTGTTGCTGCAACGCTACAGCGGTCAGGACACGGTCGCGTTCGGTGCGACGGTGGCCGGGCGTCCGGCGGATCTCAAAGGCATCGAGCAGCAGATCGGGCTGTTCATCAACACACTGCCGGTGATCGGCACCCCGCGTGCCGAGCAGAGTGTCGGCCAGTGGCTGCACACCGTGCAGACGCAAAACCTGAGCCTGCGCGAGCACGAACACACGCCGCTGTTCGAGATCCAGCGCTGGGCCGGCAAGGGCGGCGACGCCTTGTTCGACAGCATTCTGGTGTTCGAGAACTACCCGGTGTCCGAGGCCATGCAACAAGGTGCGCCGGCCGGATTGCGCTTCACCGACGTCACCAACCACGAGCAGACCAACTACCCGTTGACCCTCGCCGTGAGCATGGGCGACACCCTGTCGCTGCACTTCAGCTACGGCCGTGCGCATTTTGCCGAAGTCGACATTGCGCGACTGGGCGAACACTTGCACAACCTGCTGACGCAGATGATGCAGGGCGGCGCTCTGGCGTTGGGCCAACTGGAGTTGCTCTCCAGCGACGAGCAACAGCAGCAGGTCGAACAATGGAACGCCACGGCCATCGAATACCCACTGTCGCGCAGCGTGCATTCGCTGATCGAGGATCAGGTGCGCGCCACCCCGAACGCTCTGGCGCTGGTGTTTGGTGAACAACGCCTGAGCTATGCCCAACTCAACGCCCGCGCCAACCAGTTGGCTGCGGTGTTGATCGAACACGGTGTCGGCCCGGAAGTATTGGTCGGCATCTCGGTCGAGCGCTCGCTGGAAATGGTCGTCGGCCTGCTGGCGATTCTCAAGGCCGGCGGTGCGTATCTGCCGCTGGATCCTGAGTATCCGCAGGATCGTCTGGCCTACATGTTCGAGGACAGCGGGATTGCCTTGCTGCTGACCCAAAGCCATCTGCTGGCGCAACTGCCGGTTCCGGCCGGGCTGCGCAGTCTGGTGCTGGATCAGGACGGTGATTGGCTCGAAGGTCGCAGCGAGGCCAACCCGGAGCTGAACATCGATCCGGAAAACCTCGCTTACGTGATCTACACCTCCGGCTCGACCGGCAAACCGAAAGGCGCGGGCAATCGTCACTCGGCACTGGTCAACCGCTTGTGCTGGATGCAGCAGGCTTACCAACTGACAGCCGATGACAGCGTGCTGCAAAAGACCCCGTTCAGTTTCGACGTGTCGGTGTGGGAGTTCTTCTGGCCGTTGATGACGGGTTCATCGCTGGTGGTCGCGGCTCCGGGTGCGCACCGTGATCCGGCGCAACTGATTCAGGTGATTACCGAGCAACGCATCACCACGCTGCACTTCGTGCCGTCGATGCTGCAGGCGTTCCTGCAAGACCCGGCGGTGGCCGAATGCACCAGCCTGACGCGGATCGTGTGCAGCGGTGAAGCCTTGCAAGTCGATGCGCAGCAGCAGGTGTTCGCCAAACTGCCGAACGCTGGGCTGTTCAACCTGTACGGCCCGACCGAAGCGGCCATCGACGTGACCCACTGGACCTGCCGCGACGAAGGTCGCGACAGCGTGCCGATCGGTCAGCCAATCGCGAATCTGAGCACCTACATCCTCGACAACAGCCTGGCACCGTTGCCGGTCGGTGTGATCGGCGAGTTGTACCTGGGCGGTGAAGGCCTGGCCCGTGGTTACCACCGCCGTCCGGCGCTGACCGCCGAGCGTTTTGTCACCAGTCCGTTCGGTGACGGCCAGCGCCTGTACCGCACCGGTGACCTGGCGCGCTATCGCGCCGACGGTGTGATCGAGTACGCCGGGCGTATGGACCATCAGGTGAAGATCCGTGGTCTGCGCATCGAACTGGGCGAAATCGAAGCGCGTCTGGCCGAACACGATGACGTACGCGAGACCGTGGTCATCGCTCAGGACGGTTCGTTGCTGGTGGGTTATGTGGTGCCGAACGACGCCCGTCTGGTGGAGGCCGACGAGGCCAGCCGCAGCGAACTGTTCCAGCGCCTTAAAGAACACCTCGCCCGGAACGTTCCTGACTATATGGTTCCGCTGCACTGGGTGCTGCTGGCGAAAATGCCGGTCAGCCCGAACGGCAAACTCGAACGCAAGGCACTGCCCAAGTTCGATGCCAGCCAGGCGCAGCAGGCCTTTGTCGCGCCGTCCACTGAACTGCAACAACAAGTGGCGGCCATCTGGCAGGACGTGCTGCAACTGGAGCGCATCGGCCTCAACGACAACTTCTTCGAACTGGGCGGCCACTCCTTGCTGGCCGTCACCGTGGTTTCGCGCCTGCAACTGGAACTGGGCCTGAAGCTGACACCGCAATTGATTTTCCAGCACCCCGCGCTTGGCGATTTCGTCAGCCAGCTGGACGCCGCCGATGAGCAAGTCGATATGTTGAAACTGAGCAAGCTGGAATCCCTGCTTGATGAAATGGAGGAGGCTTGATGGATAGGAATGTCGCACTGAAGATTGCCAGGCGGTTTATTTGTCTGCCCCTGGAAAAGCGCACGCTCTATCTTGAAAAGATGCTCCAGGAAGGGGTTTCCCCCGCGAATCTGCCGATCCCGCAGACCCGCGAGGAGTTCACCGCGATCCCGTTGTCGTTCGCTCAGGACCGGCAATGGTTTGTCTGGCAGATGGACCCGCACAGTGCGGCTTACAACATTCCGACCGCGCTGCAGTTGCGCGGCGCCCTCGACGTGCCGGCGCTGGAGCGTGCGTTCAATGCCGTGATCGCCCGTCACGACAGCCTGCGCACGACCTTCGGTCAGGACGACGAGGGCGCTGTGCAGGTGATTCACGCGCAGCTGCCGCTGACCATCGCGGTGGATGCGCTGGATAGCGCGGCGGATCCGGCGCAACGCGAGCAGCAGATTCAGGCCTACATCAACGAACAGTTGCACCTTCCGTTCGATCTGCAGACCGGCCCGCTGATGCGCGCCAGCCTGCTGCGCCTGGCGGATGACGACCATGTGCTGGCCGTCACCGTGCACCACATTGCGGCCGATGGCTGGTCGATGCGGGTCATGGTTGAGGAGCTGGTGCAGTTGTATTCCGGTTATGCACAGGGGCGCGACGTCAGCCTCGCCGAATTGCCGATCCAGTACGCCGACTACGCCATCTGGCAGCGGCACTGGATGGAGGCGGGCGAGCGCGCGCGGCAACTGGCTTACTGGCAGGAACAACTGGGTACCGACCATTCGGTGCTGCAACTGCCGACCGATTTTCCTCGGCCGTCGGTGCAGAGTTTCCGTGGCCAGCGGCTTGACTTAACCCTCGACAATCAATTGGCTGCCGGTCTGAAAACCCTCGCTCAGCGCGAAGGCATGACCGTGTTCATGGTCTTGCTGGCCTCGTTCCAGGCCTTGTTGCACCGTTACAGCGGCCAGAACGAAATCAGCGTCGGCGTACCCAACGCCAACCGCAACCGGGTCGAGACCGAGCGCCTGATCGGCTTCTTCGTCAACACCCAGGTGCTCAAGGCCCGCATTGACCCGCAGGCGAGTTTTCGCAGCCTGCTGCAACAGGTCAAGCAGTCGGCGATGGGCGCCCAGGCGCATCAGGAACTGCCGTTCGAACAGTTGGTGGAAGCCCTGCAACCGGAACGCAGCCTGAGCCACAGCCCGCTGTTCCAGGTGATGTTCAACCACCAGAACCTCGCGACCGGCGAGTCCCGGCAAGGCGCGCGCCTGCCGGGTCTGCAAATCGATCCGCTGAGCATGGCCAGCCAGACCGCCCAGTTCGACCTGAGCCTGGATACCTTCGAAACCCCGCAAGGCCTTGGCGCGCAGTTGACCTTCGCCACCGACCTGTTCAGCGCCGCGACCATCGAACGCATGGCCGCGCATTGGCAAAACCTGCTGGCAGCGGTTGTGGCCGACGCGAGTTGCTCGCTGGCCGAACTGGTGTTGCTCGACGCCGCAGAACGCGACGTGATTGTCGAAGGCTGGAACGCCACCGCCACGGAATACCCGCTGTCACGCAGCGTGCATTCGTTGATCGAAGATCAGGTACGCGCCACCCCGGACGCCTTGGCGCTGGTGTTTGGTGAACAGCGTCTGACTTACGCCCAGCTCAATGCCCGCGCCAATCAGCTGGCAGCGGTGTTGATCGAACACGGTGTCGGCCCGGAAGTATTGGTCGGCATCTCGGTCGAGCGCTCGCTGGAAATGGTCGTCGGCCTGCTGGCGATTCTCAAGGCCGGCGGTGCATACCTACCGCTGGATCCGGAGTACCCGCAGGATCGTCTGGCCTACATGTTCGAGGACAGCGGGATTGCGCTGTTGCTGACGCAAAGTCATCTGCTGGCGCAACTGCCGGTTCCGGCGGGGCTGCGCAGTCTGGTGCTGGATCAGGAAGGTGATTGGCTGGAAGGCCGCAGCGAGGCCAACCCGGAGCTGAACATCGATCCGGAAAACCTCGCCTACGTGATCTACACCTCGGGCTCGACCGGTAAACCGAAAGGTGCGGGCAACCGCCACTCGGCGCTGGTCAACCGCTTGTGCTGGATGCAACAGGCCTATCAGCTGACGGCTGAAGACAGTGTGCTGCAAAAGACCCCGTTCAGTTTCGACGTGTCGGTGTGGGAATTCTTCTGGCCGTTGATGACCGGTTCTTCGTTGGTGGTGGCCGCGCCGGGCGCGCACCGTGATCCGGCGCAACTGATTCAGGTGATCACCGAACAACGGATCACCACGCTGCACTTTGTGCCGTCGATGCTGCAGGCGTTCCTGCAAGACCCAGCGGTGGTCGAATGCACCAGCCTGACGCGGATCGTGTGCAGCGGTGAAGCGTTGCAGGTCGATGCGCAGCAGCAGGTGTTCGCCAAACTGCCGAACGCCGGGTTGTTCAACCTCTACGGCCCGACCGAAGCGGCCATCGACGTGACCCACTGGACGTGCCGCGACGAAGGTCGCGACAGCGTGCCGATCGGTCAGCCGATTGCCAACCTCAGCACCTACATCCTCGACAACAGCCTGGCGCCGTTGCCGGTCGGTGTGATCGGCGAGTTGTACCTGGGCGGCGAAGGCCTGGCCCGGGGTTACCACCGTCGCCCAGCACTGACCGCCGAGCGCTTTGTCACCAGCCCGTTCGGTGACGGCCAGCGCCTGTACCGTACCGGTGACCTGGCGCGTTACCGCGCCGACGGTGTGATCGAGTACGCCGGGCGCATGGACCATCAGGTGAAAATCCGTGGCCTGCGTATCGAGCTGGGTGAAATCGAAGCGCGCCTGGCCGAACACGATGACGTGCGTGAAACCGTGGTCATCGCTCAGGACGGTTCGTTGCTGGTGGCCTACGTGGTGCCCGATGACGAAGCGCTGTTGAGTGCCGATGACGCCACGCGAAGTGCGAAAAACCTCGAGCTCAAGGCGCATCTGGGGCAGAGCCTGCCGGAGTTCATGGTGCCGCAACACTGGGTCTGGCTGGAAAAAATGCCGGTCAGCCCCAACGGCAAACTCGAACGCAAGGCGCTGCCGAAATTTGATGCCAGCACCCTGCAAAACACCTTTGTCGCGCCGCAGACCGATCTGCAAAAACAAGTGGCGGCGATCTGGCAGGACGTGCTCAAGCTTGAGCGCGTCGGCCTGAGCGACAACTTCTTCGAACTGGGCGGGCATTCGCTGCTGGTGACCCAGGTGGTCTCGCGCATCCGCCGCACGCTGGATATTCAGGTGCCGCTGCGCACGCTGTTCGAACACAGCAGCCTGGAAGCGTTTGTCCGCGTCCTCGATGCCGATCAACAGGCCACGCAAACCCCGATTCCACAGGTCGGCCGCGAGCAACCGCTGGCGCTGTCCTACGCACAGGAACGTCAATGGTTCCTGTGGCAGATGGACCCGCAAAGCGCCGCCTACAACATTCCCACCGCGCTGCGCCTGCGCGGCGAACTCGATCGTGCGGCACTGGAGCAAAGCTTCCAGGCGCTGATCCAGCGCCACGAAAGCCTGCGCACGGCGTTTGTCGATACCGACGGGCGCGTGCAGCAAGTGATCCGGCCGAGCGGGCAGGTCGCGTTGCACGAGCAGACGCTGGCCAACGCCACGGAAGAGCAGATCAAAACCTTCGTCGAACAACAGACCCAGCAGGCGTTCGACCTGTTGGCGGGCGAGTTGCTGCGGGTGGCCTTGCTGCGCATCAGCGACACCGACCATGTGCTGGTCCTGACCCTGCACCACATCGTCTCCGATGGCTGGTCGATGCAGGTGATGATCGAAGACCTGATCGCCTGCTACGCGGCGTTCAGTCAGGGCCGCGCGGCCGAGTTGCCGGCGCTGGCGGTGCAGTACGCCGATTACGCGGTGTGGCAGCGCGAGTGGATGGACAACGGCGAGCGCGAACGCCAGCTGACGTACTGGAAGACCCAGTTGGGCAGCGAACAACCGCTGCTGGAAATGCCGGCCGACCATCCGCGTCCTGCCGTGCAGAGCTTTCGCGGTGCACGCCTGAACGTGACCATCGAACCGGCGCTGGGTGACGCACTCAAGGCGCTGGCGCGGCGTGAAGGCGTGACCGTGTTCATGTTGCTGCTGGCTTCGTTCCAGACCCTGTTGCACCGCTACAGCGGTCAGTCGGATATCCGCGTCGGGGTGCCGATTGCCAACCGCAATCGTCTGGAAATCGAGCGACTGATCGGCTTCTTCGTCAACACCCAGGTGCTGCGGGCCGAGTTCGATCCGGCACTGGATTTCGCCCGGTTGCTGCAGCAGGTGAAGCACACCGCGATTGCCGCGCAAATGCATCAGGACCTGCCGTTCGAGCAACTGGTCGATGCCTTGCAGCCTGAACGCAATCTGAGCCACAGCCCGTTGTTCCAGGCGATGTTCAACCATCGCACCGAAGCCGAGTCCGATCTCGTCGCGCAATTGCCGGGGCTGAACCTGCAAAGCCTGAGTTGGGAACACCGGACCGCGCAGTTCGATCTGGCGCTGGACACCGGCGACAGCCCGGAAGGCCTGGATGCGTCCTTTACCTATGCCACCGATCTGTTCGAGGCGAGCAGCATCCAGCGCCTCGCCGGGCATTGGCTGAACCTGCTCAAAGCCGTCGTGGCCGACGCGGCGCGTCCGCTGGCCGAACTGGTGCTGCTCGACGGCGCAGAACGCGAACTGATTGTCGAAGGCTGGAACGCCACGGCCACCGAATACCCACTGTCGCGCAGCGTGCATTCGCTGATCGAGGATCAGGTGCGCGCCACGCCGGACGCTCTGGCGCTGGTGTTTGGTGAACAACGTCTGACCTACGCCCAACTCAACGCCCGCGCCAACCAGTTGGCTGCGGTGTTGATCGAACACGGTGTCGGCCCGGAAGTGCTGGTCGGTATTTCGGTTGAGCGTTCTCTGGAAATGGTTGTCGGGCTGCTGGCGATTCTCAAGGCCGGCGGTGCGTATCTGCCGCTGGATCCTGAGTATCCGCAGGATCGTCTGGCCTACATGTTCGAGGACAGCGGGATTGCGCTGTTGCTGACCCAAAGCCATCTGCTGGCGCAACTGCCGGTTCCGGCGGGGCTTCGCAGTCTGGTGCTGGATCAGGAAGGTGACTGGCTGGAAGGCCGCAGCGAGGTCAACCCGGAGCTGAATATCGATCCGGAAAACCTCGCGTACGTGATCTACACCTCGGGTTCCACCGGCAAACCGAAAGGCGCGGGCAACCGTCACTCGGCGCTGGTCAACCGCTTGTGCTGGATGCAGCAGGCTTACCAACTGACAGCCGATGACAGCGTGCTGCAAAAGACCCCGTTCAGTTTCGACGTGTCGGTGTGGGAATTCTTCTGGCCGTTGATGACCGGTTCATCGTTGGTGGTCGCGGCTCCGGGCGCACACCGTGATCCGGTGCAGTTGATTCAGGTGATCACCGAACAGCGCATCACCACGTTGCACTTCGTACCGTCGATGTTGCAGGCGTTCCTGCAAGACCCGGCGGTGGCCGAATGCACCAGCCTGACGCGGATCGTGTGCAGCGGTGAAGCCCTGCAAGTCGATGCGCAGCAGCAGGTGTTCGCCAAGTTGCCGAACGCCGGGTTGTTCAACCTCTACGGCCCGACCGAAGCGGCCATCGACGTGACCCACTGGACGTGCCGCGACGAAGGTCGCGACAGCGTGCCGATCGGTCAGCCGATTGCCAACCTCAGCACCTACATCCTCGACAACAGCCTGGCGCCGTTGCCGGTCGGTGTGATCGGCGAGTTGTACCTGGGCGGCGAAGGCCTGGCCCGTGGTTACCACCGTCGTCCGGCGCTGACCGCCGAGCGCTTTGTCACCAGCCCGTTCGGTGACGGCCAGCGCCTGTACCGCACCGGCGACCTGGCGCGCTATCGCGCCGACGGCGTGATCGAGTACGCCGGGCGTATGGACCATCAGGTGAAGATCCGCGGTCTGCGTATCGAACTGGGCGAAATCGAAGCGCGCCTGGCCGAGCACGATGACGTGCGCGAGACCGTGGTCATCGCTCAGGACGGCTCGTTGCTGGTCGGCTATGTGGTGCCGAACGACGAATCGCTGCTTGAGGCGGACGATGATCGTCGCCAGGCCTTCCAGCGCCGTCTCAAGGAACACCTGAGCCAGAACCTGCCGGAGTACATGATCCCGCAACACTGGCTGTTGCTGGCGAAGATGCCGGTCAGCCCCAATGGCAAACTCGAACGCAAAGCCCTGCCGAAGGCCGATCTGAGCGTCAGCCAGAAAGCCTACAGCGCGCCGACCAGCGAGATCGAGCAAGCGCTGGTGGCGATCTGGCAGAACGTGCTGGGCCTTGAGCAGGTGGGCATTCACGACAACTTCTTCGAGCTGGGCGGGGATTCGATCATCTCGATTCAGGTGGTCAGCCGCGCGCGTCAGGCCGGGATTCATTTCAGTCCCAAGGATCTGTTCCTGCACCAGAACGTGCAGAGTCTGGCAGCCGTGGCCAAGGTCGGTGTGGCCGGCCCGAGCATTGATCAGGGCCCGGTGACGGGCGACAGTCCGTTGCTGCCGTTCCAGCAATTGTTCTTCGACAGCGCCATGGCCGAGCCGCATCACTGGAACCAGTCGGTGTTGCTCAAACCGCGCGAAACGCTGGAGGCCGCCCACGTCGAACATGCGTTGCAGGCGCTGCTGGTGCAGCACGATGCCTTGCGATTGGCGTTCAGTCAGCGTGATGGTCAGTGGTCTGCAACTCACCGTGCACCGGGCGCCGAACCGCTGCTTTGGCAGCAGGCGGTGGCAGATGATGCCGCGCTGGATCAACTGGGCGAACAGGCGCAACGCAGCCTCGACCTGGAAAGCGGACCGTTGCTGCGGGCACTGCTGGCGACCCTGGCCGATGGCAGCCAGCGCTTGCTGCTGGTGATCCATCACTTGGCGGTTGACGGGGTGTCGTGGCGGATTCTGCTGGAAGACCTGCAACAGGCGTATCAGCAGTTGCAGGCCGGTCAGACACTCAAACTGCCGGCCAAGACCAGCGCTGCGAAAACCTGGGCGCAACGTCTGCAAACCTACGCCGCCAGCCCGGCACTGCAAACGGAGTTGGGTTTCTGGCAGGCGCAGCTGCAAGGCGCGAAGGTTGAACTGCCGCTGGATCACGCGGATGGCGCGCTGCAAAACCGCTACGCCGCGAGCGTCGAAACCCGCCTCGACAAAGAGCAGACCCGCCAACTGCTGCAACAGGCACCGGCGGCGTATCGCACCCAGGTCAACGACCTGTTGCTGACCGCGCTGGCGCGGGTCATTTCCCGCTGGACCGCCAGCGAATCGACCCTGATTCAGCTCGAAGGCCACGGCCGTGAAGACCTGTTCGATGAACTGGATCTGAGCCGCACCGTGGGCTGGTTCACCAGCCTGTTCCCGGTCCGGTTGACCCCGACTGGTGATCTCGCCGGTTCGATCAAGGCAATCAAGGAGCAACTGCGCGCGATTCCGGCCAAAGGCCTCGGTTTCGGTGCGCTGCGTTATCTGGGCGACGACGCGGCGCGTCAGACCCTGCAAGCGTTGCCGATGCCGCGCATCACCTTCAACTACCTGGGTCAGTTCGATGCCGGTTTCGCTGACGATGGCGGCGCGCTGTTCAGCCCGGCCAACGAACCGGCCGGCGCCGAACAGAGCCCGTTGGCGGCGCTGGGTAACTGGCTGACGCTCAACGGTCAGGTGTATGGCGGTGAGTTGAGTGTCGGCTGGACGTTCAGTTCGCAGATGTTCGACCCTGCGACCATTCAGGCGCTGGCCGATGCCTATGCGCAGGAACTGAAGGCGTTGCTGGAGCATTGCTGCCAGACCGACAGCCACGGCGTGACGCCGTCGGACTTCCCGCTGGCGCACCTGACTCAGGTGCAGCTCGATTCGCTGGCACTGGCACCGCAACAGATCGAAGACATCTATCCACTGTCGCCGATGCAGCAGGGCATGTTGTTCCACACCCTGTACGAGCAACAGGCCGGCGATTACATCAATCAGATGTGCGTCGACGTTCAAGGCCTGGACATCGAACGCTTCCGTGCGGCGTGGCAAGACGCGCTGGATGCCCACGATGTGCTGCGCAGCAGCTTTGTCTGGGACGGTGAATTCCAGCGTCCGGTGCAAGTCATCCACAAGCACCTGACCGTGCCGTTCAGCATGCTCGACTGGCGTGACCACGCGGACCTGCCGCAAGCCATCGCCGCCCTGGCGCTGGCCGAACAGCAGCAAGGTTTCGAGCTGGGCGCCGCGCCATTGTTGCGTCTGGTGGTGGTGCGTACCGCTGCCGATGCCTGCCGCCTGATCTACACCAGCCATCACATCCTGATGGATGGCTGGAGCAATTCGCAGTTGCTCGGCGAAGTGCTGCAACGCTACAGCGGTCAGCCACCGGCCGGCGGCGCGGGTCGTTATCGCGATTACATTCAGTGGCTGTCGCGACAGGACGCGCACGTCAGCGAAGCGTTCTGGAACGCGCAACTGGCCGACCTGCAAGAGCCGACCCGACTGGCGCGCGCGTTTGCCGCAGTGCAACCGGTCAAGGGCCATGGCGAGCGTTTCCATGTGCTGGACGAGGTGCGCACGCGCCAGCTCAACGAGTTTGCCCGTGGCCACAAAGTCACCCTCAACACGCTGGTGCAAAGTGCCTGGCTGCTGCTGTTGCAACGCTTCACCGGGCTCGACACCGTCAGCTTCGGTGCGACCGTGTCCGGGCGTCCGGCGCAACTGGCCGGCGTCGAGCAACAGATCGGCCTGTTCATCAACACCTTGCCGGTGATCGCCAGTCCGCGTGCCGAACAAACGCTGAGTGCCTGGCTGCAACAGGTGCAGGCGCAGAACCTCGCACTGCGCGAGCAGGAACACACGCCGCTGTTCGAGATTCAGCGCTGGGCCGGGCAGGGCGGTGAAGCGCTGTTCGACAACATTCTGGTGTTCGAAAACTACCCGGTGTCCGAAGCGCTGCAACAAGGTGCGCCGCAGGATCTGCGCTTTGGCGAAGTGGCCAATCACGAACAGACCAACTACCCGCTGACCCTTGCGGTCAGCCTCGACGCCCAGCTCTCGCTGCACCTGAGTTTCGACCGTGAGCAATTCGACGGACGTTCGGTCGAGCAACTGGCGACCCAGCTCGATCACCTGTTGCAGCAGATGGTGCAGGTAACGGCTTCGACCTGTCTGGGCGAACTGGCACTGGCGGTCAGGCCGATGCTTTCTGCCGTCGACGCGCCTGCCAGCGAGCATTGCGTGCATCAGTGGTTTGAACAGCAAGTGGCGCAAACCCCGGACGCCATTGCCCTGATATTCGAAGACCGGCAACTGACTTACGCCGAACTCAATGCGGCCGCCAACCGCGTGGCCCACGGCTTGTTGCAACACAACGTCGGCAGCGATGTGCTGGTGGGGATTGCGGTTGATCGTTCGATGGACATGATCATCAGCCTGTTGGCCGTGCTCAAGGCGGGCGGCGCCTATGTGCCGCTGGACCCTGGCTACCCGGCCGACCGACTGCTGGCGATGATCGAAGACAGCGGCCTGCGCCTGATGCTCAGTCAGCAACACCTGCTGCAGCGACTGCCATCGGTGGCTGGCGTGCGTACGCTGACCGTGGACGGCGATGCATGGCCGTTGCTCGACAGCAACCCGACACCTGTCGTGCACGGGCAAAGCCTGGCGTACGTGATGTTCACGTCCGGCTCGACCGGGCGCCCGAAAGGCGTGGGCATCAGCCACGCCACGCTGGCGCGACATACCCGTGTGTCCGAGGCCTACAAAGGCCTGTCGGCCAGTGATCGGGTGCTGCAATTTGCCACGTTCAACTTCGACAGTTTTGTCGAACAGGTCTACCCGGCGCTGGTCTGCGGTGCTGCGGTGGTGTTGCGCGGCAACGAGGTGTGGGACAGCGAAACCCTGTATCAGCAAATTATCGACCGGGACATCAGCATCGCCGACCTGACCACGGCCTACTGGAACGTGGTGGTGCAGGACTTCGCCGACCACGGCCCGCGCGACTATGGCCGTCTGCGCCAGATGGTGGTGGGCGGTGAAGCCATGCCGCCGCAAGGCCTCGCGGCGTATCAGCGTGCAGGGCTTGAACAGGTGCAACTGATCAACGCTTATGGCCCGACCGAAGCGACGGTCACCAGCACCGTGCTCGATTGCGTCGAGTACGTGCAGGGCGGCCAGCCGCTGCCGGCGGCATTGCCGATCGGTCACGCCCTGGCAGGGCGCACGATTCATATCCTCGACAGCGCCGGGCAGCCGGTGCCGCAAGGCGTAGTGGGCGAGTTGCTGATCGGTGGCGAGCTGTTGGCGCGGGGGTATTTCCAGCGTCCTGATCTGACGGCCGATCGCTTCCTGCCGGATCCGTTCAGCGCGGTGGGTGGGCGGCTGTATCGCACCGGCGATCTGGCGCGGGTCAATGCTGACGGTTTGATCGAATACGTCGGGCGTCTCGATCATCAGGTCAAGGTGCGTGGTTTCCGCATTGAACTGGGCGAGATCGAGACTTGCCTGTTGCGTCAGGACGGTGTGCGTCAGGCGTTGGTGCTGGCGCAGCCGGGGGCAGGAGGTCAGCAACTGGTGGCTTACGTCGTGCCACACGACGAATCTCTGGCCAGCAACGCTGATGCTGCGTTGCTTCAAACACTGCGCGACGGGCTGAAAAACAGCCTGCCGGACTACATGCAACCAAGCCATGTCCTGCTGCTGGCGCAATTACCAATCGGCCCGAGCGGCAAGCTGGATCGCAAGGCCTTGCCACTGCCGGACAGTCAGGTGTCGAGCGAAGATTTCGTCGCGCCACAGGGCCAGTTGGAGCAACAGATTGCTCAGGTCTGGCAGGACGTGCTGGAGCGCGAGCAGATCGGGCGCAACGCGCATTTCTTCGAGGCCGGCGGTCATTCGTTGCTGGCGACCCAGGCCGTCTCGCGCTTGCGCAAGGTCACCGGTCTGACGCTGAGCCTGCGCGATCTGTTCGGTGCGCCGGTGCTCAAGGATCTGGCGGCGGTCATGCAGGCCAATGTCGGGGCCGAGCTGGCGGCGTTCGATTCACGTCAGGTCGAGCTCAAGGCGCACGGCGCCAAGAGCAGCGCGCCGTTGTCGCTGGTGCAGCGCCGCTTGTGGATTGCCGAGCAGTTGTCCGGCGGCACGTCCGCCTATGGCATGCCGATGGCGTTGCGTTTGCGCGGTGACTTGTCGGTGCAGCGCCTGCTGGCGAGTTTTGCCGAGGTGGTGCGTCGCCATGAGGTGTTGCGCACGGCCTATGTGCAGGACGACGAAGGCGATCCGATTGCCGTGATCGTCGATGAGGTCGAGCTGGATTTCCCGCTGATCGATCTGTCCGCCTTGTCGCGCAGCGATCAGGAAGAACAGGTGGCGCAAGCCGTCCTCGACAACGCCAACACGCCGATCGACATGGAGCAGGCGCCGCTGTTGCGCGGACGCATCCTGCACCTGAGCCCGGGCGAACATGTGTTGCTGTATTCGATGCACCACATCATTTCCGATGGTTGGTCGATGGGTGTGTTGATCAACGAGCTGGTGGAAATCTACGACCGCGCCAGCGCCGGCGAACCACATGCCTTGCCGGCCCTGGCCGTGCAGTATTCGGACTTTGCCCTGTGGCAACAGGCGCTGGAGCAACAAGGCGTGCTCGGGCAGCAGGCGACGTTCTGGAAAGAACAACTGGCGGGCTACAACGGCCAGCTCAATCTGCCGCTGGACAACCCGCGCGGTGCGACGCCGTCCTACGCTGGCGACGCGGTGCAGTTTGCCCTCGGTGCGCAGTTGAGTCGCGACGTCCGGGCGCTGGCCTCACGGGCCGGTGTCACGCTGTACAGCACGTTGCTGGCGTCGTTCCAGGTATTGCTGCACCGGGTCAGCGAAGGCGCCGACGTGTTGGTCGGTGCCGACGTGGCCGGGCGTGAGCGGGCGGAGCTGGAGCGCTTGATCGGCTTCTTCGTCAACGTGCTGCCGCTGCGTTCGCGGTTTGCGAGTGAAGCCTCGTTCAGCGGCTTCCTGACGCAGACCCAGGACACGCTGCTGCAAGCGCTGGAGCATCAGGACCTGCCGTTCGACATGATCGTCGATGCGTCGGGCGTGCCCCGTCACAAAGGCATGAACCCGCTGGTGCAGGTGCTGTTCGTGATGAACAACCTGCCGGGCCGCACCCAGGCCATGGGCGGTTTGAGCGTCGAAGCGCTGCCGTCGCTGGAGACCCATTCTAAATTCGACATGGCATTGTTCGTTGACGAAGAAGAAGGGCAATTGCTGGGTAATTGGCAATTCGCCACAAGCTTGTTCGGACATGAGCGCATTCAGTACCTGGTCAAGGCCTGGATAGCCCTGTTGGAACAGATCGTCGCTGATCAGGACATTCAATTGGGAGCTATCAGCATGCCAGTCGACAATTTAGCAGCGGCCACCCGGCCGTCTGCCCCCGGACCCAAGGCCGACAAACTGGGCAAATTCCTCAAGCGCGGCGCCGCCCCGGTGGCCAAGGCACGCCCGGTGCCGGTGCGTGAGTCGTTGATGGCGGCGCCACAACCGTTCCCGCTGCTGGTGGAACCGAACGAGCCGCAACTGGACCTGATCGAGTGGATCAAGAACAACCGGCCGCTGATCGAGGCGAAGCTCGCCACCCACGCCGGCATCCTGTTCCGCGGTTTTGAGCTCGATGGCATTCAGGGCTTTGAAGCCTTCGCCGAAGCGATCCAGCCCGGCTTGTACGGCCAGTACGGCGATCTGCCGAAGAAAGAGGGCGGCAAGAACACCTACCGCTCCACGCCGTACCCGGAACGCAAGATGATTCTGTTCCACAACGAGAGCTCCCATCAGGACCGCTGGCCGCGCAAGCAGATGTTCTATTGCGAAGTGGCGGCCCCGGTTGGCGGCGCGACGCCGGTGGTGGATTGCCGCTTGATGTACGAAAAACTGCCGGCGGATCTGCGCGACAAGTTCGAGGAAAAAGGCCTGCTGTATGTGCGCACCTTTACCGACAAACTGGACGTGTCGTGGCAGCACTTCTTCAAGACCGAAGACCGCGCCGAAGTCGAGGCCCGTTGCCGGGCCGGCGGTATCGAATGGCGCTGGCTGGACAACGACGAACTGCAAACCCGCACCCCGGGCCCGGCGATCATTCGCCACCCGGTGACCGGTGCGAAATCGTTCTTCAACCAGGTGCAACTGCACCACATCTACTGGCTGGAGCCGGATGTGCGTGAAGACCTGTTGTCGATGTTCGGTCTGGAGCGCATGCCGCGCCACGTTTACTACGGGGACGGCACGCCGATCGAAGACGAAGTGATGCAGCGCATCGGTGAGCTCTACGAAGCGTGCGCCGTGCGGTTCGACTGGCAGAAGGGCGACGCCATTCTGCTCGACAACATGCTGGTGGCGCATGCCCGCGATCCGTTCGAAGGTCCGCGCAAGATTGTCGTGGCCATGGGTGACATGTTCGACCACAGCGACTTGCAAGGCGCCCGTGGCGAGCCGGTCCGCGCAACCGAAGGAACAGAGGCATGAACGAGGTGGTGATGGAACAACAGGACGTGGGGCAGGCGTTGACCCCCGAGCAACAGATGCTCTGCGATCAACTGCCCGGCGCTGCATGCTGGGCCGATGCCGCACGTTTCCTGCGCATCGATATTTCCGGCGAGCTCGACGTGGCGCGCCTGCAAGCGGCCTTCGACCAGGTGCTGGCACAGCAACCGATGTTGCTGGCCCGGCTGGCCAAGGCCCCGGGTTTTCATGGTCTGCGCCAGTTCACCGACGTCGCCGAGCGCTTTCCGCTGACGGTGCAAAACGCACCGGCCAGCGAAGCGGAGATTCAGGCGCAATTGACCGAATGGGCGCAGCGCGCCTTTGTGCCCGGCGAGTCAGCCGGTGTGCAAGCGGTGTTGTACGCGCTGCCCGAACAGCGTTGGGCGCTGGTGCTGGGCGCGGCCCGTCACAGTCTGGATGACAATGCGCTGACGCTGGTCTATCAGCAGTTGCTGCGCGCGTATGAACAGCGTGAATGGCCTGAAGACGAAGAGTCGGGTGAGTTCGGTCAGTACCTGGAATGGCGCAGCGAAGTGATCCTCGACGAGGATGCCGCGACCGCCCGGGCGTATTGGCAGGCACAACTCAATGGCGTCGATGCGACCCTGTCGACGCCTTGGCTGGCGGCGCGCGAATCCACGGTGTCGGGCGCTGTTTCGGCGAGCCTCAGCAAGCCACTCGACGCTTCATTGGTCGCGGGGCTAGAACGTCTGGCGCAGACCGTTGCACAACCGGTTGCAGTGCTGATGCAAAGTGCCTGGTGGTTGCTGCTGGCGCGTTTGAGCGGTCGCGATGAAGTGTTGATGGGCTGGCGCCACGATGGCCGCGAAGACTATGAGTATTTCTCCGGCGCGATTGGCGTGTTCGAGAAAACCCTGCCGCTGAATCTGCCTGTGGATGCCGAACAGTCATTCGCGCAATGGCTGCCGACAGTCGCCGCGCGCCTGGAAGAACATCGTCTCTGGCAGGAATACTGGGCCCCTGAACTGCAACCGGCGGCTGCGCGCCCGGCCTATGGTTTTGCGTTGCATCGTCAGGCACAGCCGGTGGCGATCGGCGCGACCCGCTGCACAGCGCAACAGGTGGAAACCGGGCGTGGTGGCGTATTCGAGTTGCTGCTGCAAGTGCAGTTGAACGCGGAAAACGTGGCCAGCGCGGTGGCGCTTGAATATGCCGCGCAGCGCTACAGCGTGGCGTCCATGCAGGTGCTGCTGGATCAATACGTCACGCTGCTGGGCCAGATCGTGGCCGACGCACACGCGCCGCTGAATACGATCAGCCTGCTGACCGAGGCCGAGCGTCAGCGCTTGCTGTCGATCAATCCGTCGGCGCGATCTTGGGCTGACATCTCTTTGCTGCCACAACGCATCGCCGAATGGGCGCAGTCCACGCCAGAAGCGCTGGCACTGACCGATGAGACCGGCCGCCTGAATTACGCGCAGTTGCAGGCGCAGATCGAGCGACTGGCGGCGGGGTTGCATGCCGAGGGTGTGGGCCGTGATTCGATCGTCGCGCTGGCCTTGCCGCGTTCGGCGGCGCTGGTGGTGGCGATGCTCGCGATCTGGCGAGTGGGCGCGGCGTATCTGCCGCTGGATCGCCAATGGCCGCTGGCCCGTCAGCAACTGATGCTCGAACAAGCGCGTGCCGGTCTGTTGTTGACCGATGCCGCGCAGATCGCTGAGTGGCACGACAGCGTGCTGCCGGTGCGTTCTATAGATCAATTGCTGGCCGCGGATGCAGCCCCGGCCCCGGCCCATGAAACACAAGGCAGCGATCTCGCTTACGTGCTGTTCACTTCGGGTTCTACCGGTACTCCGAAAGGCGTGTTGATCGAACACCGTCATCTGCTCAACTACACCGCCAGTGTCAGCACGGCACTGGGGCTGGACGGTCACCGGCACTTCGGTCTGACCTCCACGGTGGCGGCGGATCTGGGCAACACCACGTTGTTCGGCGCGCTGTTCAACGGGGCGGCGCTGCACGTGGCCAGCGATGAACAGATGCAAGACGCACAGGCATTCGCCGGCTACCTGCAAGAGCATGCCGTCGATTGCCTGAAAATCGTTCCGTCGCATCTGGCTGCGCTGCTCGACAGCGACACGCCGCGTTTGCCGCGAACTCTGGTGCTGGGCGGGGAGGCGATTGCCGCACCGCTGATCCAGCGCATCGCGCAGGTGCGTGGCGATTGCCAGGTGTTCAACCACTACGGCCCGACCGAAACCACGGTCGGCGTGATGGTGCACAAGGTTGCGCCGGGGCAGGGCGCCGGTCTGCTGAGTCAGGTGCTCGACAACAATCAGGTGTACGTGCTCGACGCGCAGCTGCGATTGGCGCCGGTCGGTGTCGTCGGCGAGTTGTATGTCGGCGGTGCGCAGCTGTTTCGCGGTTACGTCAATGTCGAAGCCGAGGCAGGACTGTTGATCGACAACCCGTTCATCAGCGGCGAACGCCTGTATCGCACCGGCGATCTTGCGCGCTACTCGCCTGAAGGCGCGATTGTCCTGCACGGGCGGCGCGATCATCAGATCAAGGTGCGCGGTTTCCGCATCGAGCTGACGGAAGTCGAGGCGCAATTGCTGCGCCTGCCATCCGTGCAGGAAGCGGTGGTGATTGCCGGGGACAGCCCTGAGCAAGGCTTGCAGGCGTTTGTCGTGGCGCGTGAATCGCTGGCGGCGGACAGCCTGCGTGAGCAACTGGCGCAGCAACTGCCGGCGGTGATGGTGCCGCAGCAGATTCGCTTCATCGAGCGCTTGCCACGGCTGGCCAACGGCAAGATCGACCGCAAGACCTTGCAGCAACTGGCCGATCAAGGCGTCGACGACGATTACGTCGCGCCACGTGACGCCCTCGAAACCTTGCTGGCCGGGCGCATGGCGCAGTTGCTCGGGCAGGATCGCCTGAGCATCGAACGCGATTTTTTTGCCGCCGGTGGTCATTCGTTGCTGGTGATCAAACTGGTTGCGGGTATTCGCAAGCTGTTGCAGTGCGAAATCCACCCGGGTGTGGTCTTCGACCATCCGACCGTGGCCGGGCTTGCGCAAGCGTTGCGTGGCCAGGAAGCGAGTCCCGGGCAACTGGACAAACTGGCTCAGGCGCGGGTGCGTCTTGAGTCCATGAGCCCCGAGGAAAAAGCCCTGCTGACCGAAAAGGCCCGGCAGTTGCAAGCCGCCAAGGTGGCCCAGGACGTTTAACTGTCCGCCCAGGAAAAACCGTCGCCTCAGTGCGACGGTTTTTTTTAATTTATTTCACAAATGATAAACAAACGCATTCCGGTTTTTCCGGTCTGCTCCGTCTTACTAACGTAAGCGCGTGAAATGACTCGAAAAAGGGCCTTTTCAGTCAGGTTTTCACGCGGCAACAAACGGATTTCTTACGCAACCCATGACCGGCTCGCGCCACTGCGCGGGCGACTGCTGCCCGGGGAGGGGCCAGTCGATCGATTCACATGATTGAACGATCCCGGCACGCGGGTGTGCATTTCGAGGGGCGCTCGGCGGCCCGCAGGCTTTTCCACTTCGACCAATAATAGAGAGCACAATGTCCGCAATTCACGAATTGAAACCCCTGTTCAAGGCCCTGGTGATTTCCCGAACGTTGCGCTCGCGCTCTGTACTGGCGGGGATGGGCATGGCGTGCCTGCTGCCGCTCAGTGCTCAGGTCCAGGCCGAAGACAAAGCCTTCAATATCGCGGCACAGTCCCTGCCACAGGCGCTGCAAGCGTTTGGCGAGCAGAGCAACATGCAGGTCATCTACAGCGCCGATGATCTGGCGGGCCTCAAGAGCTTTGCAGTCAAAGGCAACATGACCCCGGAGTCGGCCATCGGCCAGCTCCTGCGCGGCACCGATGTGCGTTTCACCGTGGAAGGCAACACCCTGATGCTGGTGCGCAGTGGCAGCGCCAAAGGTCTGGAACTGGGTGCCACCACGATCAACGCCACCGCGCTGGGCACCACCACCGAAGGCACCAATTCCTATACCACCGGTGCCGTGACCATCGGCAAGGGCCAGCAGAAACTCAAGGACATCCCGCAGTCGGTCAGCGTCCTGACCCGCAAGCGCATGGATGACCAGAACATCAGCAACCTGACCCAGGCCGTCGAAGCCACCACCGGCCTGACCGCGCTGAAGTCGCCAGGCCCGGGCATCTTCATTTACTCCCGTGGTTTCGACATCGAAGCGATCCAGTACGACGGCGTGCCGATCCCGCGCAACGTGTATGCGCTGGGCAGCTACATCACCGAAAACATGGCGATCTACGACCGCATGGAAGTGATCCGTGGCGCGGCCGGCCTGCTGCAAGGCGCGAACAGCCCGGGCGGCGCGATCAACATGGTGCGCAAACGCGGCCAGGCCGAACCGACCGTGACCCTCACTGCCAAGGCGGGCAGTTGGGATCGTTATGGCTCCCAGGCTGACGTCGGTGGCCCGCTGAACGATGCCGGCACCATCCGTGGTCGTGCAGTGGTCAACTATGAAAAAGACCACTCGTTCACCGACTACGCCTGGAACTGGGAACAGACCGTGTACGGCGCCCTGGATTTTGATCTGGACGAAGACACCGTGCTCGGCATCGGTTTCAGCAACAAGAAGAGCCACGGCCGTCCATACCTGCTGGGCCTGCCGCGCTACGCCGACGCGAGCAACATCAACCTGCCGCGCTCGACCTACACCGGTGCAACCTGGAACCGTTCGATGAACGACCAGACCGCGGTGTACGCCGACCTTGAACACCACTTCAACGACAGCTGGAAAATCAAGGCCTCGGCCATCGCCATGAACGAGTCCAACGAGGCTACTTATCAGTTCGTTGCCGGCGTGGTTCCGGTGGGCGGCAGCACCGGCCCGCGTTTCTCCGATTACTCGACTGACTTCGCCAACAAGAACCGTGCGTTCGACATCTACCTCGACGGTCAGTTTGAAGGCTTCGGCTTCAAGCAAGGCCTGACCGTGGGTGCCAACTACTCCAAGTTCACCAGCGATGACAAATACGCGCGTCAGTTCACGCCGGGCGTAGACATTTTCGACATCGATCACAACCGTCCGCAGCAGTCGTTCGACATGATCGCCGACAACGCCAACCTGGCCGTGAGCACCTACGATGTTCGCCAGAAAGGCCTCTACGGCAGTTACAGAATCAACCTGACCGATCCGCTGACCCTGATCCTCGGCGCGCGTACCAGCTGGTATGACTTCTCCTTCGACCAGGACAACTACTTCGCCCGCGAACTGCAGGAAGGCGGCGAGAAGAACTCGATCAAGAGCACCGGCCGTGTAACGCCTTACGTCGGCATGGTGTATGCGCTCAACGAACAGTGGTCGGCCTACGGCAGCGTTGCCGAAGTGTTCATTCCGCAAACCCAGCTGACCAAAGAGAAGACCGCGCTCAAGCCGATCGAAGGCACCAACTACGAGCTGGGTATCAAGGGCGAGCTGATGGATGGCCGCTTCAACACGTCCCTGGCGTTGTTCCGCTACATCCAGAAAAACCGCGCCGTGTCTGACCTGACCACCGACATCGAAGGGCCGGAAGCCTGCAACGGCTGGTACTGCTCGACGGCGTCGGGCAAGGTTCGCAGCCAGGGTCTGGAAGCGGAAATCGCCGGTGAACTGTTCGATGGCATGCAGATCTCCAGCGGCTATACCTACAACACCACCAAGTTCCTCGAAGACACCGACCTCAAGGGCAAGCGTTTCGCCACCGGTACGCCGATGCACATGTTCCGCCTGTGGGGCGACTACACCCTGCCGGGTGATTTCCACAAGGTCAGCGTCGGTGCCGGCGTGAATGCCCAGAGCAGCACGGTCAGCTTCGACCGCAGCTTCGATCTGCCGGGGTTTGCCATCTGGGGTTCGCGCGTTGCCTACCAGGCTACCGACGAGGTCAACCTGGCCGTCAACCTGAACAACATGTTCGACAAGCGCTACATCATTCCGGCCTTCGCCCAGATCAACAGCAACAGCTACTACGGCGACCCGCGTAACGTGATGTTCAGCGTGACGTACAAGCCGCAGTTCTGATCCATCGGTAATACCCGAACCCGGTCTGCCATTGCAGGCCGGGTTTTTTATTGCCCGGAAGAAATCGACGGCGCCTGGCTTCAGCGACGGATGCCTGAAAAAGCGCCCAAAGAAAAACCCCGTCAATCAAGGATTGACGGGGTTTTTGGGTCTTGCGCAGAGGGCTCAGCGCACTCGACTGTTACTCAGGAACGTATCGATCAGGGGTTCGAGCAATTCATCCTGGAAGATCATGCTGCGGTGTTCCAGTGGTGACAGCAGCGAGCAGTTCAGTTCGCCCGACAGGCTGTAGCGCTGGATCAACGCCTGGCTGAAGGACAGTTCTTCAGCCGTCTTTTCAGGCACCGCCCACCAGCAACTCGGTTTGACCCGCAGTGGCTTGAAGGTAAAGGCGTCGAAGGCTTCCACCAGACGCTCATGCACCGAGAACGCCTGGGCATTCATGACTTCACTCTTGATGTTCTGCACGGTGGCCAGCAAGTCACCTTGCCCCGGCTCGACCTGACCGGCCGCCCAGTCATAGAAGTCTTTGACGCTGCCATGCGGCGACGTTTGCAGGTAGGCGGTGGTGCGCAGTGCCAGGGTCGGGAACAGCAGGTTGAAGTAGTGCACGGCGTCGAGCACTTCTTCCGAGGTGACGCCGAGCGCTTCGTCATCCGGTCGCTGGAAGCGTGGCAGGTCGGCAGGGAAGGCCGAAGCCGGCACGGTACCGTCGACCAGTCCCAGAAACGCCACTTCATGACCCTGAGACTCCAGTGTCGCGGCCACGTCCATGGCCAGCGGACCACCCAGCGACCAGCCCATCAGGTGATAAGGCCCCTGCGGCTGGGTGTCGACGATTTCACGGCTGTAGTCGGCGATCATCTCCGACCAGGTTTGCGCGTCGTTGTGTTGCTGCGAGAAGCCGCGATGCATCACGCCGTAGACTTTCGCCCGGTTGTTCAAGCGTTTGGCCAGTGGCTGATAGCAGAACACGATACCGCCGCTGGGGTGCAGGCAGAACAGTGCCGGTGCGTCGGCCGGTGCGTTGTTGAGTTCGACCACACACTGCGCGGTTGCGAAATGCTGGCGGGCGACGAAAGCGGACAGTTCGGCGATGGTCGGGTGGGCCAGCAGCTCTTGCAGGCGCACTTCGATGTCGAGCTGCGCCTTGAGCTGGGCGATCAACTGGATCGCGAGAATCGAATGGCCGCCCAACTCGAAGAAGTTGTCGGTGATCCCCACGCGCTCGATGTTCAACGACTGCTGCCAAAGACTGGCCAGCGCTTCTTCCAGCGGATTGCCCGGCGCCACGTAGGTTCGTTGCCAGAGGCTGGCATCCGGCTCCGGCAGGGCCTTGCGGTCGAGTTTGCCGTTGGCGTTCAGCGGGAAACGCTCAAGGAACAACAGGTGCGCAGGCACCATGTAATCGGGCAATTGCGCACGCAGTGCGGTGATCAGGGTGTCGCGCAACTCCGACGAGTCCGCAGCGATGACGTAGGCCACCAATTGCAGGCCGCTCGGGCCGTCGTGGGTGAGCACCGCGCAATCCTGCACCTGCGGCTGATCGAGCAGACGCGCCTCGATCTCGCCCAGTTCAATACGGAAACCACGGATTTTTACCTGATGGTCAATCCGCCCGACGTATTCGATGCTGCCGTCGTTGCAGTACTTCGCGAGGTCGCCGGTACGGTACAGGCGCCCACCCGGAACGCTGTCGAACGGGTCGGGGATGAAGCGCGTGGCGGTCAGGTCGGTGCGGTTCAGGTAACCCCGGGCCAGCCCGGCACGACCGATGTACAGCTCGCCGGTGCAGCCTTTGGCGACCGGGTTGAGGCCTTCATCCAGCAGGTACCAGGACAGGTCGGCAATCGGCACGCCGATGGGGCTGGCGGACTCGATATTCAGGTCGCCCAGCGACAGCGGCCGGTAGGTGACGTGAACCGTGGTTTCGGTGATGCCGTACATGTTGATCAGTTGCGGGGCCTGATCGCCGAAGCGTTCGAACCAGGGGCGCAGGCTTTTCACCTCGATCGCCTCACCGCCGAAAATCACGTAGCGCAGTTGCTGGGTCAACGGCTGGTCGGCTTCGCAGGCGACTTTCATCAGCTGTTTGAACGCCGACGGCGTCTGGTTCAGCACGCTGACATTTTCCTCGCAGAGCAGCGTGTAGACGTCTTGCGGCGAACGGCTGACGGCGTGGGGCACGATCACCAGGCGACCGCCGTACAGCAGCGCGCCAAAAATCTCCCAGACCGAGAAGTCGAAGGCATAGGAATGGAACAGGCTCCAGACATCGTTCTGATCGAAGCCGAACCAACCAGTGGTGGCTTCGAACAGACGTACGACGTTGTGATGCGCGAGCAGGGCGCCCTTGGGTTTGCCGGTCGAACCGGAGGTATAGATCACGTACGCCAGATTGTCCGGCTGCACGGCCACGTCGGGGTTGTGCTCGGCGGCGTCGCTCAGGTTCGTGGCGTCGTCGAGCAGCACGCAGCGCACGTGGGCCGGCAATGGCAATTGTTCACGCAGATGGGACTGGGTCAGGACCCAGTCGATGCGGCTGTCCTCGATCATGTAAGCCAGGCGATCAGCCGGGTAGGCCGGGTCCAGTGGCACATAGGCGCCGCCGGCCTTGAGAATCGCCAGCAGGCCGATCAGCATCTGCGGCGAGCGCTCGGCAGCGATGCCCACCAGCACGTCCGGGCCGACACCGTTGGCGATCAAACGGTGGGCCAGACGGTTGGCCTGGCGGTTGAGCTCGGCGTAACTGACCTGTTGTTCGCCGAAGGTCAGGGCGATGGCGGCGCCATTGCGGGCGACCTGCGCTTCGATCAACTGGTGCAGGCACAGCGACGGGGCGATTCGGGTCTGCTGCGGGTTCCATTCGGCGAGGGTCTGCCGATGCTCTTCGGCATCAAGCAATTGCAATTCGTCCAGGCGCAGGTCGGGGCGGGCGATCAGTTGCAGCAGCAATTGCTGCCAGTGCCGGGCCATGCGCTCGATGGTGGCGGGGGTGTAGAGGTCGCGGCTGTATTCGAAGGTGGCTTGCAGGTTCTGCGGGCTGAAGTCGATGTCCAGCGACAGGTCGAACTTGGCCTGGCTTTCGCCGGCATCGAGAAATTGCAGGTTCAGCCCGCCCCATTCCACGGCCGCCGACTCGCCGCCGCCCGTGCGCCAGTTGAACAACACCTGGAACAGCGGATTGAGCGATGTCGCACTGCCGCGTTGCAGTTGATCGAACAACAACTCCAGCGGGTAATCGGCGTGTTCCAGCGTCGCCAGCGAGTGCGCGCGCAAGGCTTGGAGAAAATCCCGCGCTGGTTGCTGGCCGTCGAGCGTCGCCTTGTACACCTGACTGCTGACAAAAAAGCCCACCAGTTCCTGGCTGTCACTGCGGTTGCGGCTGGCGTTGGGCACGCCGACGGTGAATTCGCGCTGCTGGCTGTAGCGGCCGAGCAGCAGTTGCCAGGCGCCCATCGCCAATACGAACGGGGTCAGGCCCTCGTGCTGGCAGAAACGGTTGAGGGCTTGCAGCGCTGTGGGCTCAAGGCTCAGAGAATGACGCCCGGCCAGGTGTTGCTGGCCTTCGGCGCGGGCATGATCGACCGGCAGCTCAAGCACCGGCAGTTCGCGACCCAGGTACTGACGCCAGTAATGGTCGGCGCGCTTGCAGGCCACACCGTCGAGGTACTCGCTGCGTTGCCACTGCGCGTAGTCGCTGTACTGGATCGGCAACTCGCTCAGTACCGGGCTGAGGCCGGCGCTGGCCTGCGCGTAGGCGCGCGCCAGATCCTGCATGAGGATTGCGTTGGACCAGGCGTCGGACACGATGTGGTGCATGTTCAGCAGCAACACATGTTCACGCTCGGCGGTCTTGACCAGGGTGGTGCGGATCAGCGGTGCGTGGCTCAGGTCGAACGGTTGCAGGGCCTGGGTTTGCAGGCGTTGTTCCAGGTGCAGGCGACGGGTGTCCTCATCCAGCGAGGAAAGGTCCTGGCGCTTGAGGTTCAGGCGTGTCTGGCGCTCGACCACCTGGGTCGGCACGCCGTCGATTTCGCGAAAGGCAGTGCGCAGGATGTCGTGGCGATCGATCACCGCGTTGAGCGCGGTTTCCAGCGCCTGCGGATCGAGGTCACCGTCCAGGCGCAGGGCGCGCGGCAAGTTGTAGGCGGCATTCGCCGGTGCCTGTTGCTGCACCAGCCACAGGCGCTGCTGGGCGTACGACAGCGGCGCCCGATCGAGGCGTGCGCGGCGGGTGGCGACCGGGTCTGGCTCGACGGCGTCGGCATCGGCCAACAGCAGCGCCAGCAGGTCATCATCAAGAAGTTCGTTCATGGCTTTCTCTTAACACTCGACAGGGGCGGGCCCGGCTCAGCAGACGGCTGCCGGGGCTTTTTCGCTGATGACCTGACCGCCTTGCATGCGCACCAGTTGGTCGGCGACGTCGAAATAACGGTCGTCGTGGGAGATCACGATGATGGTCTTGCCCAGGTATTTGAGTTCTGGCAGCAGCTCGGTGTAGAAAATCCGCCGGAACACTGGGTCCTGATCGGCCGCCCACTCGTCGAACACCAGCACCGGACGTTCCTCCAGCCACGCGTTGAGCAGGGCCAGACGCTTGCGCTGGCCGGTGGACAGGTCGGTAGTGCTGAACGCGCCATCGCGAATGCTGACCTTGTGCGAAATCTCCAGGCGTTCGAGGTAGCGGTTGGCGTCCTCGGGCACTTGTTGATCGCCTTGCACCAGTTCGTCGAACAGGTAGTAGTCGGCAAAAATCGTGGTGAACAACTGACGGTAATCGTCACGGTTCTCGGCCACCACAGGCGCACCGTTGAGCAGGATTTCCCCGCCCTTTGGCGCATACAGCCCCAACAGCAATTTGATCAGGGTGGTTTTACCGCCGCCGTTCTCGCCGACGATGAACACGATTTCACCCTGACGGATCGACAGATTGACCGGGCCGAGGGTGAATGGTTTGTTGTTGTCCACGGCGGCAAAGGCGTAGTGAACGTCACGCAGTTCCAGATGCTCGACCACCGGTTTGGCGCTGGCGGTGTCGCTCAGCAGCAGGTGGGGTTCCGGGGAGGAAAACTGTTCCGCCAGATCGGCAATGCGTTTGAAGGCGATGTTGGCGCGACTGACCACCGGCAGGGTGGTCACCAGGTATTCCAGCGGGCCTTTCATGTACAGCAGCACCAGCACGAAACCGCTGAGCACCGCTTTGTCGGTGCCCAGCCAGAAGGATTGCAGGGCGAGTGCCAGCCCGATTACGACGAAGAACAGCATCGAGCCAAACGTCTTGGCGACCACGAAGGTGTTGATCGAACGGATGTGGGTGTTGCAGATGTAATCGGCGGTGCCTTCGATGCGCTGGCTGAACATGCGCTGACGGCGTGGGCGATGGATGCGCAGTTCCTTGGCACCGGCCGCGATGGCGCTGTAGTGCTTTTGCAGTTCGTCTTCGGCTTCACGGGCGGCTTCGAAACCCTTGATGCCTTTGGCCCGGGCGACGTACTGCACGACGGTGCCGATGATGATCGCCACCAGCAGCAGCGCGAACATCGGCACCGAGAGGTAGGCCAGGTAACCCAGGCAACCGAGGGTGACGGTGAAGGCGATGGCCAGCGGCGCGAAGGAAAACGCGAAGTCGCTGACGGTGTCGACGTCGTGGGTCAGCACCGGGATCAGGCGATGGCTACGGAAGCGTTCGATCTGTTCGATCGGCGCCAGCAGGACTTTTTCGCCAAGGGATTTTCGCAGTCCGGCAATGATGTGCTGGCCGACATGGTTGGTGCCGATGTCGGACAGGATCGAGCTCAACAGTGCCAGTGCACAGAGCCCGGCGAAACTGGCGAGCACGCCCAGCGACGGGCTGCCATTGGCGTTCAGGGCGTCATTAATGGTCGCCAGCAACGCCGTGACGCTGAGGCCACCGACCATGCCGAGCATGATCGAGATCATGACCACCAGCCAATAGGGCTTGAGCAGACTGAGAACTTCGCTGATGGCGCCACGGGATTTAGTGGTCATGGGGGGATTCCGCTTTTGGAGGCCGCTGGGGGCGATGATTCGAGAAAAACCGGGAGGGCGTCGACCCGATGGTCGACGCCGGGGTGGATCAGAGGTCGCGGGCTACACGAAAGCCCAGCCAGTCGCCCCGCACTTTGGGGTAGACCGCGTTGCGGTTGCCGGAACGCGAGAACACCGGCGCTTCGCCCCAGTCATTGCCGCGGATGCGCTGGATGGTGCAGTCGCCGCTCCGCCACGCGCTGCCGTCACTCGGGGCACCGACGTAGTTTTCGTTGTAGCAGTCGGCCGTCCATTCGTAGACGTTGCCGTGCATGTCATAGACGCCGAAGGCGTTGGCCGGAAAGCTGCCGGCCGGTGCGGTGAAGTTGTAGCCATCGGCCGCGCCGTAGGTGTTGGCGTGTTTGGCGATGCTGTATTCCTTGCCCTCATCGAACGGGAACGGGAAGGGTCCGGTGCTGCCGGCACGCGCGGCGTATTCGCGCAGAGACTCACTGACCAGACGGTATTGTTTGCCGGTCTTTTTCGAGAGCCACGCCACGTACGCGTTGACCTCGGCGAAGTCCATGCACACGGCCGGATGCCTGTCGGTGTACTGCTTGCGCGGGTCGCTGCCCGCGTAATCCGGAATCCCGGCCTTGCACGCGCGGCCCTCGCGATCATCACCGTCGGGCATCTGATAACCGGTGTCCTTGAGGTAGGCGTCCCACTGGCCCCGAAGGACCTGGAAGCGGCTGATGGCCAGCGGTTTGGCGAACGTCACCGGGTGCATCGGGCCTTCGTCCGGTTCGCGGCCGACTTCGTCTTCCGGGGTGCCCATGGTGAACGTGCCGGTGGGCAGCACGACCATTTCCGGGCAGTCCTTGCAGTCTTTGAACACCTTGCCCGGCTGCAGTGGTTCAGCCGCCTGCGCCAGCCCCGGCAACAGGCTGGCGAGCAGGGCGGCCAGGGTCAGCGCGGGGAGCGACTTGATGGAAAAACTACGTAGCTCACTGTTCATCATTTCTCTCGATAACAGGTTAAAAAGGAGTTCGCGGTGCTCAGATCTGGCTGACGAGCACGGTCATGAAGCGGTCGATTTCTTGTTCGTTGTTCAGCAGGCCCGGCGCGCTGCGAATGACCGGGCCGACGTCGCGGTCGACGGCATCGGCGATCACCTTGTTCTGCATCAGGTAGGCGGCGATCTTGTCGCAGTCCTTGCCCTTGATCCGGAAGAAGGTGAAGCCGGCGGACAGTTCGGGGCTCAGCGGCGTGACCAGTTCGATCTGCGGGTGTTCCTGCAGGCGTTTTTTCAGGTAGCTGTTCAAGGCGTGAATGCGTGCCTGGACGTCGGCCTTGCCCAGTTGCAGGTGCAATTTGAACGCTTCGTTCAAGGCCCAGCGATGCTCGAAGGCGTGATAGCCACCGGGGGTCATGGTGGTGGAAAACGCGGTGGCTTCGGAGAAGGTCGGAATGATCGGCGTGACGTACCTGACCTGATCGAAACGGCTGCAGACGATGCCGGTACCGCGCGGGCCGAACATCCACTTGTGGGTGCCGGCGATAAAGAAGTCGCAGTTCATCGCCGGGAAGCTCAGGTCGTCGACGCCGAAGCCGTGTACGCCATCCACCAGATAAATGATCCGGTTGTCGTCCGAACGGCCCTTGTTGTGCTTGTCGACCAACGCGCCGATTTCGGCGATCGGCAGTTTCACGCCGCTGCCCGAATGCACCCAGCACATGCCAAGCACGCGGGTTTCGGGGCGGATGTTGCTGTCGATGGCCGCGAGGATTTCGGCCTTGGTCACCGTGTGCGGATCCTTGAACAGACGGATCTTGCGCACCTTGGTGCCTTCACGCTGTGTGCGCAGCGCGAGGATGGTGTGGGTGGCGTAGTGTTCGTGTTGAGTGGTGAGGATTTCCTGATCGGCACGCACATGGGCGCCGCCGTAAATCATCGCCAGGCCCTCGGTGGTGCTGCCGGTCAGGGCGATCTGTCTGGCGTCGGCTTGCAGATAGCGCCCGGCCCAGACCCGCACTTCTTCCTCGCGCTGCTCGATCACGCCCAGGTCCCAGTCCATCGCCAGTCCCGGATTCTTGTCGAGGGCGGCGCGGTGCTGGGCGATGGCGTCACGCACCGGTTTGGGGTGCGAGGTGATCAGGAAGTTGGAGAAGTGCAGGCAGTCCGGATCCTGCTCGAACAGCGTGCGCAATTGCGCCCACTTGTCCTGTGCCGGCGCTGCTGGCGCAACGTTCGCGGTGCTGGCGGGGCTGGCGCCCTGGACGATGCCCGAGGCCAGCGGCAGGCCGGCGGCGAGAATTCCCGCCTGCTTGAGAAACGTACGACGATCACTCATGGCTTGATCTTGTCCTGCTGTGAAATCAGCGCAGGTCGGGCGGCTTTCTGCACCTGATCCCAGACCCGCAGGAAGTTGCCGCCCCAGAGCTTGGCGATGTCGGCTTGGGAGTAGCCGCGCGAAATCAGTTCGGCGGTGACGTTGGGGATGTCGCCGACGTTCTCCCAGCCTTTGACGCCGCCGCCTTCGTTGAAGTCGGAGCTGATGCCGACATGGTCGATGCCGATCTTGCGCACGGTGTAATCGATGGCGTCGCCGTAGTCCTTGAGCGTGGCTTTGGGTTCTTCATCGAGGATCGCGTAGAGGCGGCTGGCGTACTGGCCGAACTTGGCCTCGGGCCACGCGGCGATGATCGGGTCGCCCGGCATCAGCGCCATCGCGAGATTGGGCAGTGGCGGCAGGTCAAAGCTCTTGCGCAGTTCGTTGAGTTTGTCCTGGGTGGTCTGGGTCAGCGGGCGCAGGTACTGCGAGAAGCCCACCACCTGCACCACGCCGCCGCTGTTCTTGATCAGTTGCAGTTCTTTGTCGCTGAGGTTGCGGGGGATGTCGACCATCGCCCGTGGCGCCGAGTGCGAGGCCACCATCGGCGTGCGGCTCAGTTGTGCGACTTGCTCCAGGGCTTTGGTCGACATCTGCGACACGTCGATGATCACGCCCAGATCGTTGAGGCGCTTGACCGCTTGCTTGCCGATGTCGGAGAGGCCATCGAGCGCATCCGGCGAATCATTGAAGAACGGCAGTGGCCGGGACGAGTCGGCCCAATCGTTGTTGCCGATGTAGCTGAAGCCGAACATGCGCATGCCGCGCGCCGTCCACAGGTCCAGCAGGTTCAGGTCGTGTCCCAGCGGGTAGGCGTTGAGCATGCTGATGAAAATCGCGAACTTGCCTTCGCCGTGCAGGCGCCGGAAATCATCGGGCGTGTAGGCGATCCCGACCTGATTGGGGAAGTCGCGGACCATGCCGGAGATGATCTTGTAGCGGATCTCCTGCTGGTTGCGCGCCTCTTCAACGAAACCCGCCGTCGGCTTGTGCGGCGCATTGGCGCCGTTCCACAGCTCTGGCCAGCCGAAAATCGTCAGCGCCGCACCGGACAATTGCCCGCGATTGGCCTTGATCAGGTCGAATTGCCCGGGCCCGTCCTTGTCGGCTTCATTGCCGTGGGTACCGAAGTCCTGGAGGACGGTGATGTGGCTGTCGAACGACAGCAGGTGCTGGTGCATCTCGCGGGCCTGGTCCATCACCTTGGCCGGATAGCCGGGGTTGTCGTTGAGCCAGTAATCCCAGGCTGCGAAGCCTGCTGCGGCACTGATCGCCAGGGCCACTGGCAGGCCAATGAAAAGAGCCTTTTTCGAACGTGGTTTTGTCATTGCCATCTCAGTCAGGTTCGCCGTCGAGGTACTGGCGCAGGGGCCATTGCTATCTGGAAAGAACGAGTGATTGGCAACGAAATTTAGTCGCATCGCCCTGTGGCGAGGGCGCCCTTAAATTTGTCGGGGCAGCGTACGTTCTAGCTTGGATAAGGCCTGCTTCATGGCTGACACAGGTAGGGCAATGAAGATTTCTCGACGATGGTTCATGGCAGGCCTGGCGCTGACCGGCGCTGCGGTGCCTGCGGCTTATTTTGGTCATCGTGAATGGACCAGACCGGACCCCACGATCACCCCCGGCGAGGCGTCGTTCGACGTGGCCGACATGGCCGGTCAGCGTCTGGCGAACAAATTGCGCGGGGTCTGGGACATCCGTTTCGAGGGCCGCGACGCCGGCGTCGAAGGGCTGCCGGCAAGCGGTCTGCAAGTGTTCCTCGACATCGGCCAGAAGGGGCGCGGTGTCTGCGGTTTTCTGGATACGCCCGAGCGTCTGCGCTCTGGGGAAACACCGCGTTACCGAATAATCGGAGATCTGGCCGAGGGCGACGCGGCGAAGTTGAGCTGGCGGCTGATCAGTGCCAACGGTCATATCGACTACGAACTGCAAATGATCCTCGACGAAGTCTGGGCCGATTTCGGCAACGCCGGCAGCGGCAGCCTCAGCGGTCGGGTGTCGCGTCTGGATCGGCCGTTGGCGCTGCCGATGCAGGACAACCGCTTCATTGCCGTCAAACATCTGTTCCCCGAAGCCCGGCAGCGCACGCCGCTGAATCCGACGCTGCTGGCGTGGCTGATCTCTCCCGAACACCGGTTGTTTCACCAGGTCTGGCATGCGACGCGGGACAAGTGGCACACCCTGGCCGAAGACAAGCGCAACGCGTTGCGCGGTCTCGGCTGGCAGCCCGGCCCGCGTGACAACGAGCGCGATGCCCGTGGCGACCGTAAGGATCGCAACGGTTCGGGCGTCGACTTTTTCTTCATGCACCGGCACATGCTGGGCACAGCGCGTTCGATGCAGGATCTGCCGTCGTGGGAGTATTTCCCGCTGCCGCAGCCCGAACTGATCCGCGATCGGGTCGGTTTCGCCCGCTACTTCGACAACCACGACGGCACGGCACTGCCGCCGACGTGGCTGGCCGATGGTGACAATGAGTACAGCCAATGGGTCAGCGACCTGAAAACCGCCGAGACCTATGAAAGCAACTTTCAGGTCTGGGAGTCGCAGTACCGCGATCCGGGCTATCTGGCCAAGCTCACGTTGGGCCAGTTCGGTTCAGAAGTGGAACTGGGGCTGCACGACTGGCTGCACATGCGCTGGGCCTCGGTGCCGCGCGATCCGTCCAACGGCCAACCGGTGCCGTTTGCCCGGGATCCGGCGGATTTCGCCGCACGCTGGTTCGCGGCGGAAAACGACTTCCTCGGCGATCCGTTTTCATCCCATGTCAATCCGGTGTTCTGGCATTTCCACGGCTGGATCGATGACCGCATCGAGGACTGGTTCCGCGCTCACGAACGTTTCCATCCGGGCGAAGTCACCCGGCAAGTGGTCAACGGTGTGCAGTGGTTTGCGCCGGGGCGCTGGAACGAGGTCGCGGATCCGTGGCTGGGGCCGACCACCCACGGTTGCAGCACCACGCCGGGTTTGCAGGTGGGCAAGTCAGTGGAGATGGATCCCGAGACCATGAAGCTGGCGCTGCGCATCACCTTCATCGGCGACGAGAAGAAACTCGCCGCGCTGTTCCGCCGCGTGCCGCAACGGCCGTGGTATGCGCGTCATTTGAAAGCCAAGGTTTGAAGCAAAAGATCGCAGCTTGCGATCTTTTGTTTTTCAGCGCGTCTCCCAACCCCCACCCAACGCTTTGTACAACGCAATGCTCGCCTGCATCCGCGCCAGTCGCAGTTGCACGTTGAGATCCTGCGCGGCGTACAGCGTGCGCTGGGTTTCCAGCACGGTCAGCAAGTCTTCGGCGCCGGCCTGGTAGCGGTTTTGGGAAAGGTTGAAGGCGGTCTGCGCCTGATTCAGCTCTTCGGTCTGCCATTGCCGCTGTTGATCCAGACCCTGAATGCTGTTCAGGGCTTTTTCCACGTCGGCGAAGCCATTGATGATCGCGCCGCGATAGGTTTCCAGCAGTTCTTCCTGGCGAGCGGTTGCCTTGTCGCGTTCTGCGGACAGACGACCGTTATTGAAGATCGGCGCGATCAGCCCGGCGGTGAAGTTGTAGAACGGGCTGCGCATTACATCGTCGAAGCGGTTGGCGCCGGAACCCAGCTGCGCGCTCAGGGTGACCTTGGGCAGTATGGCGGCGCGGGCGACTTTGACGTCCGCCTGGGCGGCTGCCAGTTGCGCTTCGGCGCGGGCGATGTCCGGGCGACGGATCAGCAGATCGCTGGGCAATCCGGCAGCGATTTGTGGCCATTGCAGTTGGTCGAACGATTCGAGGCTCGGTGGCAATTCCTGCACCGGTCGCCCGAGCAGTGCCGCGAGACCGATTCGCGCGTCCTCGGCCTGTTGCTGCACGGTGGGCAGTTGCCGCTGTTGCGCGGCCACCAGACTTTTCTGCTGGGCCAGTTCCAGCGCGGTGGCAGAGCCGGCATTGAAACGGGTCTGCACCAGTTGCAGAACACTCTGCGCGTTGGCCAGGTTCAGCGCGGCAATGCGGCTTTGTTCCTGCAATGACAGCGCCTGGGTGTAACGGTTGGCGACGTCGCTGAGCAGGGTCAGTTCCACGGTGGCCTGATCGAACTCACTGGCGCGCAGGCCCTGGCGGGCGCTTTCGCGGGTGGCGGCCTGACCGCCCCAGAAGTCGATTTCATAACTGGCGCTGAGGTTGGCGTCGAAGTAGTCCACAGCCTTGTTGCTGCTGTCGGCATCCAGTTGGCTGTAGCCGTTGCCGCGCAGCAGTTTCTGGCGGTTGGCATTCAGGCCTGCGGTTATTTCCGGCAATTGCGAACCGCCGGCGATCACCGTGCTGGCGCGGGCCTGACGCACGCGGGCAATGGCGGCGGCCAGGTCGTGGCTGCCGCTTTGCGCCTGTCCGATCAACTGGTTCAGGTGCGGGCTGGCGAAATGCGTCCACCATTGCTGGTTGGTCTGCGCCACCGATTGCCCGGTCGGCGACTGCCACGCGGCGGGGGCGGTCACGCCGCTCTCCGGGCGTGGGGCGGGGCTGCCGCAGGCACTCAGCATCAGGCAAAGGGTCAACAGGCTCAGTTGCGGTTTCATAGATCGATCATTCACTGGTGAGGGCCGTGACCGGGTCGAGCCGGGCAGCTTTGCGGGCGGGCATGAAGCCGAAAACGACCCCGGTGATCAGTGCGCAGGCGAAGGCGCCGGCGATGGCCACCAGGGAAAATGCGACGGCGACTTCGCTGAGTATCAACACGCCGCCCACGAGCAGCGCCAGGCCAATACCGGCAATGCCGCCGACCACCGAGAGCATCACCGCTTCGGTCAGGAACTGACGCAGGATGTCGCGCTGACGGGCGCCGGTGGCCATGCGGATCCCGATTTCGCGAGTGCGTTCACGCACGGTCATGAGCATGATGTTCATCACCCCGATGCCGCCGACCAGCAGCGAAATCGCGGCAATCGAACCGAGCATCAGCGACAGGGTGTTTTGCGTGCGCGCTTCGGCCTGAATCATCGCGGCATTGTTGGTCAGCTCGAAATCCTTCTTGCCGTTGTGCAACTGCAACATCAATTGCTCGATGGCCATTTCGGTTTCGTGGACCTTGCGCGCATCGGCGGCGGCGATCACCACGTACTCGGGGTTGTGCGTGCCGAACAGTCGAACGCTGGCCGCGGAGTAGGGGATGGCGATGCGATTGTCGCTGTCCTGATCGCCGGAGCTGGCGCCCTTGCCGGCCAGTACGCCGACCACCTGGAACGGCACGTTCTCGATCAGGATGTATTGGCCGATGGGATTGCTCACGTTCTTGAGCAACTTGTCGCGGACTTTCTTGCCGATCACCGCGACGGCCGCACCGTTGCGCTCATCGGCCTCGGTGAAGTAGCTGCCTTCGACCACTGGCCAGTTGAAGATGTCCGGGAAATTGGTGTCGTTGCCGCCGATGTAACTCATGTGATCGAGGTTGCCGAAGCGCACCCCGGCTTCGGCACCGTTGACCGGCATGATGCGAGTGATCTGCGGCAGGCTGGCCAGTGCAGCGACTTCATCCAGGGTGACGATGCCCGGCGGCGTGCGCGGGTTCGGCGCGGCGCCGCTGAGGTAAATGATGTTGGAACCGAAGGCACCCATCTGCGCCATGACCTGGCGCTTGCTGCCTTCACCGACCGCAAGCATCACCACCACCGACGCCACGCCGATGATGATGCCCAGCAGCGTCAGCGCGGTACGGAAGCGGTTGATCCACATGACGCGCCACGCCGCTTGCACCGCATCGACCAGTTCGCCTTTCCAGGCGCCGCTCGCTTCGCTGCCCTCGCTCAGGCGCTTGCGCAGATCCACCGCCTGCAAGGCGCCGGGGTTGGCGCTGGTCTGCACGGTGGGATCTTCCTTGGCGCTGTCGCGGATGATCAGGCCGTCGCTGATTTCAATGATGCGCTTGGCCCGGGCCGCCACTTCACGGTCGTGGGTGATGAGAATGACCACGTGGCCCTGGCTCGCCAGCTCGTCGAGCAGCGCCATGACTTCCTTGCCGCTGTGGCTGTCGAGGGCGCCGGTCGGTTCGTCCGCGAGGATGATATGACCGCCGTTCATCAAGGCGCGGGCAATCGATACCCGTTGTTGCTGACCACCGGAGAGTTGATGGGGGCGGTTGCCGGTGCGCGAGGCCAGACCGAGGCGCTCGAGCAGGGCGGCGGCACGCGCATGGCGTTCGGCGGCGGGAATGCCGGCATAGATGGCCGGCATCTCGACGTTTTCCTGGGCGGAGCCGGACGGAATCAGGTGGTATCCCTGAAACACAAAACCGAAGGCTTCGCGACGCAGCCAGGCCAGTTCATCGGTGTCCAGGCCGGCGACGTTTTCCCCGGCAAAGCGGTATTCGCCGGACGTGGGCCGGTCGAGGCAGCCGAGGATGTTCATCAGCGTCGATTTGCCGGAGCCGGACGCGCCGACGATCGCCACGAACTCGCCGGCATGGATCGACAGGTCGATGCCGCGCAGCACGTGAACTTCGGGTGCGTCACCGCCGCCGTAGGATTTGCGGATGTCCTGCAGGTCGATCAGGGGCGTTTGCATTCAGCCTCCGTTGCCGTCGGCCGGGCCGATCAACAGATGATCGCCTTCGCTGAGGCCGTCGAGGATCTGCACTTTCAAGCGATCGCTGATGCCGGTGCGCACGGTGCGTTGCTCGATGTCGCCGTTCTGTGCCACGACCCGGGCAATCTGGCTGTCGGGTTTGGTGCTGCCATGCAGGGCCGCAATCGGTGCGGTGAGGACGTCTTTCGCCTGATTCGAGACAAAGAACACTTGCGTGGTCATCTCTGCCATCAGCGCGTTGTCGGCGTTGTCGACATCCAGCAACACGGTGTACAGCACCACGCGACCGGCACCGCTTTTACTGGTGCTGGTCGGGCTGCCGCCGCCCTGGCTGGTCTGGTCCAGCGGTTTGGGCGGCACTGGCAGGATCTGCCGCACGGTGCTGCTCCAGCGCCGGTTGCCGCCGCTGAGGGTGGTGAAATAAGCGCTCATGCCCGGTTTGACGTGGCCGATGTCGGCCTCGGAAACTTCCGCCCAGACCGTCATTGGCGACAGCTTGGCGATCCGCAGGATCAGTGGCGTCTGTTGCTGGGCGTTGAGTGTCTGGCCTTCGCGAGCGTCCAGCGCAACCACGGTGCCGGCCATCGGCGCGAAGATCCGGGTGTAGCCGAGTTCGGCCTGATCGCTGCGCAGACTTGCCTGTGCCTGACGGATCTGCGCCTGGAACATGTCGATCCGCGCCTGTGTGGCTTTGAGTTCGGCGCGGGCGGTCTGCACGTCCTCTTCTCGGGTGGCGCCGCCGGCGGCCAGGTTCTGCTGGCGCTGGTACTTCTGGCGCGCCAGTTCGTGTTGAGCCTGTTGTTCCTGCAACTGCGCCTTGAGGTTTTCGATGGAAAACTGGCTAGCGTCGAGTTTGGCCTTTTGCGTGGCCGGGTCGATTTCCACCAGCAGTTGGCCTTCCTTGACCACGTCGCCGACGTCCACGTGGATCTTGCGAATCTGCCCCGACGCCTGGGCGCCGACATCTACGTAACGGCGAGGCTGGAGGGTGCCGAGTGCGGTCACGCTGCTTTCTATATCGCCACGGGAGACTTGCACGGTGGCGAATTTGTCCCGACCGGGCGGCAAGACTTGCCAGGCGGCAACAGCAATAACGGGGATCAGACAAAGGGCGATGAGCAGGGCGCGTCGGGCGGGGCGGGGACGTTTCATGCAGGGTTCCGGCCAGTGGAAATCGGCCCGTCGTTCAGCAGGCACCGCGAACGGGCCACAGTCGAACGCTGTCGCAGGGCGCGACAGATACGGGGGGCTGTCCTTTAAACGAGAGACGGGGTGGGGAATTTAAGCGCTGAAAAACGCGGTAACAGGTATAGCTGGCAACAATTTGTCGGGCAAATGGAAACAGCGCTTTAAATCTATATGAGAATTACTATAAATTACGCGTCTGAATTTGCCACCATCGTGCCACTGCCTGTTTTGGCAGATCGCCGGTCTGGCTCAAGGATCGAAACCGCACCCTGCGGCCGGGAGTCATGTTGGAAAACTACTATCGCGAGCTGGTGTGTTTCCTGAACGCCAAGCTAGGCAACCGCCAGGTGGCCGAAGATGTGGTGCATGACGCTTATCTGCGGGTACTGGAACGTTCCAGCGACACGCCAATCGAGCAGCCCCGCGCATTTCTCTACCGCACGGCGCTCAATCTGGTGATCGATGACCACCGGCGCAATGCTTCGCGCCAGGTTGAATCCCTTGATGTGCTCGACAGCGAAGAGCGCTATTTCAGTCCTTCTCCTCATCACAGTCTCGATCATGGCCAGCGCCTGGCGCTGTTGCAGCGTGCACTGGCCGAGCTGCCGGCGTTGTGCCGCGAGAGCTTTTTGCTGCGCAAGATCGAAGGGCTGTCGCACCCGGAGATCGCCGAGTGTCTGGGTATTTCCAAGGCCTTGGTCGAAAAACACATCGTCAACGCCATGAAACATTGCCGAGTGCGCATCAAGCAATGGGATGGACATTGATCGTTCCCGGTTAAATTTTTTTTCACCGTCCTCGTTCCTACTCAACAGACGATCTGCTGTCCTGCACAAGGCCGGTCAGGTCACCCAGGCTTCATCCCCGCTGTTGAGGGGTACATCCAGAGGACACTGGAAATGACACAGGCAATTGCATCGCCCATCGTTCACGACCTGATCGGCGTCGGTTTCGGCCCTTCGAACCTGGCGCTGGCCATCGCTCTGCAAGAGCGCGGCCCGACCCAGGGCGAACTGGATGTGCTGTTTCTCGACAAACAACCGACCTACAGCTGGCACGGCAACACGCTCTCGACCCAGAGCGAGTTGCAGATTTCCTTCCTGAAGGATCTGGTGACCCTGCGCAATCCGACGAGCCCGTACTCGTTCGTCAATTACCTCAAGCAGCACGGTCGTCTGGTGGACTTCATCAACCTCGGCACCTTCTACCCGTGCCGCATGGAGTACAACGACTACCTGCGCTGGGTCGCCGCGCAGTTCACCGAACAGAGTCGCTACGGCGAAGAAGTGCTGACCATCGAGCCGGTGCTGCACAACCATCAGGTTGAAGCGCTGCGGGTGATTTCCCGTGGGACGGACGGTCAGCAATTCGTTCGTACTGCGCGTTCGGTGGTGGTCAGCGCCGGCGGCACACCGCGCATTCCCGAAGCCTTCAAGGCACTGAAGGGCGATGCGCGAGTATTCCACCACTCGCAGTACCTGGCGGAGATGGCCAAGCAGCCGTGCGTCAATAATCAGCCAATGAGCATCGCGATCATCGGTGGCGGCCAGAGCGCGGCGGAAGCGTTCATCGATCTGAACGATTCGTTCCCGTCGGTGCAGGTCGACATGATCCTGCGCGGCTCGGCGCTGAAACCGGCGGACGACAGCCCGTTCGTCAACGAAGTGTTCTCGCCGGAATTCACCGACCTGATCTTCCAGCAGAAGAGCAGCGAGCGTGAGCGTCTGGTCAACGAGTACCACAACACCAACTACTCGGTGGTCGACATTGACCTGATCGAGCGCATCTACGGCATTTTCTATCGGCAGAAAGTCTCGGGCGTGGCGCGCCATGCGTTCCGCACCCTGACCACTGTCGAGAAAGCCACCGCCACCGAGCACGGTATCGAACTGACCGTGCGCAACAACGCTACCGGCGAAGTCACCGTGCGTGCCTACGACGCAGTGGTGCTGGCCACCGGTTACGAGCGTCAGATGCATCGCAAACTGCTGGCGCCGCTGGAAGAGTACCTGGGCGACTTCGAGGTCGATCGCAACTACAAACTGATCACCGACGAGCGCTGCAAGGCCGGTCTGTACATGCAGGGCTTCTGCCAGGCCAGCCACGGTCTGAGCGATACGTTGCTGTCGATCCTGCCGATCCGTGCAGACGAGATCGCCGGCTCGCTGTATGAGCATGGCAAGCACCGCGGGCACAGCCGTTCGGTGATGGATTTGTTGTTGGCCACGGCCAGCTGATGACGTCCTGACGACTCCTGCGCCGAGCGCGGGAGTCGCTTCGAGGTCAATCCTGAACCCTTCCTGAATGACCTCCACATCTCCCGACCTCATTCCCTTTACGGGTTTACTCTCCAGGCATCGGGGCGTAAGCTTCGCGCGTTTTCATCAATAGCGGAGACCCACAGTGGGTACTTGTTCGAGTGACAGTTGTCGGCCGGTCCTTGTAACCGGCAGATTCTCGGCAAGATAACGCGCATTCCTTTGTGCCGTTGTCTCGCCGAACAGCGAGCAGCGGCATCCCGATCATGGTCAGTTGAGACCATGTCCCGACGTCCTTCTCATCGACGCTGAAAAGAGCGTGGTTTCGACTTTTTCGTCGCAATCGCAGCCCTATCGACACGCCTGTCTTTTTTGACTGGCGCGCCAACCCTTGCCGTGCCGAATTTTTCGGTGCAAGAGGGCTGGACGTACCTGCTTGACGGTTTCCCGGCTGACCATAGGGGCAACAGCCATGAAACTTACGCTCAAGGAATTTTTCGCAGGCTTCCTGCGGACCCGTCACATCGCCCGGCACTTCCGTCGTCTGGCCGTGCTGGAAAGTCTTCGCGACACCACGGTCAGCCGTGAAGTGCCGCCCACCCTGGCCAACACATTGGTGGACGCCGCCCATTGCGACAGCGGCGTGCTGCTGTCGAACCTCGGTACCCACACCGACGGCCTCACCGATTTCGAAGTCGATGTGCTGCGTGCGCAGCATGGCCTCAACGAAGTCGAGCATGAGCAACCGTTGCCGTGGTGGACCCACCTGTGGCACTGCTACAAAAACCCGTTCAACCTGCTGCTGACCCTGCTGGCGGTGATCTCGTGGCTGACGGACGACCTCAAGGCCGCCACCGTGATTTTCTCGATGGTGGTGCTCTCGACCCTGCTGCGCTTCTGGCAGGAAAGCAAATCCAACCGGGCGGCCGACGCACTCAAGGCGATGGTCAGCAACACCGCCACCGTGCTGCGCCGGGATGCGCCGCGCACTGAACTGCCGATCAAGCAACTGGTGCCCGGCGATCTGATCGTGCTCTCGGCCGGTGACATGATTCCTGCCGATTGCCGGGTGCTCAGCGCCAAGGATCTGTTCGTCAGCCAGGCCGCGATGACCGGCGAATCGATGCCGGTGGAGAAATTCCCCCGTCAGGCGGATCGCGATACGCGTAACCCGCTGGAGCTCGACAACATCCTGTTCATGGGCACCAACGTGGTGTCCGGGACAGCGGTGGCGGTGATTCTCACTACCGGCAACAGCACCTATTTCGGTGCGCTGGCGCTGCGGGTCGGGGCAACCGATCGCGGGGTGACGTCGTTCCAGCAGGGCGTGAACAAAGTCAGCTGGCTGTTGATCCGCTTCATGTTCGTCATGGCGCCGCTGGTGTTGTTCATCAACGGTTTCACCAAGGGTGACTGGACCGAAGCCCTGCTGTTTGCGCTGTCGATCGCCGTGGGCCTGACCCCGGAAATGCTGCCGATGATCGTCACCTCGACCCTGGCCAAGGGCGCGGTGTTCCTGTCGCGCAAGAAGGTCATCGTCAAACGCCTGGATGCGATCCAGAACTTCGGCGCCATGGACGTGCTGTGCACCGACAAGACCGGCACATTGACCCAGGACAAGATCTTCCTGGCACGCAATGTCGACGTCTGGGGTGAAGACTCCGACGACGTGCTGGAAATGGCTTATCTGAACAGCTACTACCAGACCGGCCTGAAAAACCTGCTCGACGTGGCGGTGCTGGAACACGTGGAAGTCCACCGTGAACTGAAGGTCGGCACGGCGTTTCGCAAGGTCGACGAGATCCCGTTCGACTTCAATCGCCGGCGCATGTCGGTGGTGGTCGAAGGGCACGGCCAACCGCATCAGTTGATCTGCAAAGGCGCGGTGGAAGAAGTGTTGTCGGTGTGCACCCGGGTTCGTCACGGTGAAGTCGACGAAGCCTTGAGCGATGAATTGCTGGCGAGAATTCGTCAGGTAACAGCAGCATTCAACGCTGAAGGCTTGCGCGTGGTAGCGGTGGCGGCACGGTCGATGCCTGAAGGTCGCGACACTTACAGCCTGGGTGACGAGCAGGAACTGACGCTGATCGGTTATGTGGCATTCCTCGATCCGCCGAAGGAAAGCACCGCACCGGCACTCAAGGCTCTGGCCGAACACGGCGTGGCCGTGAAAGTGCTGACCGGTGACAACGAGCTGGTGACCGCCAAGATCTGCCGCGAGGTGGGCCTGGCCCAGCAAGGCCTGCTGATGGGCAACGACATCGAACGCATGAGCGACGCGGAACTGGCGGTGGCGGTAGAGACCACCAACGTGTTCGCCAAGCTGACGCCATCGCACAAGGAGCGCATCGTGCGCATCCTCAAGGGCAACGGCCACGTGGTCGGGTTCATGGGCGACGGCATCAACGATGCGCCGGCCCTGCGTACGGCGGACATCGGTATTTCCGTGGACAGCGCAGTCGATATCGCCAAGGAAGCGGCCGACATCATCCTGCTGGAAAAGAGCCTGATGGTGCTGGAGGAGGGCGTGCTGGAAGGGCGTCGGACCTTCGCCAACATGCTCAAGTACATCAAGATGACCGCCAGCTCGAACTTCGGCAACGTGTTCTCGGTGTTGGTGGCCAGTGCGTTCATTCCGTTCCTGCCGATGCTGCCGATGCACCTGCTGGTGCAGAACCTGCTGTATGACATTTCTCAGATCGCGATCCCGTTCGATAACGTCGACGACGAAATGCTGAAACAGCCGCAACGCTGGCAGCCCGGGGATGTCGGACGCTTCATGCTGTTCTTCGGCCCGATCAGTTCGATCTTCGACATCACAACGTTCGCCTTGATGTGGTACGTGTTTGATGCCAACACCCCGGATCACCAGACGTTGTTCCAGTCCGGCTGGTTTGTGGTGGGATTGCTGACCCAGACGCTGATCGTGCACATGATCCGCACGCCGAAGATTCCGTTCCTGCAAAGCCGCGCGGCCATGCCGCTGCTGGTGATGACCGGAATCATCATGGCCGTGGGCATCTTCCTGCCGATGGGACCGCTGGCGCACTACTTCAAACTGCAAGCGCTGCCGTCGATGTACTTCGTGTTCCTGCCGGTGATCCTGCTGGCGTACATGGCACTGACCCAGGCCGTAAAAGGCTTCTACATCCGCCGGTTCGGCTGGCAGTAACAGGAAAGATTCCCCCCTTGTGGGAGCAAGGGGGGCGGTTTCAAGGAGTTCAACATGCAAGCCATCAACAACATCAACCTCGATTCGCTGCTCGACACCTTGGTCAGCCTCAGCGCGGCCTTCATTCTCGGTGGGCTGATCGGCTTCGAACGCCAGTACCGGCAACGCACGGCGGGCTTGCGCACCAACGTGCTGGTGGCGGTCGGCGCGGCAATTTTCGTCGACATGGCCAACCGGCTCGGCGGGGCCGAAGGCGCGGTCCGGGTGGTCGCCTACGTGGTGTCCGGGATCGGTTTTCTCGGCGCCGGTGTGATCATGCGCGAAGAGGGCAATGTGCGCGGTCTCAATACCGCCGCCACACTCTGGACTTCGGCAGCGGTGGGCGCCTGTGCCGGTGCCGACCTGCTGGCCGAGGCGGTGCTCGGCACCTTGTTCGTGCTCGCCGCGAATACCTTGCTGCGACCGATCGTCAACAACATCAACCGCCAGCCACTGGATGTGGTCTCGGCGGAAGTCACCAACATCGTCTACGTCATCGCCCGGCGCTCGCAGCAGACGGCTGTGTTCGCCTTGCTTGAAGCCGAGCTCGAACGCAGCAACTACCCGGCCAGTGACGTCGATGTGCACGCCTTCGGTGCCGACGAAATCGAGATCGAAGCCACGCTCGCAACCACGTCGGTGGACGGCGATGAGCTGGACGCCCTGGTGAAGCGGATTTCAACGTCGAACCTGGTGGTGCAGGCGTTCTGGAGCCCGAGCACTACGGAGTAAAGCGTTCAATCCGGATGAGTGACGGTGTTTTTCGGAAAAGTCCTACAGAGCTCGTCCCGATGCTTGGGTAGTCTTTGCCGCCACTTGAAGCGACTACCGGGACTCCCACATTGACCGACAAAACCCTGCGCATCCTGATCGCCGACTTGCAGCATTTTCACCGGATGAAAATCGAGCGGATGTTCAATAGTCTCGATTACTACCGCATTGCACCGGTGCAGAACCTTGCCGAACTGCTGACGCTGGTCGATTACGGCTGCCAGCCATTCGATGTCCTGGTGATCAATGCCGAACTGGCGGCCGGGATGGCGGATCTGTGTGGTTTCCTGTTCGACCATCCGCAAGTCCGGCATGCGCTGGTCTATGGCGAGCCGGCGAACTCATTGGCTGTTTCCGGGCTTTTTCAGGCGAAAATCACTTCCAGCCACGCCGCGTTACCGTCAATGAATGCAATCACGCAGTTGATGGCGTCGGTCGAGGCTTCCCTGGAGCGCTCGTCGCGCAGTGGCCAGACAAAATCGCTGGCGCCAATGCGCGCCTGATCACAGATCGGTCGATGGCGCAACTGTCAGGTCTGACAGGTGCTTCGCCACGCGTCCCGTGTAACAGTCGTAGCGCAGCTACCAATAGTCCCGTTCATGCAAGATCGGTGGCGCCATCGTGATGTATTCGCCCCGGGAGTGGTCATGGATTCAGCATTGATCGTCGACGATCACCCGGTGGTCGTCGGTGCCGTCAGAATGGTTCTGGAATCACTGGGCTATAAACCGATTCATGTCGCGTCTAGCGGCGTCGACGTGGTGCCGATGATCCGTGCACACGCGCCGAAACTGATTGTGCTCGACTTGAAGCTCACGGGCTTCGGCGGCCTGGAAGTGTTGGAGCGCATCAGGACCATCGGGCTGGACTGCAAGGTGGTGATTTTCACTTCGGCCGACCCAGAGCACTATCTGATGCGTTGCCGGCGTGCGGGTGCGATGGCATTTGTCACCAAATCCGCCGCAATGCAGCAGTTGCAGAGTGCAATCAAGGCTGTCCGTTCGGGTTATAGCTTCTTCCCCGAATTGCCTGTGAACAATGCAGGTCAATCCGACGCGAGCCGTGATGAGCGAGAGTCGATAGCAAGCCTGTCCACTCGCGAAATGGAGATCATGATAAAGCTCGCCCAAGGCGACTCCAACAAGCGAATTGCGCAAGCGATGAGCCTCAGTCACAAAACCATCAGCACCTACAAGACCCGCTTGATGCTGAAACTCGGGGTAAGCTCACTGGTAGTGTTGCGAGAGTTTGCCAAACGCAACGGCCTGTTCTGAGCGGCTGCGCATGATGAGGCCGCTACGTTTCGTCTTCCTCTTTCTGGTGATGCTCGCCAGCGGAGTGCAGGCAGGCGAGGCCGCACAAAGACTGGAAATTGTCTCTCGCACCCGGTTGGAGGGCGTACAGGTTCGCCTCGATGAGCAGGATCGACAGTGGCTCAGTGCACATCCGGTGCTGCGTATCGGTGCCTCCTGGCCGGATTACCCACCCTTTGAATTGACTCGCAAACGATACGAACTGGAAGGCCTCACAGCCGATTACGCCGACGCGATCGCCCAGTTGCTGAGCATCGGCGTCGAGGTCTGGTGCTACCCCGATCGCGAAGCCGCCATGAAGGCACTCAAGGCCGGGGAGGTGGACCTGCTGGGCACGTCGAACAACTTCGAAATCGCTGACCCCGAGCTGATGCTGTCTCGCGCCTACGCCGAGGATCAGCCGATGTGGGTGACCCGGCTTGACGAGCCATTGCCGGAAGATCTGGCGGGCAAGCGCATCGCCATGGTGGACGACTACCTGCCAGCCGCGATGATCGAGAAGACTTACCCGCAAGCCTCCCTGCAGCGTTACCGCTCGATTCTCGATGCCCTCGGCGCCGTGGCGTTCGGTCGGGATGCTCTGTACCTCGGTGACTTCATCAGCGCCAGTTATCTGATCAACACCAATTTTCACAACGACCTGCAACTGGCCGGGCCTTCCGGCCTTGATGCCAACCCGTTCGGCTTCGCCCTGACTCGCAGCAACACGCGTTTGAAGCGTCTGGTCGACAAGGCGCTGCTGGCCATTCCCATGGAGCAGCGCCTGGCCATTGAACTGCGCTGGAGCGCCGGTCGTGCCGACATGGCAGCGCAGTCGCGAGTGAGCCTGAGCGCCAGCGAGCAGCAATGGCTGGATCAACATCCGGTGGTGCGCGTCGGCGCTGTCGACGACTTTGCGCCGTTGACGTTCTTTAACGCTGACGGCCGTTTCACTGGGCTGACCGCCCAACTGCTCAACCTGATCAGTCAGCGCAGCGGCCTGAGGTTCGAAGTGGTACGCGGGCAGTCCCTGGATCGCCAGGTCGAGCAATTGAAGACCGGGGAGCTCGACCTGTTACCGGTGCTGACCCCGAGCCGCGAGCGCGAACTTGAAATGCTGTTCACCCGGGCGTACGCCAACAGCCCCTTTGTGCTGATCGCCGATTCAAAGGCGCCCGGGCCTCGCAGCCTGGACGAGATGGCGGGCAAGCGTCTGGCGCTGTATCGCGGCAATCCATTGCGCACTTATCTGTTGGAACATGTGCCGCAGATTCGCCTGGTCGAATTGCCAAGCCCTGCGGCGGGCACGCAGGCACTGCTGGACGGTCAGGCCGATGCGACATTGAGTTCATTGCTGGTGGCGCGTTATCAGATCGATCATCAGTACCGCGATCGCCTGCGTATTGTCTCGACGCTGGGTGATCAGCCGGCCCGGATCGCGATGGCCACGGCACTTGATGCTCCGCAGCTGCAATCGATTCTGAACAAGGCACTGCTGAGCATCGCTCCGCAGGAAATGGACGACCTGGTCGCGCGCTGGAGTCGCAACGTGGTGCTGCAGGACAGTTACTGGCAGCGTCATCGGGAGCAAATCCTGCGCGGGTTTGCCGTTGCGGCGGGGTTGTTGTTGCTGGCATTGGGCTGGATCGGTTTTCAACGCCGGCAGATTCGCCAGCGTCAGCAATGGCTGCGTCAATTGCAGGAAGCCAAGGAGGCGGCCGATGACGCCAACCGTGCCAAAAGCACATTTCTCGCGGTCATGAGCCATGAAATCCGCACGCCCATGAGCGCGTTGCTGGGCATGCTCGAGCTGGCACTCAAGCGTGCCGACGAAGGCGTGACCGATCGCCCGGCAATTGAAGTGGCGTCCAATGCAGGCCAGCAGTTATTGGCATTGATCGGCGATATTCTCGACATCGCGCGGATCGAGTCCGGGCATCTGTCGCTGGCCCCTGAGCGTGCCAATCTGCGCGAGGTGGTGGCGTCGGTGTGTCGGGTGTTCGAAGGCCTGGCACGACAGAAGTCATTGTCCTGGCGGGTGGAGCTGGATGAGCGTAGCGACGTCGACGTGATGCTCGACCCCGTTCGCTTCAAACAGGTGCTGTCGAACCTGTTGAGCAACGCGATCAAGTTCACCGACGAAGGTGAGGTCAGCCTGCGCTTGCAAGTGTTCACCGAACAGGACGGGCAGCTGGAAACCGGTGTGATCATCGAAGACAGTGGCCGGGGGATCAGCGCCGAGGATCAGCAACGGTTGTTCAGCCCGTTTGTGCAGGTTGGCAGCCATCAGCCGTCGGCGCGCAGCGGTTCCGGTCTGGGGCTGGTGATCAGCCGCAATCTGTGTCGACTCATGGGCGGCGACTTGTGGATCAGCAGCGAGCCGGGACGTGGCACGCAAGTCATGCTGCGACTGGAGTTGCCTGTGCTGGAGCCGCTCGTGCAGGAGGCCGCAACGACGTCAGCGGTGACGGCGGTAAAGTCGCTGAAGGTGCTGGTGGTGGATGATCATCCGGTCAATCGCTTGTTGCTGTGCCGGCAGTTGAGCGAACTCGGGCATCACACCGTCGACGTCGAGGACGGTGAGCGCGGACTGGTGGTGTGGCGCGGGCAACCTTTCGATGCGCTGATCACCGATATCAACATGCCCGGGATTGACGGTCATGAACTGGCGCGGGCTATTCGTGAAGAAGAGGCGGCGACGGGTAGGGCGCGTTGCCTGATTCTCGGGCTTACCGCCAATGCGCAGATCGAAGAACAACAGCGATGCCTGGCGGCCGGCATGGACGATTGCCTGTTCAAGCCGATTCTGCTGCGCGAACTGAGCCAGGCCTTGCTGGCCGCAGAGGCCGGCGAAACGCAGGTAGAGAGTGTGGATAATCAGGGGTCGACTGAATTCGACCTGAGTGCGCTGTTGCAGGTGGTGGGTGCGGACAACCCGCTCATCGGCCAATTGCGTGAAGAGGTACTGAGCAGCCTGCGCGCCGACCTCGAACGGCTGGACGTGTCAGACCGCAAAGGGGACCGCGCAGGCTTGCGTGACCTGGCGCATCACGTCACGGGCGGGGCGCACATGATCGGTGCCGAGCGCGTGGTCTCGGCCTGTCGGATACTCGAACAGGCCTGTCGCGACGACGCGCCCGAGGCGGCACTGACGGCCGCCATCGATTCGCTGCGCAAGGCCATGCACGACCTCGCGCAGCATCTTCAGGCCTGATCGATCAGTCCCACTGCGGCGCGATGCCTTTGGGGCTGGTCAGGCGATGGCCGCGATCCAGTGTGGCGATCAGTGCCATGTCAGCATCGCTCAGGGTCAGCACGGTGGAGCCAAGATTGCTTTGCAGGTTGGCGCGTTTGGTCGACGACGGAATCACCGCGTAACCCGATTGCATCGCCCACGCCAGGGTGACCTGCGCCGGGGTGGCTTGCAGGCGCTCGGCGATCTGCACGATCAGCGGATCCTTCAGCACTTCGCCATAGGCCAGGGTCATGTACGACGTGACCTGGATGCCCTGGCTCTGTGCGAACTCGACGACCTGGCGGTTCTGCAGGTACGGGTGCAGCTCGATCTGGTTGGTGGCGATGTTTTCCGCGCCGACCGCTGCGATGGCCTGTTTCATCAAATCGATGGTGAAGTTGGACACACCGATCTGCCGGGTCAGGCCCAGGCGCTTGGCCTCCAGCAGGGCGCCCATGAATTCCTCCACCGGCACCTGATCTTCCGGCGACGGCCAGTGGATCAGTGTCAGGTCGAGGTAGTCGGTCTGCAGCTTTTGCAGGCTCTCCTTGAGGCTCTCGATCAGCCGGTCGCCGGCGAAGTTGGCGATCCAGATCTTGCTGGTGATGAACAGTTCGTCGCGAGGGATGCCGCTGGCGGCGATGGCCTGGCCGACCTCGGCTTCGTTCTCATAGATTTGCGCGGTGTCGATGACCCGGTAACCGAGTTCAAGGGCGGTGCTCACCGAATCGATGACCACCTGACCTTGCAGGCGAAACGTACCAAGACCGAAAGCGGGAACAGACATGCAGGACTCCAGGGTTGCAGTGGGAATGGGCGGGAGTATCCGCGTCTGATTCCTCTGGAAAAACCGCTGTCAGGGCAAAGTACTGTTGACCAGAAGTCACGAATCAATCGCAGGTCTCAAGCGATGTCGCTGTGAGCAAATTCCTCACCCAGAAAATCGATCAACGTGCGCACCGACGGCAGCAGTCCCCGGCGCGACGGAAAGATCGCGTGCACGATCCCGCATTTCGGCGCCCAGCCCGGAATCAACTCCACCACGCGTCCTGCGGCGATGTCTTCGCGCACGACCACGCTCGGCAGATGCGCGACGCCGACTCCGGCAATCACCGCCTGACGCAGGGCGATCAGGTCATCGGTGACCAGCCTTGGCGTGTGCCGGACCTGCGCCGAAGCGCCGTTCGGCCCGAGCAGCTCCCATTGATACTCACGTTGCGCCGCGCCCCAGTGCAGGCTCGGCAAACCATTGAGATCGGCCGGCGAGGGCGGTGATGACAGGCGTTCGGCAAACATCGGGCTGCCGACCACCGATTGGGTGCTGTTGCCCAGCACCTTCATCACCATGTCGGTGTTTTCCAGTGGCGGGAAGCGCACGCGCAGCGCAATGTCGAAACCTTCGTGCAGCAGGTCGACCCGGCGGTTGGTGCTCTCGATGAACACTTCCACCAGCGGGTACTTGAGCATGTAGCGGGTGAGCATCGGCCCGACCCAGGAATTGAGCAGCGCCGTCGGGCAGCTCAGGCGTACCAGCCCCTGAGGCTCGGAGCGATTGCGCTCGATCAGCTCGGCGGCACTCTCGGCCTCGACCCGCATCGCCAGGCAGCGCTGGTAGTAGGCCTGGCCGATCTCGGTCAGTGAACAATGCCGGCTGGTGCGGTGCAGCAGGCGTACGCCAAGGCGTTCTTCGAGCTGCGAGATGCGTCGGCTGAGTTTCGACTTGGGGATGTCCAGCGCACGACCAGCGGCGGCAAAGCCGTGATGCTCCACCACTTGAGTGAAGTAATAGAGGGTGTTGAGGTCTTCCACCATCGTTCTCCATATAGAACGCTAAAGCTGATTTTTGCAGTCTAGTCCATCAATGGTCATGGATTTAAGCTTAATCCATCGCGTCATTCACCCGATTGGAGGCAACCATGAAAAACATCATCGGTATCTACACCAGCCCTCGCGGCCATTGGGTCGGCGATGGTTTCCCGGTTCGCACGCTGTTTTCCTACGACAACCTGGGCAAGCACATCAGCCCGTTCCTGTTGCTGGATCACGCCGGGCCTGCGCAATTCACCCCGACTACCGAACGACGTGGCGTTGGTCAGCATCCGCACCGTGGGTTCGAAACCGTGACTATCGTTTACGAGGGCGAAGTGCAGCACCGCGACTCCACCGGCGCCGGCGGCACCATCGGCCCGGGCGATGTGCAATGGATGACCGCTGCGTCCGGGATCCTGCATGAGGAGTTTCACTCGGACAACTTCGCCAGAACCGGCGGCAATCTGGAAATGGTGCAACTGTGGGTCAACCTGCCGGCCAAGGACAAAATGGCGGCGCCCGGTTACCAGACCATTCTGGACGGCGACATCCCGAGCATCCCGCTCAAGGACGGCGCGGGCAGCCTGCGTCTGATCGCCGGTGAGTTCGACGGCCACAAAGGCCCGTCCCGCACCTTCACGCCTATCGACGTGTGGGATCTGCGCCTGAACGCCGGCAAGTTGCTGACGCTGGATCTGCACGAGGGCCGCAACACCGCGTTGGTGCTGTTGCGCGGTTCGGTGCAGGTCAACGGTCTGGAATCGGTGCGCCAGGGCCAGTTGGCGCTGTTCGAACGTGACGGCCGGCAACTGACGCTTGAGGCCAGCGAGGATGCGGTGGTGTTGCTGCTCAGCGGCGAGCCGATCGACGAACCCATCGTCGGCCACGGTCCGTTCGTGATGAACACCGAGCAGGAAATCCACCAGGCATTCGCCGACTTCCAGTCCGGCCGCTTCGGCCGCATGCACGGCTGACACGCCGCGCTTCCACACCCCGCTCTACACAGGACGCGTAGGCCGGTTCGAAGGCCAGGGATGGCTGCTGCCCAAAAGAAAGAGGAAACGCACATGAACACTGTCAATGCGGCCAACTTCAATGGCCAAAAGCCGACTATCGACCCCAACGACTGCGCAATGCTGTTGATCGATCATCAAAGCGGCCTGTTCCAGATCGTCAAGGATATGGATGTACCGCAACTGCGCGCCAATGCCATCGCGCTGGCCAAGGCGGCGACCCTGTTGAAGATGCCGGTCATTACCACGGCCTCTGTGCCGCAGGGGCCGAACGGGCCGTTGATTCCCGAGATTCACGAAGCCGCGCCCCATGCGCAGTACGTGGCGCGCAAAGGTGAAATCAATGCCTGGGACAACCCGCAGTTTCACGCGGCCGTCAAAGCCACCGGCAAGAAAACCCTGGTGATCGCCGGGACCCTGACCAGCGTGTGCCTGGCATTCCCGTCCATCGCCGCAGTGCACGAAGGCTACAAGGTCTTCGCGGTGGTCGATGCCTCCGGCAATCACTCGAAACTGGCCACTGATCTGACCATCGCTCGCCTGGCCCAGACCGGGGTGGTGCCGATCGACATCATGGCCACGCTTTCCGAGCTGCAGGGTTCGTGGAACCGTCCCGATGCCGAGCAGTGGGCAGCCGTCTACGCCCAGGCCATGCCGCATTATCAACTGCTGATCGAGAGTTACCTCAAGGCCCAGCAAGTCGCGAACGAACACGAAACGCTGGATTCCCAGCGCTGACCCGAGACCTCGACATTCCGTCGAGGTCCACTACACGCGAGGATTACTGCAATGAGCACTCAATACAAACGCCTGGACAAGAACAACGCCGCCGTTCTGCTGGTCGACCATCAGGCCGGGCTGCTGTCGCTGGTGCGCGACATCGAGCCTGACCGGTTCAAGAATAACGTGCTGGCGCTGGCCGACCTGGCCAAGTACTTCAAGCTGCCGACGATCCTGACCACCAGTTTCGAAACCGGCCCCAACGGCCCGCTGGTGCCCGAGCTCAAGGCGTTGTTCCCCGAGGCTCCGTACATTGCCCGTCCCGGCCAGATCAATGCCTGGGACAACGAGGACTTCGTCAAGGCGATCAAGGCTACCGGCAAGAAACAGCTGATCATTGCCGGCGTGGTGACGGAGGTGTGTGTGGCATTTCCGGCGCTGTCGGCCCTGGAAGAAGGGTTTGATGTATTCGTGGTGACCGACGCCTCCGGCACGTTCAATGAACTGACCCGTGAATCGGCATGGAACCGCATGTCCAGCGCCGGCGCGCAATTGATGACCTGGTTCGGTCTGGCCTGCGAGTTGCACCGTGACTGGCGCAACGATATCGAAGGGTTGGGCACGTTGTTCTCCAACCACATCCCGGACTACCGCAACCTGATGACCAGTTACAGCACGCTGACCAGCGGCAAGTAACCAGCCCTATGAAAACCTGTGGGAACAAGGTGTCTCCCACAGGTTTTTTCGGCGCCTGCCAAATAGCACGCATCCCGCCAAATCAATTGCTCCTACACTAAGCCCAATCTGTGCGATCTTCTCGCGATTGACCTCTGTCGGAGTTGTTTGATGCTGTCTCTGCTGACTGAACATCCGTTGTTCTGCGCGTTGATCCTGATCCTGCTCGACCTGGGCCTGTGGCGCCTGATCAGCTCCCGGGGCAGCGAATGGAAGCTGCTGGTGCGGGTGCTGATTTTCAGCCTGTTCAGCGTGCTGCTGTTCAACGAAGGCCTCAATCCGATGGAGCCGGCGCCGTGGGCCGACAACGTGCCGCTGCACCTGGCGGCGACCGGGTTGCAGATCGGCTGGTGGCTGTTCGGGGCGCGCACGCTGACGGTGCTGATCGGCGCGGTGATGATGCAACGGGTCGGTCATACCGGACGGCTGTTGCAGGATCTGCTCGGCGCAGTGATTTTCCTGATCGCCATTATTGCGGCACTGGCCTATGTGCTGGATCTGCCGGTCAAAGGTGTGCTGGCCACGTCTGGAGCCTTGGCGATCATCGTCGGTCTGGCGCTGCAAAGCACCCTGAGCGATGTGTTCTCCGGCATCGTCTTGAACACCACCAAACCCTATCAACTCGATGACTGGATCTCCATCGACGGCACGGAAGGGCGGGTCACCGACATCGACTGGCGCGCCACGCGCCTGCAAACGTCCCAAGGCAGCATGGCGGTGATTCCCAACTCGCTGGCGGCCAAGGCCAAGATCATCAACTTCAGCCGGCCGAGCAATATGTTCGGGGTTGCCGTCAGCGTGCAGGTCAGCCCCCATGCGCGACCGAACTCGGTGATCGACGCCCTGGAGCGGGCGATGCAAGGTTGTCGCCCGCTGCTGGACACCCCGGCGCCGAGCGTGGCGCTGAAGAGTTCCAGCAGTGCCGGTGCGGAATACGAAATCAGCGGATTCGTGGCCTCGATGAATGAGAAGCGCGCAGTGCGCAATCAACTGTTCGATCTGGCTTACCGGCATCTGCAAGCGTCCGGGTTCAATCTGCTGTCGAGCGATGAGCCCGCGGCCCCGGCCCATCTCTCACGGCCACGGGCGCTGCTCGACAGCTCGCCGATTTTCTCCACCCTGCGTCAGGAAGAGAAAGAAACCTTCAGCCAGAACATGACCCTGCAAACCTTCCGCGCCGGCGAGATCATTCTGGCGGGCGGGGAGGTCAGCGATCATCTGTTCATCATTGAATCCGGTGTGGTTTCGGTGACCTTGAAGCGTCACGGCACACCGTTCGAGTCCGGGCGCATGGGGCCGGGCGAAGTGATCGGCGAGGCAGGGATTCTTTCCGATACCTCGCTGCCGGCGGACTTTTCCGCCAAGACCTTCTGTGCGCTGTATCGCATCGAAAAGTCGTATCTCAAGCCTTGCCTGGACGCCCGCCACGACATCAACGACGCGATGAAGGCATTGCTCGATTTCCGTCTGCTCAAGGCCCAATCCCTGACCCAGGAAGCACCGGTGGTTGCACCGAAAAAAGGCTTCCTGCAGTGGCTGCGCAATCGCGCCTGATGACCGTCAGCGTTGCTCGTACCCGGCGAGTTTGCGCTCAAGGTTCAGGCGCACCTGCGGCCATTCGTCATCGATGATGCTGAAGCGCACCGAGTTGCGCTTGCGGCCGTCCGGCATGATCCGCTCGTGACGCACGATGCCTTCCTGCTGTGCGCCCAGGCGCAGGATCGCGTTGCGTGATTTCTGGTTGTTTTCGTCGGTGGTGAACTGCACGCGCACGCAATCGAGCACTTCGAAGGCGTGCCGCAGCATCAGGTACTTGGCCTCGGTGTTGACGAAAGTTTTCTGAAAGCGTGCCGAAATCCAGCTGCTGCCGATTTCCAGCTTGCGATTGAGCGGGTCGATCTTCCAGAACCGGGTCGAGCCGATCACCTCCCCGGTCTCCTTCAACACGATCGCAAAGGGCATGACCGTGCCGGCCTCGCGGCCGTCGAGGGCCTTTTTCAGATAGCTGTCAACGGTAGTTGCCGAGGGCACCACGGTGACCGTGAGGTTCCACAACTCGCCGTCGGCAGCGGCGTGGAGCAAGGCATCGGCATCGGTGTATTGGAGAGGGCGCAGGAGAATGCCCTGGCCTTGCAGCGTCGTTTGCATGAGGGGCGGCTCTTGTCTGTTCGGGCGAGCGTCCATTACGCCGCAACGGGCGTCGTCGTTGCAACTGCTCATGGAGCCTGATTCAAATCAGTCGACAGAGCCGATTGGTGAAATCTATTGTCGATCCAATAGCCGGATCCCGTATACATGGCGACCATCGGCGGAGTGATCCGCGTCTCCCTGCAAAAGGACTGAGCAATGAGCGAGCCACGCCTGGCGAATCTGAAACAGTATCTGCAACGGCTGGGGTTCGACACGCCCCCGGCACCGACCCTTGAAACCCTGCGACTGTTGCAGTTGCGTCATACCGGTGCCTTTCCTTTCGAGAATCTGTCGACCCTCTCCGGCGAGCCCGTGCTGATCGATCTGCCATCGATCCAGCGCAAGGTCCTGGACGATGCCCGTGGCGGTTACTGCTACGAACTCAACAATCTGTTTCTGGCCTTGTTGCTGGAGTTGGGGTTCGATGCGCGGGGCATCAGCGGGCGAGTGGTCATGAATCAGCCCGAAGGCAGCTGGACGGCACGGACTCATCGCTTGAGTCTGGTGACCCTCGACGGTGTGCGCTACATCACCGATGTCGGCTTCGGTGGCATGGTGCCGACCGCGCCGCTGATTCTGGATACCGAAGCCGAGCAGTCCACCCCCCACGAACCCTATCGCATCGAAGTGCAAGCCGATGGCTACATGCTGCGGGCCAGGGTCGCTGGCGAATGGCGGCCGATGTACCTGTTCGACCTGCAACGCCAGGAAGACATCGATTACACCCTCGGCAACTGGTACGTCTCGACCCATCCGGATTCACCGTTCGCCCAGCGCCTGATGGTCGCGCGTACGGGCGACGGCTGGCGGCGCACATTGAACAACGGCAGTTTCGCGATCCATCGCATCGGTGCCGAGAGCGAGCGACGCGAAGTGACGGATGTCGATGAGCTCATCGAGTTGCTGGAGCGGGAATTCGGCCTGCGCTTGCCGCACCAGCCTGGTGCGCGTCTGGCGCTGGCGCGCTTGATCCAGCCGGCCTGAAACCTACGGTTTTACATCCGGCTCCAGTACCCGCCGGATTTCGTTCACGGCCGCCGACAGTTTTTTCTCAAGGCTCTTGAGGTCGGTGGCGGTGATGCCTTTCTTGAATTGCCCGCTGGCATGCTCGGGTTCATCGGCTGCACCCCGGCTGTCGAGCAGTGCATGGCGCAGGGTGTTGTTGATTACCGTCTGATAGCCATAGCCCTCGCTTTCAGCGACCCCGCGCGCGGCCTCGATGACCGCGTCGTCGAGCATGATGGTGATGCGGGTCTTGCCCTTGTTGGAGGCGACGGCGCCCCGTGTTCCGTGGGTGAAATCGTATTCATCCTTCATTGATCAAGTCTCCGGAAAATAATGGCGTCGCTCGCTGGGCGTTGCGCTGCGCGCGGAAATGATTCGAACCAGATTCGGCTCCCGATAGCTGTATACGACAACCAGCAAACGTCCCTTGCCGTCGTTGCCGAGAGTGATCCAGCGTTGTTCGTCATGGTCGTTATCTTCAATCGTCAATGCTCGCTCATCGTGGAAGACCGGTTCGGCCTCGGCGAGGCTGATCCCTCTGTGCTTGAGTTTGTTGGCAGCATTCTTGCTTTTGTCGAACTGAATCTGGAATGACTTCATTATGCATACTTTATATGTATAAAAAAGAGAGCGACCGCGCCGTCGGTCGCCATGAACACTTCAGCCTAGGTGGATAGAGCGCAGGGGCAGTTAACGATGTGTTGCCGGATTTGTGAGGGATGGAAGCGGCGGGATAGAAGGTTGGGTGGCTACCTATCCATAATGTGACCGATAAGTTGTATACAACTCTATGGACATTTGTCACGAGTATTGAATACAGTGTGCGCATAACAAAAACCAGGGAACCCCCCACCATGAAAACGCCCCATGTTTCACACCAACGGCCCGAGGACGAAAACCTCGGGGTCGGCGCGAATATGGCTTACGGCCTGCAACATGTTCTGACCATGTATGGCGGTATCGTCGCGGTGCCGCTGATCATCGGTCAGGCCGCCGGGTTATCGCCGGCGGACATTGGTCTGTTGATTGCTGCTTCATTGTTTGCGGGGGGGCTGGCCACGTTGCTGCAAACCCTGGGTCTACCGTTTTTCGGATGTCAGTTGCCGCTGGTGCAGGGCGTGTCGTTCTCCGGTGTTGCGACCATGGTGGCGATTGTCAGCAGTGGCGGGGAGGGCGGCTTTCAGTCGGTACTCGGGGCGGTGATTGCCGCGTCGTTGATCGGTTTGCTGATCACGCCGGTGTTCTCGCGAATCACCAAGTTCTTTCCACCGCTGGTTACCGGCATCGTGATCACCACCATCGGCTTGACGCTGATGCCGGTGGCCGCGCGCTGGGCCATGGGCGGCAACAGTCATGCTCCGGACTTCGGCAGCATGCAGAACATCGGTCTGGCGGCGGTCACGCTGGTGCTGGTGCTGCTCCTGAGCAAGGTCGGCAGCTCGACCATCTCGCGTCTGTCGATCCTGTTGGCGATGGTGATCGGCACGGTGCTGGCGGTGTTCCTGGGCATGGCGGACTTCTCCAGCGTCACCCAAGGGCCGATGTTCGGCTTCCCGACACCGTTCCATTTCGGCATGCCGACCTTCCACTTCGCTGCGATCCTGTCGATGTGCATCGTGGTCATGGTGACCCTGGTGGAAACCTCGGCGGACATCCTGGCGGTCGGTGAAATCATCGGCACCAAGGTCGATTCCAAGCGTCTGGGCAACGGTCTGCGCGCGGACATGCTGTCGAGCATGTTTGCGCCGATCTTCGGTTCGTTCACCCAGAGCGCCTTCGCCCAGAACGTTGGCCTGGTGGCGGTGACCGGAATCAAGAGCCGTTATGTGGTGGCGACCGGCGGCATCTTCCTGGTGATCCTCGGCCTGCTGCCGTTCATGGGCCGGGTGATCGCAGCAGTGCCGACGTCGGTACTCGGTGGTGCCGGCATCGTGTTGTTCGGCACCGTGGCGGCGAGCGGCATCCGTACACTGTCCAAGGTCGATTACCGCAACAACGTCAACTTGATCATCGTCGCGACCTCGATCGGCTTCGGCATGATCCCGATTGCCGCGCCGAACTTCTACGATCACTTCCCGAGCTGGTTCGCGACCATTTTCCACTCGGGCATCAGTTCGTCGGCGATCATGGCGATCCTGCTGAACCTGGCGTTCAACCACTTCACGGCGGGTAACTCGGATCAGCAGTCGGTGTTTGCGGCGGCAGAAGAGCGAACCCTGCGTTATCGGGATCTGGCAGCGCTGCGCGAGGGCGATTACTTCAGCGACGGCAAACTGCATGACTGCGACGGCAATGAAGTGCCGGTGATCGAGGCGGATTCGGATCACGGACACGGCGCGCCGAAGGCGCATGCCAAGAGCGGTGAACACGTCTGACCGCTGTTTCTGAATGAGAAGGGCCGATCAGTTGCGAAACTGATCGGCCCTTTTTATTGCACTGCATTCATTGCACTGTATTTTCCAGCGTCCACAAAAAAGCCCCTGAATCTTTCGATTCAGGGGCTCTGTATTTGGCTCCACAACCTGGACTCGAACCAGGGACCCAGTGATTAACAGTCACTTGCTCTACCAACTGAGCTATTGCGGAATTGGTGCGTATGTTACTGATTTAAAAAGACTAGTCAAGCGCCAGTTGTAAATTTGTTGGAAAGATCAGGACGGACGGCGGTTTATCGGCGATTGGCGGTTACCAGAACCGCAGCAGAGGTCTACCATGGCCGCCCGGAAGTGGTCACACGCGCTGCCGGCCATTCGCCGAAAAGGTACGCGCCATGAATAACCCCATCCTGACCCATCGTCCTGCCGAGGTGTTCGCATGAGCACCGTGCAAATCAGCCTGCCCAAAGGCGTCGGCCCGCACGCCGAAAAGCTTTTCGACGCGATCACCCAGGCCGCCACGGCTGAAGAACTGAACCGCGCACGCGGCAAGGCCGAAGGTTTTGTCCTCGGCCTGGAAAGCACCAAGGCCATCAAGAGCCAGGTCGCCGAATCGCTCTACGTCGTTTATGACGATGCGGCGACTCAGCGCGCAACGGAACTGGCTTAACCGCCGAACGTGAAGGTGCCGAGCATCAGTTTGGCGTACAGCATCGTTGCGCCCAGTTGCACCAGCCACAGCGCCAGCCCGCCGAGAAACACCCCGGCCGCGACTTGCAGCACCAGGTTGTTGCCGCGTTTGGCCGGGGCGCGGGGGATGAAGTCATCCAGATCGTCGCGGTCGGCGCGCAGGTCATCGTTTTTCATGTTGTCTCTCTGAAATATCGTCTGTGTGCAGTCTAGAGGGTGTAGCGGCTTTTCTTCAGACAAATAAAAAACGGGAAGCCCGAAAGCTTCCCGTTTTCAGTGCTACGTCAGGTCAGATGACCTGAACGATGGCGTCCGTCACGACTTCGATGTTGCTCTGGTTCAGCGCAGCGACGCAGATGCGGCCGGTGTCCAGGGCGTAGATGCCGAACTCGTTGCGCAGGCGGTGAACCTGCTCGGTGGTCAGGCCGGAGTAGGAGAACATGCCGCGCTGGCGACCGACGAAGCTGAAGTCACGCTGCGGGGCTTTCTTCGCCAGCAGAGCGACCATCTGCTCACGCATGCCGCGAATGCGCAGGCGCATTTCAGCCAGTTCCGCTTCCCACTGGGCGCGCAGTTCCGGGCTGTTCAACACCGCAGCAACGATGCTTGCACCGTGGGTCGGCGGGTTGGAGTAGTTGGTGCGGATCACGCGTTTGACTTGCGACAGCACGCGCGCGCTTTCTTCTTTCGATTCGCTGATGATCGACAGGGCACCGACGCGCTCGCCGTACAGCGAGAACGACTTGGAGAACGAGCTCGACACGAAGAAGGTCAGGCCGGAGTCGGCGAACAGACGCACGGCAGCGGCGTCTTCGGCGATGCCGTCACCAAAGCCCTGGTAAGCCATGTCGAGGAACGGCACGTGACCTTTGGCCTTGACCGCTTCCAGCACGTTGTTCCAGTCAGCCGGGCTCAGGTCGACACCGGTCGGGTTGTGGCAGCAGGCGTGCAGCACGATGATCGAGCCGTTCGGCAGGGCGTTGAGGTCTTCGAGCAGGCCGGCACGGTTCACGTCGTGGGTGGCGGCGTCGTAGTAGCGATAGTTCTGCACCGGGAAACCGGCGGTTTCGAACAGCGCGCGGTGGTTTTCCCAGCTCGGATCGCTGATCGCCACGACGGCATTCGGCAGCAGTTGCTTGAGGAAGTCGGCACCGATTTTCAGTGCGCCGGTACCGCCGACCGCCTGAGTGGTGACAACTCGGCCAGCCGCCAGCAGTGGCGAATCATTGCCGAACAGCAGCTTTTGCACGGCCTGGTCGTAGGCAGCGATGCCGTCGATTGGCAGATAGCCACGGGAGGCATGCTGAGCAGCGCGAATGGTTTCGGCTTCGATGACGGCGCGCAGGAGTGGAATTCGCCCCTCTTCGTTGCAGTACACACCCACCCCGAGGTTGACCTTATTGGTCCGGGTATCGGCGTTGAATGCTTCGTTGAGGCCCAGGATTGGATCGCGGGGTGCCATTTCGACAGCGGAGAACAGGCTCATTTTTACGGCAGCTCTAATGGAGAGTGGAGGGACGTGTGGCGCTCCAGCCGAATGCACTAGAGCGGTGCACAAACGGGGAGCTAGTATAGAGGCCATCATCGATCAATGGCGACAGGCGATTCGGCTTTTAAGGTAAGTTTTTCCGATTATTTCTCGACCGTTAGTCGAATGGACTTGTCGGAGACTTTACCGGATGTAGGACGTTTGCCTTGAAAGGCGAGGCAATCGGCTCCACATTCAGCACAATCTTCGTTTTTCCTTGCGCGACATCGGTCGTTTGCGGTCTTTCTCGTGGGGCTCCGGTTTGTCCGCAGCGTCGCGAATCCAGAGGTGTTTATGTCTGAATTCCAGCTCGTCACCCGATTCGACCCAGCCGGCGATCAGCCTGAAGCCATTCGCCAGATGGTCGAGGGCATCGAAGCCGGGCTGGCGCACCAGACCCTGCTCGGTGTGACCGGCTCGGGCAAGACCTTCAGCATCGCCAACGTGATTGCCCAGGTACAGCGTCCGACCCTGGTGCTGGCGCCGAACAAGACCCTGGCCGCGCAGTTGTATGGCGAGTTCAAGTCGTTCTTCCCGAACAACGCCGTCGAATACTTCGTTTCCTACTACGACTACTACCAGCCTGAAGCCTATGTGCCATCGTCCGACACCTTCATCGAGAAGGATGCGTCGATCAACGACCACATCGAGCAGATGCGTCTGTCGGCAACTAAGGCATTGCTGGAGCGCAAGGACGCGATCATCGTCACGACGGTGTCGTGCATCTACGGTCTGGGCAGCCCGGAAACCTATTTGAAAATGGTCTTGCACGTCGATCGCGGCGACAAGCTCGATCAGCGTGCGCTGGTGCGGCGTCTGGCCGACCTGCAATACACCCGCAATGACATGGATTTCGCCCGGGCCACGTTCCGTGTGCGCGGCGATGTAATCGACATCTATCCGGCGGAATCCGATCTTGAAGCGATCCGTATCGAGTTGTTCGATGACGAGGTGGAAAGCATTTCCGCGTTCGACCCGCTCACCGGTGAGGTCATCCGCAAGCTGCCGCGCTTCACCTTCTATCCGAAGAGCCACTACGTGACGCCCCGGGAAACCCTGCTCGACGCCATCGAGGGGATCAAGGTCGAGTTGCAGGAACGCCTTGAATACCTGCGCAACAACAACAAGCTGGTGGAAGCCCAGCGTCTGGAGCAACGCACCCGGTTCGACCTGGAGATGATCCTCGAACTCGGCTACTGCAACGGCATCGAAAACTACTCGCGTTACCTGTCCGGACGCCCGGCCGGTGCGGCGCCGCCGACGCTCTACGATTACCTGCCAGCCGACGCCTTGCTGGTGATCGACGAATCCCACGTCAGCGTGCCGCAAGTCGGCGCGATGTATAAGGGTGACCGTTCGCGCAAGGAAACCCTGGTGGAATACGGCTTCCGCCTGCCATCGGCGCTGGACAACCGGCCGATGCGGTTCGACGAGTGGGAAGGGGTGAGCCCGCAGACGATTTTCGTCTCGGCCACGCCCGGCAACTACGAAGCCGAGCACGCCGGGCGGGTGATCGAGCAAGTGGTGCGCCCGACCGGTCTGGTCGACCCGCAGGTTGAAGTACGCCCGGCGCTGACCCAGGTCGACGATCTGCTTTCGGAAATCACCAAACGTGTGGCGGTGGAGGAGCGAGTGCTGGTCACCACGCTGACCAAACGCATGGCCGAAGATTTGACCGATTACCTGGCCGATCACGGCGTGCGCGTGCGTTATCTGCACTCGGACATCGACACGGTCGAGCGGGTTGAAATCATCCGTGATCTGCGCCTGGGCACCTTCGATGTGCTGGTGGGGATCAACCTGCTGCGTGAAGGTCTGGACATGCCGGAAGTCTCGCTGGTGGCGATCCTCGATGCGGACAAGGAAGGCTTCCTGCGTTCCGAGCGTTCACTGATCCAGACCATCGGTCGCGCGGCACGTAACCTCAATGGCCGGGCGATTCTCTACGCGGATCGCATGACCGGTTCGATGGAGCGTGCCATCGGCGAAACCGAGCGCCGTCGCGACAAGCAGATCGCCTTCAACCTGGCCAACGGCATCACACCGAAGGGCGTGTTCAAGGACGTCGCCGACATCATGGAAGGCGCCACCGTGCCTGGTTCGCGCAGCAAGAAGCGCAAGGGCATGGCCAAGGCTGCCGAAGAAAACGCCAAGTACGAAGCCGAATTGCGCTCGCCGAGCGAGATCACCAAGCGCATCCGCCAACTGGAAGAGAAGATGTACCAGTTGGCCCGCGACCTGGAATTCGAAGCGGCGGCGCAGATGCGCGACGAGATTGCCAAAATGCGCGAGCGATTGTTGGCAGTCTGACTGATCGTTCCCACGCTTTGCGTGGGAATGCAGCCCTGGACGCTCTGCGTCCACTCAGGGTTAGTGCGCCTCGCCAGCCTTCAGGCCGGCGGGCAGTTTCTTGGTCAGCAATATCGCCAGCATGCTGATTCCCAGCGCAATCCCGACAAAACGAAACGCATCGTTGTAGGCCATGATCAGCGCCTGCTGATGAACAATTTCGCTCAATTTCCCCAGTGCCGCCGTGTCACTGCCGAAGCGATCGGCCATCGACGCCAGCCGTTCGGCCACCTGCGGATTGGTGGGTACCACTGCTTCACGCAGGTAATCGAAGTAGGTCTTGGTACGCGCATCCAGCAACGTCGCGAGCAGGGCGATGCCGATGGCCCCGCCGAGGTTGCGCAGGATGTTGAACAGACTCGATGCCGAGCCCGCGTCCTGCGGCAGGATGTACGCCGTGGCGATCAGCGAAATGGTCACCATGATCAGCGGCTGGCCGAGGGCGCGGATGATCTGGATCTGATTGAACTGCGGTCCGGCAAAGTCCGGGTTGAGCACGCCGGATGAAAAACTCGCCAGCCCGAACAGGCCGAAGCCGATCGTGCACAGCCATTTCGGCGACACGAACTTCATCAGTTTCGGCACCAGTGGAATCAGAAATAGCTGGGGAACGCCCATCCACATGATCACTTCGCCAATCTGCAAGGCGTTGTAATTCTGGATCTGCGCCAGGTACAGCGGCAGCAGATAGATCGAGCCGTACAGCCCGACCCCCATGCCAAGGCTGGAAATGCTCGACAGCCCGAAGTTGCGATTGCGCAGGATGCCGAGGTTGATCAGCGGATTGGGTTTGGAAACCTGCACGATCACAAAGGTGATCAGGCTCAGCAGGGCGATGCTGCCCAGTGTCACGATCAGGCTCGATTCCAGCCAGTCCTTGCGATGGCCTTCCTCAAGAAAGACCTGCAAACATCCCAGTCCGATACCCAGCGTGAGAATGCCGGTGTAATCGGTGCTTTTCAGCAGTTCCCAGTGCGCTTCTTTTTTCTCCAGACCGTACATCAGCCCGGCGATCATGATCAGCCCCGGCGGAATGTTGATGTAGAAGATGTATTCCCAGCCCCAGTTCTCCGTGAGCCAGCCGCCGAGGGTCGGGCCGATGGACGGGGCGAAGGTGGCGGTCATGGCGAACATCGCCATGCCTTTGGCGCGGTGGTGTTCGGGAAGTTTGATCAGGGTCAGGGTGAAGGCCAGCGGGATCAGCGCGCCGCCGGTGAAACCCTGCATGGCGCGGAACACGATCATGCTGTCGAGGCTCCAGGCCATCGAGCACAGCAACGACGAAATCAGAAACCCCAGCGACACCCACACCGCCAGCCGCCGTGCCGAGAGCAACTGCACCAGCCATGCGGTCAGCGGGATCATGATGATTTCCGCCACCAGATAGGAGGTGGAAATCCACGAGCCTTCTTCCAGCGTCGCCGACAGGGCGCCCTGAATATCCTTGAGCGACGAGTTGGTGATCTGGATGTCGAGCACCGCCATGAACGCGCCGAGCATGACGCTCATCACCGCGATCCAGTCCCGCCGGGTCGGTTCGCCGACCGGGCGGATCAGTTGATCACCGGCCATTGTCTGGGGCGTCTTTGATATTCACGGTGGCGGTGACCGACATGCCCGGACGGATCTTGCCGTGCAACGGGTTATCGGCCTTGAAGGTCAGCTTGACCGGAATCCGCTGCACGACCTTGGTGAAGTTGCCGGTGGCGTTGTCCGGCGGCAACAGGCTGAACTGTGCGCCGGAGGCGGCGAACAGGCTGTCGACCCGCGCTTCGATCGGCGTATCGCCATAAGCGTCGAAGACCAGTTCGGCTTTCTGGCCCGGCAGCATGTGGCCGATCTGGGTTTCCTTGAAGTTGGCCTGCACCCAGATGTCTTCGTCCGGAACGATCGACAACAAGTAAGCGCCGGCCTGCACGATTTGGCCATTGCGTGCGGCGCGCTGGCCGATCAGGCCGCTGATCGGTGCGTGGATTTCGCTGCGGGTCAGGTTCAGCTCGGCCTGGGCGAGGTCGGCGCGGGCGTTGGAGATCTGTGCGTCGAGGCGTTTGATTTCGGCGCTCAGCGCGTTGACTTGCTGGCGCTGACTCTGCGCATCGGCCTGGGCCTTGGCCACTTGCGAGCGGGCGATATGGGCGTCGGCGGAGAGGGTGGTGACCCGCTCCTCGGAGACGTAGCCGGGTTTGCGCAGGGTTTCTGCCCGTGACAAATCGACCTGCGAGCGGCCGAGGGTGGCTTGTGTGGTTGCTACCTGCGCGTCGCTGGCGGCGATCAGGCTGGCTTGCTGGGTCAGTTTGCTCTGGGCTTGCAGGCGCTCGGCCTCGCGGGTGGCGAGGGCGGCGTTGGCGCGATCGACCGCGAGACGGAAATCATCGCCTTCGAGACGCACCAGCAACTGGCCTTTTTCCACATGCTGGTTGTCCTGCACCAGGACTTCGTCGATGCGTGCGCTCAACTGGCTCGACACGCGGGTGATTTCACCCTGGACATAGGCGTTGTCGGTGCTTTCATAAAAGCGTCCCTTGAAAAACCAATGAGCAAAAAAGCCCCCGGCAATCAGCAGGACGAGCAGCAGGAAAATGAACAGGCGACGCTTGAGTTGGGCAGGCATGGGCAAACTGTAGTCGAGGAATTGTAAGGAAAGTTATCAGCAGGCGAATCTGGCATACAGCCGATGAACGGTAAATGCCGTCTGCTGATATTCAGCCATTCACCACGGCCAACGGGCGTTACAGACGCAAAGTTGGCTTAAATGCCCTGTCCGCTGGAGCGGGGCGGGTGTCGCCTGTTACCATTCGCCGCTTGATCGTTCTTTGCTTTTCATTCTTTTCGAGACATGCCATGACCACCGTCCGCACTCGCATCGCGCCATCGCCTACCGGGGATCCCCACGTAGGTACCGCTTACATCGCATTGTTCAACTACTGCTTTGCCAAGCAGCACGGCGGTGAGTTCATCCTGCGCATCGAAGACACCGATCAGTTGCGCTCGACCCGCGAGTCCGAACAGCAGATCTTCGACGCTCTGCGCTGGCTCGGTATCGACTGGAGCGAAGGCCCGGACGTCGGCGGCCCGCACGGTCCTTATCGTCAGAGCGAACGCGGCGACATCTATCAGAAGTACTGCCAGCAACTGGTCGACCTGGGCCACGCCTTCCCGTGCTTCTGCACCGCCGAAGAGCTGGACCAGATGCGCGCCGAACAAATGGCGCGCGGCGAAACCCCGCGTTACGACGGCCGTGCGCTGTTGCTGTCCAAGGAAGAAGTCGCGCGTCGCCTGGCTGCGGGCGAGCCGCACGTGATCCGTATGAAAGTGCCGAGCGAAGGCGTGTGCGTTGTTCCGGACATGCTGCGTGGCGACGTCGAGATCCCGTGGGATCGCATGGACATGCAGGTACTGATGAAGACCGACGGTCTGCCGACGTACTTCCTGGCCAACGTGGTCGACGATCACCTGATGGGCATCACCCACGTGCTGCGCGGTGAAGAATGGCTGCCGTCGGCGCCGAAACTGATCCTGCTCTACGAATACTTCGGCTGGGAACAACCGGAGCTGTGCTACATGCCGCTGCTGCGTAACCCGGACAAGAGCAAGCTGTCCAAGCGCAAGAACCCGACCTCGGTGACGTTCTACGAGCGCATGGGTTTCATGCCGGAAGCCATGCTCAACTACCTGGGCCGCATGGGCTGGTCGATGCCGGACGAGCGCGAGAAATTCTCGCTGCAGGAAATGGTCGACAACTTCGACCTCAAGCGCGTCTCGCTGGGCGGGCCGATTTTCGACATCGAGAAGCTGTCGTGGCTCAACGGCCAGTGGCTGCGTGATCTGCCGGTGGAAGAGTTCGCTGCTCGTGTGCAGAAGTGGGCGTTCAACTCCGAATACATGATGAAGATCGCACCGCTGGTTCAGGGCCGCGTCGAGACGTTCAGCCAGGTTGCACCGCTGGGCGGTTTCTTCTTTGCCGGTGGCGTGAACCCGGATGCCAAGCTGTTCGAATCGAAAAAGCTCTCGGGCGATCAGGTTCGTCAACTGATGCAGTTGATCCTGTGGAAGCTCGAAAGCCTGCGTCAGTGGGAGAAGGACAGCATCACGGCGACGATTCAGGCAGTAGTCGAATCCCTCGAACTGAAACTGCGTGATGCGATGCCGTTGATGTTTGCCGCGATCACCGGTCAGGCGAGCTCGGTATCGGTGCTTGATGCGATGGAAATCCTCGGGCCGGACCTGACCCGTTTCCGTCTGCGCCAGGCGATTGACCTGCTGGGCGGCGTGTCGAAGAAAGAAAACAAAGAGTGGGAAAAGCTGTTGGGCGCTATCGCCTGATTGCGTTTGACTCTGCAGGACGCGCCGGAGGTCAGGATCTTTTGATCCCGTCCTTCGGCGTTTTCCCCCGAATTTACGGGGGGAGGGTGGTAAGTGATTGTTATGCCGACAAAAAATTTTGAAATTTTTCAAAAATAAGTTTGACAGCCTTTCGATACGCCCTTAAGATTCGCCCCGTCCTCAGCGATGACATCAACGATGAGGGGCTATAGCTCAGCTGGGAGAGCGCTTGCATGGCATGCAAGAGGTCGACGGTTCGATCCCGTCTAGCTCCACCAATTTACACTTCGAAGCCTGGCCACACCGGCTTCGAAGCGATCAACACTCAGCGTTGATCAGTTGTATAGAAGGGTTTGCGTCCCCTTCGTCTAGTGGCCTAGGACACCGCCCTTTCACGGCGGTAACAGGGGTTCGAGTCCCCTAGGGGACGCCAGTTTTACAGAAGCGATGTTGCAAGATGTCGCTCCGCCGCGAGGCGAAAAATCCGGGGCTATAGCTCAGCTGGGAGAGCGCTTGCATGGCATGCAAGAGGTCGACGGTTCGATCCCGTCTAGCTCCACCAATTTACAGTTCAAGGTCTGGCCACACCGACCTTGAATCGATCAGATCTCAGCACTGATCAGTTGTATAGAAGGTTTGTGTCCCCTTCGTCTAGTGGCCTAGGACACCGCCCTTTCACGGCGGTAACAGGGGTTCGAGTCCCCTAGGGGACGCCACGATTACCCGCTCTGCGGGATTTATAAGGGTCATTCAATTATTGAATGGCCCTTTTGTTTGTCTGGCGTTTGGCCAAGTCTCCTTTTTCCTTAAACTGTGCTTCAGACCAGCGGTCATATTTTCGACTTGCAGAATATTATTATGAGAATAATATTCTAATCGTAATATTCGGAGGCAACGATGAACGACAAAAAAGCTCAAACCCGCGAACGCATCCTCAAGGCTGCCAGCGCCGCGCTGATTCAGCGTGGCCCGGCCGAGCCGAGCGTGGGTGAAGTGATGGGCGCCGCCGGCCTGACTGTCGGTGGCTTCTATGCGCACTTCGAAAGCAAGGACGCCATGATGCTTGAGGCGTTCAAGCAGTTGCTGGGGCGTCGCCGAGACCTGATCGCCGATATGGACTCTGAATTGACCGGCGAAGAACGTCGCGCCCTGGTGGCTGCGTTCTACCTGTCGCGCAAACACCGTGATTCCAGCGATTCGGCCTGCCCGATCCCGGCATCCATCGGTGAGCTGGGACGGCTGCCGGAAGAGTTCCGCACCGCGCTGAACGAGCACCTGGAGTTGATGATCGCGCAGTTGGCTTCAAGCCCTGAAGACATCGATAAAACGTTGGCCGACGTGGCCTTGATGGTAGGTGGTCTGGCGCTCTCAAGGGCGTTGGGGCCTGGTGATTTATCCGATCGATTGCTGCGCGCTGCCAAGTCGGCGGTGCGTTGACCTGAAGGCAACGAGCCTGAGGAGAGAGCGATGAGCACGTTGAAGTGGGTTCGCGGCGTTAATGGCACCTTGGGCTGGTTTGCACCGAAACTGGTGGCAAGCAAAATGCGGCTGGCATTCATGACCCCACGCGCCAATGCGCCACGGGATTGGGAATTGCCGCTGCTGGCGAAATCCGAGCGGATCACTTTGCGTTTCGGCCTCTCCGCGCTGCGCTGGGGGCAAGGTCCGACGGTTCTGCTGATGCACGGTTGGGAAGGGCGTCCGACCCAGTTTGCCGCGCTGATCACGGCGCTGGTCGAATCCGGTTACACCGTTGTCGCTCTCGACGGTCCGGCCCACGGTCGTTCGCCGGGGCGCGAAGCCAACGTCGTACTGTTTGCCCGGGCCATGCTCGAAGCCGCCGCTGAATTGCCTCCGCTGCAGGCCGTCATCGGCCACTCCATGGGCGGCGCCAGCGCCATGCTCGCGGTGCAATTGGGGTTGCGCACTGAAACCCTGGTCAGCATTGCTGCTCCGGCTCGCATTCTGGGCGTGTTGCGCGGGTTTGCCCATTACGTCGGGATGCCGCCAAGAGCTCGTTCTGCCTTCATTCGCCAGGTTGAGCAAGACGTCGGCATGCGTGCCGCAACCCTCGATGTCGCCCACTATCAGCTGGATATGCCGGGCCTGATCGTGCACGCCGAAGACGACACCTTCGTCTCGGTCAAGGAATCCCAACTGATCCACGAATCCTGGTTCGACAGCCGACTGCTGCGCCTGGAAGCCGGCGGTCACCAGCGCGTGCTGGCTGACCCTCGGGTGATTGATGGCGTGTTATCACTGCTGGCCGGTCGCAGCCTTCAGGCGCGGCAATCGGCGTAGTCATCCGTTACACTGCCTCGGTTGAATCATTTGACCGGGAGTAGGGCATGGGCTGGGATCGGGCAACGCCGTTTACCATTGATCTGCAAGTGGGCGCCGAGGACATCGACGGGCTGGGGCACGCGAACAACGCGGTGTACGTCTCCTGGCTCGAACGTTGCGCCTGGCGCCACTCGCAGCGGCTGGGTCTGGATCTGGTCGAGTACCGTCGTCTGGATCGGGCGATGGCGGTGGTGCGGCACGAAATCGACTACCTGGCGGCCGCCTACGAAGGTGATGAACTGCAATTGGCGACCTGGATCGTCGATTGGGATCAGCGCCTGAAAATGACCCGTCAATTCCAGCTGATTCGCCCCAGCGACAACACCACGCTGCTGCGCGCCCAGACCACCTTCGTCTGCATCGAGCTGTCCACCGGCAGGCCCAAGCGCATGCCCGCCGAGTTCATCGAAGGCTACGGCCCAGCCATCCAGACAGCGGACATGGGTTTAACCCGCGAAACCCAGTAAACTGCCGCACGTTTTTCCTTGAGTGTGTGTTTCCCATGCAAATTGCTTTGGCGCCGATGGAAGGGTTGGTCGATGACATCCTGCGCGATGTCCTGACCCGTGTCGGCGGTATCGACTGGTGCGTGACCGAGTTCATCCGGGTCAACGACCAGTTGCTGACTCCGGCCTATTTCCACAAGTTCGGCCCTGAATTGCTCAACGGTGCCCGCACAGCTTCCGGCGTACCGTTGCGCGTGCAGTTGCTGGGTTCCGATCCGGTATGCCTGGCGGAAAACGCTGCGCTGGCCTGCGAACTGGGCTCTGAAGTGATCGATCTGAACTTCGGCTGCCCGGCCAAGACCGTCAACAAGTCTCGTGGCGGTGCGGTGCTGCTCAAGGAGCCGGAGCTGCTCAACCAGATCGTCGAACACGTGCGGCGTGCCGTACCGGCACATATTCCGGTCACCGCCAAGATGCGCCTCGGTTTCGATAGCCCGGACGGCTCGTTGGTGTGTGCCACCGCGCTTGCCGAGGGCGGCGCCGAGCACATTGTGGTTCACGCCCGGACCAAGATGGACGGCTACAAGCCACCGGCTCATTGGGAGTGGATTCCGCGCGTGCAGGACGTGGTCAAGGTGCCGGTGTTCGCCAACGGTGACATCTGGAGCGTCGAAGACTGGCGCCGCTGCCGGGAAATCAGCGGCGTCGAGGACATCATGCTCGGTCGCGGCCTGGTGTCGCGTCCGGATCTGGCCCGTCAGATCGCTGCCGCCCGTGCCGGCGAGGAAGTCGTCGAGATGACCTGGGCCGAGCTGCTGCCGCTGATCCAGGACTTCTGGCTGCAAGCCAAGGCGCAGATGACAGCACGCCAATCCCCGGGCCGCTTGAAGCAATGGCTGGCGATGCTGACCCGCAATTATCCTGAGGCTACCGAGCTGTTCACCGTGTTGCGCCGAGAAACCGAGCCGGATCACGTCTCGCGTTTGCTGGGCTTGCCGGTCGCCGAAGCCGCCTGAAAAAATCTCCGAACAATCTCTTGAAAACAAAACGCAGGTCCCTATCTAAGGGTTACGCGATGCCGAATTCGGGTCGCGGAGACAAAAAACCTTGCTGATTGTTTTCAGGAGATTTGAACCATGAGTACTGCATTTTCCCTCGCACCACTGTTCCGTTCCTCGGTAGGCTTCGACCGTTTCAACGACCTGTTCGAAACCGCCCTGCGCAACGAGCCAGGCAGCAGCTATCCGCCTTACAACGTCGAAAAACACGGTGACGATCAATACCGCATCGTCGTAGCGGCGGCCGGTTTCCAGGAAGAAGACCTGGAACTGCAAGTCGAGAAAGGCGTGCTGACCATCAGTGGCGGCAAGCGTGACGCGAACGAAGGCGTCACTTTCCTGCACCAGGGCATTGCCCAGCGTGCATTCAAGCTGTCCTTCCGCCTGGCCGATCACATCGAGATCAAGGCCGCCGGCCTGAGCAACGGCCTGCTGAGCATCGATCTGCTGCGTGTGATCCCTGAAGAGGCGAAAGCCAAACGCATCCCGATCAACGGGACGCAGAAGCCGGCGCTGCAACACTGATTCACTTGCAGAAACAAGTCGTCTGAACGGGCGATAAGCCGCTGAATGAAGGCCCCGATACGTCGGGGCCTTTTTTGTGGGCGAAAGAAAAGGGAAGGGCTGCTTTGCCCCGTCGTAGCGGTTTCTCTACAATCGCCCGCAGTTTTGCCGGCCCCATTCCTTTCCGGTCGGCCTGGAGCATTTTTCATGGACGAGATTCAGCAGCGTTGGCTGTGGGCCCTCTCTGCGCCGATGGCGGCGCTCAATCCTGGCACGTGGTACGACGCTCCCGCGTTCTGCAAAGACAAATACATCAATCTGCGCGAAAGCTGGGGCATTGATGACCGCGAGCAGTTGTTCGAAATGCTCGAAAGAATGACCGACAACGGCCATGCCACTCATCTCGAAGACGCCTTTCGCGCCTGGGAGCATTGTCTGCCGAGTGAATGGCAGGCGTTGCTCGAAAAACTTGAACCTCGAGAGCGCATCCTGCACCAGTTCGCCAGTCGCACCTTCGGCAATTGCGGGCCCGGCGGGATTCTGTCCTGGGATTACGGGCGCATGGGATTTCTCCTGCGTTGCGGCGTGCGCAACCAGTGGATCGATGTGGCCGAGAGCATCTGGTTGCACAGTCGGCTGGCAGCCAGGGCGCAATTCCATTACAGCAATTGGCTGGCCTATTTCAATGGCTTCCTGGTGGGTCGTGCGTTCTGGAGTCTCATGAGTAAAAGCGATGACGAGCTGGCCTTCGAGCTGGATCGGCAGGGGATATTTTCGAACAATCTGCTGATTGTTCACGGACTCAATAAGAACATTCCGGTGTTTCTTGCAGACCTGCCATGGCAGATGGAACTGGACGTGCCGCAACGGCCGGAGTCACTTGAGGAGTTGGACTGGTCATGAGTTGCTGGATACGTCTGGGCATTGAACCCACCACGGATGAAACCCTGATCCGCAATGCCTACCGCGCACGATTGCCGGAGCATCACCCGGAGACCGATCCCGACGGTTTTCAAGCGCTTCGCCAGGCCTACGAACATGCAATCCGCGAGGCGCGTGACAATGAAGAGGCGCCGGATGCGCCTGAAGAGCCAGTGTCGCGCAAGACGTTTGTCGAATTTGATTCGCTGCTGAGCGATCCGACGCGGCGCTTCAACAGCGGCGCCTGGCAGGACTTTGTCAAAGCCCTCGATCAACTGCCACTCGGGGAGCTTGATGAGCTGCGCTGGGAATTGTTCTGGCGCACGGCCAACGCCGGTCCGCTGTCCTACCGCTGTGCAAGCGTTCTGGCCCGGCGCATGGGGTGGGAGCATCAGTTGCTGGATCTGGGCTTCGATCAGGCCCGACACGTTGAAGCGTTCCTCGACCGGATCAACACCTCCGACCCGTTTGATACGTCGCTGATGGGGGAGTGGTCGGAGGCGGCGCAAATGGAAACCCTGTGGTACGCGCGAAGTCTGGATTTCGTTTTCGCCGAGCGGCCACTCCAAGAGTTCGAAGACTTCGCTCGCCAGCACACATGCCTGCCATTACCCGACGACGCGGTTTACCTCAAGCGCCTGACGGTGCTGTTCACGCAGGCCGGCATCGGCGGCGAAAGCTTTTTGCAGCGGTGCATCGAGCAGCACCGCGCGTCGCCGGATGATGTCGATTGGCTGTATTTGCTGGCGTGCCAGAGCAGTCTGTTGGGTCTGGACGATCAGGCGCTGCCGTACTGGATTCGCTTGTGGCAGGAGCACCGCCATCCCAAGGCCGAGAGCCAGTTGCTTGCATTGTGCGCCAAGCGCCTGCCGGACTTTTTGCCACTGCTGATACAGGCGTTCGATCGCCTGGAGTCGTTCAGTGACTGGCCCGTCGATCTGGCCCACGCCACTCAGGTTTTTGGCAGCCCCGCACAGCGCCCGGAAACGATGATGCGTTGGCTGGGCATCGGCCAGCTCGAACTGCGAGGCCTGGCGCAAGCCTTTGTCGATTGGCGGCTGACCGGCGACGAGTTGCCCCTGCTGGCGCAACTGCTTGGCGAGCATGACGATTCACGGTTGCAGCGTCTCTATCGACATGCCTGGGCGCTGCATCGTGGGGATACACAATTGTTGCAACAGTTACTGGATGAGCCGCTGCCGTTTGACGCACTCGAAGCGCTGGTGCTGGGTGGCTTCAAGTACCAGGCTGAGCAACACGTTCGCTGGCTGAGCCGGGCGCCGATTGCGCTGGCCATGCAAGCCTTCGTTGCCGACGACGCAGCCTCGGCGCAGTTGCCCGAAGCGTTGATGAAAAGCACGCCACACGATGTTTGCCGGGTGTGGTTGCGCCGATTGCGCCCCTACAGTCACGTTGCCCTGGAACGTATCGCCGAGGCGTTCAAGCTCGATGACCCGAAAGCTGACAGCGATGTGTCCGATCTCAAGCTGCTGCTCGAACTGGCTCAGCGTGGCGCGGTGTTGCCGTCGATCGGGGAGGGCGAGGCGGTCTGGGCGTGGTACGCCCAAACACTGTTCCTGCGGGCATTGCTCGATCAGCCGGAACGCTGGATGCAAATGGTTGATGTGCAGTGTCTCGAGCGCCTGACCTTCAACCCGGCCCATCCGCTCAGCCGGTTGCAGCCGCTGTTGACCCGGTTGATGCGTGAACAGGGTGACCTGGGGACCATACTCGGCTGGCTACAAGGCGCGGACCCGGTGCATGCCATGCTTGCCCGGCAATTGCTTGGTGTTCAGGAGGCGCTCGACAGCGTTCGGTTGCTGGGCAATGACCGCTTGCTCGAGTGCATGCGCAGCGAAATGTCCGCGTTCGACGATGATCTGCTAGGGCGTATGCTGCTGAGTGCTGTGCTTTATCACGACACCTTGTTCGATGCGAAGCAGCGCCGCTTCCTGATAGACCGCATCACCGAGGTGGTCAATCCTGCCGAATGGTTCGATGGTTTTCGTCATGGCTTGATCAAGGGCGAGCCGCCGCGACCTCCGCAGCAGGAACTCGAAGATGAGGGGATCAACAGCGAAGATTTTTACCTGGCCCTCGATACCCTCAAGGAACTGGTGCTTTTCGGTCGTAACGGCGTACCTCGGCAAAAACGCCTGCAACGTCTGCAGCAAGCCAAGGATGACCCTGGTAACGGGCTCGGCCTGCGGTTTGCGTTCAGTGCGTTGTTGTCCCGCTGTGAAGTGCTGTTGCTGGCCAAGGGCGATACTCAGCCAGTGCCTGCCGCGGCGTTCTGGCGTTGGGGCTCGCGCTTGGGGCGCGGGGCATTCTTCTGGCAGGTATTGGCCGTCGTGTTGATCACCCCGGTCGCCGCGCTGATGAGCGGCACACCGACGTCCGGGACTGTTGTGATGGGGCTAGGCTTCGCGTGTTTGCTCGGCGTCGTTCTCCGACGGTTGCATGACCTGGGCCGCGGAGTTGCGACGTTGCTGGCGTTCGGCCTGGTGTCCTTGATCCTGCCCTTTTTGCCGCTGACGCTGTTCTTCCTGCCTGGCGACCAGTTGCTCAATCGCTACGGTGTGCCACCGGACAGTGCAGGAAGGGATGCGTTGCCCGGTGGTTTGCAGGCCGCTTTGCGGCAGCTGGAAACCTAAAGGCGCAACTCGTCGAGCGCCTTGTTCAACTGGGTGCGATGGCGAGTGATGTCCGCCGATTGCTGGGCGCCGAGCACGGTGGTGAAAGCGTCCAGCCATTCGGCGATCTGCTCGCGCTCATCGCCCAGGCTCTGCATCCAGGCCCGTTCCAGGCGTGCCAGCAGGGTTCGGTTGGGCAGCGCATCGCGAGGATGGATTTTCAGGGCGATCAGTCGGTCGTGGCTGGTTTGCCTGGATTCTTCGTCAAGCCCGGTCGGGCTGCGGTCGATGCTGTGGCTGTGGCGTTTGCCGCTGTCGTGCAAGGTCACATCGACCTCCAGCAGGCCGTTGATGTCGTAGCTGAAGCGTACGTCCAGGCCCTGGATATGCTCGCTCGGGGTCAGCTCCACGTCGAAGGAGTCGATGAAAATGTTGTCGCGCACCCACGGGCGCTCGCCCTGATACACCTCGATACGGATCAGTGACTGATTCGCATGCGTGGTATGGAATTTTTGCACGCGGGAAGTCGGAATAACGGTATTGCGCTCGATGATCGGTGAAAAAGCACCGCTGATGCCTTCTCCGCGGCTGGTCGAAATTCCCAGGGTGTAGGGGCAGACGTCGGTCAGGATCAGTTCCTCAACCGCACCATCGCGCGCCTTGCACGCCGCTTGCGTCGCCGCACCCAGTGCGACGATCGTGTCCGGATCGAGGTGTCGGTAAGGCAGGCGTCCGAAGAGCGTGGCCACCATTTGCTGCACAGCCAGCATCCGTGTGGCGCCGCCCACCAGCACCAGGCTGTCGAGGTCGCGGGGTTTGAGCCGGGCGTCGCGCAAGGCCTGTTCGATGGGGGCGCGCAAGCGAGTCAGCAGCGGTTCCCAGGCTTTCAGCGCTGTCGCTTCGTCCAGCGTCCATTCATATGAGGTATCGCCATTGCGCCAGTTCAGGCTTTGAGTGCCTTCGGCGAGCTTGCACTTGAGCTGTTCAAGGGCGTCGCAAAGGCTGGCCAGGTTCTGGGCTTCAATGTGCGCCGGGGTGAGCTGCCATGCCTTGAGGCACGCCTGCAGCAAGGCCTCGGTAAAGTCTTCGCCACCCAGAAAGTTGTCCCCGGTAGACGCATGCACCTCGATCAGCGGCAACGCATATTCCAGCACCGTGACATCGAAGGTCCCGCCACCCAGATCGAAGATCAGCGTGCGTTCGAATTTCTGTTCGTGCAGCCCGTACGCCATGGCCGCGGCGGTCGGTTCGTTGATCAGGCGGGAGACTTTCAGGCCCGCCAGTTCGGCGGCGAATAGCGTGCGTTTGCGTTGCTCGTCACTGAAATACGCCGGCACGGAAATCACCGCTTCAGACACCGGATGACCGAGAAAGGCCTCGGCATCCTGTTTGAGCGAACCGATCACCAGCGCCGAGAGTTCTTCCGGGCTGAATGAGCGCCCACCCAGTTCCAGACGTTTTTCACTGCCCATGAATCGCTTGAACGCCGCCGCTGTGCGTTCCGGGTGGGTGGTCAGGCGTGCGCGGGCGGCTTTGCCGACCAGAATGCTGTCGTCTTCATCGAGGCTGACGACGGAAGGCGTGAGTACCTCGCCAAGGGCGTTGGGGATCAACCGGGCCTGACCGTCCTGCCAGACGGCGATCAAACTGTTGGTGGTACCTAGGTCAATGCCCAGCAGGGCCGGGCGGGGGAGGGTTGCATCCTGCATGATCGATCTCGAAACGGCGCGAAAAAACGCGACCCTACAGGTTGCCGCCAACCCTGGCAATTACTGGCCTGGCGTCGGTGCCTTCGGTCAGCAACCGCACGCGTCCCGGTCAATCCAGCAAGCCTTTCAATACCTCCAGCGCCACCGGCCGGCTGTGCAGATACCCCTGATACAAATGGCAACCCAGCCCTTGCAGGAATTCCAGCTGCTCCGGGGTTTCCACGCCTTCGGCGATCACTTCCAGTTCCAGGCTGCGGGCCATGGCGACGATGGCGCGAATGATCTCGGCGTCGTTGGGGTCACTGGTGGCGTCGCGGATGAAGGATTGATCGATCTTCAGCGTGTCCACCGGCAGGCGTTTCAGGTAGGTCAGTGATGAATAGCCAGTGCCGAAGTCGTCCATGGCGAAGCTCACGCCGAGTTTTTTCAGGCGGCGCATCTTGCTGATGGTGTCTTCCAGGTTCTGGATGACGATGCCTTCGGTGATTTCCAGTTTCAGCAGCGAGCAGGGCAGGCCGTGGCTGGTCATGCTGTGTTCGATGCGTTCGACGAAGTCGTTCTGGCGGAACTGCCGGGGGCTGATGTTCACGCACAGGCTGAATGCCAGAGGATCGATCAGGCCTTCGGCGATCAGTTGTTTGAAGGCATCGCAGGCTTCATCGAGGATCCAGGTGCCGACCTCAAGGATCAGCCCGCTGTCCTCCAGGACCTTGATGAACTCGGTGGGTGATTGCGCACCGAGCTCCGGGTGATTCCAGCGCACCAGCGCTTCGGCGCCGATGATGCGATTGTCCCGGGCGTCCACTTGCGGCTGGAAATGCACGTTGAATTCGCCACGGGACAGCGCCAGGCGCAAGTCGGTCTCCATGCGCAGCCGTTCGCTGGCCGCTTTCTGCATGGTGTTGTGGTACATCTGCGTGGTGTTGCGCCCGGAATCCTTGGCCCGGTACAGCGCAATGTCCGCGCGCTTGAGCAGGTCGGTCGGGGTCGAGCCGTGATCGGGAATCAGTGCGACGCCAATGCTCGGCGTCACTTGCAGGCGCTGGCCGTCGAGGAACATCGGCTCGGACAGCAATTCGCGAATGGTGTCGGCCAGTTCACGCACCTGGCCGCTGACTTCGTTGCGGGTGCCTTCCAGACCGCTGAGCAACACCACGAATTCGTCACCACCGAGCCTCGCCACGGTGTCTTCCATGCGCACGCTGGCCTCAAGGCGCGCGGTGATGATTTTTAGCACCGTATCGCCGACCGGATGGCCGAGCGAGTCGTTGATGTGCTTGAAGTGATCCAGGTCGAGAAACAGCAGCGCGCCGCGCAGGTTGTGGCGTTTGAGCAGGGCGATCTGCTGGCTCAGACGATCCATCAGCAGCGCGCGGTTGGGCAGGTTGGTCAGCGGGTCGTGATAGGCCAGATGACGGATCTGCGCTTCAGCGTTCTTCAGCAGGCTGACGTCCCGGGCGGTCATCAGCAGGCACGCGGTTTCGTTGAGCGTGATCGGTTCGACCGACACTTCCACCGTCAGCAACTCCCCGCGCTTGTTGCGCCCGAGCATTTCCTGATGGTGCACGCGGCCCTTGATCTGAAGCTCTGCAAGCAGTCCCGAGCGCTGTTTTTCCTCGGCCCAGATGCCGACCTGATACACGGTTTTGCCCACCACTTCGTCGGCGCGATAACCGGTCAGGCGACAGAAGCCGTCGTTGACTTCCAGATAACGCCCGGTGTCGCGTTCGGTAATGGTGATGGCGTCGGGGCTGGAGTGAAACGCCTTGGCGAACTTCTCTTCACTGGCCTTGAGGGCCGCTTCCGAGCGCTGTTGCTGGGTGATGTCGCGCAGCGTGGTGACGATGCACGGCTGATTGCCGACGCTGATCTGGCGGCTGGAAATCACACAGGTCAGCGACTGGCCATCCTTGTGCTGGACGATGATCGCGACATTGCTCAGGCCCTGTTCGCGGATCACCCGTTCGATGCGTTGCAGGCTTTTCGCCGAGGCGTCCCACAGGCCGACTTCTTCGGCGGTATGGCCGATGACGTCAGTGGCGCTCCAGCCGAAAGTCTGGGTGAAGCTGGAGTTGATCTCGATGAATTCCCCGGTTTCCTGGCGGGTCACGCAAATCGGGTCGGGGCTGACCTGGAACAGCGTGGCGAACTTCTCTTCTGAAGCCACCAGCCGTTGTTCGCGTTCGACTTGATCGGTGATGTCCAGCAGGGTGCCCGCCATGCGCAGCGGCGCGCCGTTTTCATCGCGATAGAGGCGGGCGCGGCTTTCCAGGTAACGCGAGCTGCCGTCCGGCAGTTGCACGCGATACGTCAGCTGATAATTGCCCGCCGGACCTTCGCGCAGGCTGCGGTAGGCGTCGCGCATGCTGTCGCGTTCCTCGCCGGGCACGCCTTCGAAGAACTCGTCAAAAGATTCGTGAAACGGAATCGGCTCCAGCCCGTGCAATTGCGCGGCGCGCGCCGAGCCGTAGAGCATGCCGCTGGGAATGTGCCAGTCCCAGGTGCCGAGCTGCGCCGAATCCAGCGCCAGGTCGAGGCGTTCCTGGCTGTCCTTGAGCGCGTGCTCGGCGGCTTTGCGTTCGGTGGTGTCGAGAAACGTGCTCAATAGATAAGGCTGGCCTTCGAGCTCGACCTTTTGCGCACTGAGAATGCCGTCATGGACTTGACCATTGCTGGCGCGGAACTGCACTTCCATGCTGATCAGTTCGCCCTTGGCCTTGGTCTTCTTGACCAGCTCCGCCCGTTGCTCGGGATGCACCCACAGGCCCAATTCCAGGGTGGTGCGCCCGATCGCACTTTGCACCGGCCAGCCGAACAGACTTTCGAAATACTGGTTGGCCTCGCTGATCAGGCCGTCTTCCTGTCGGGTCAGCAGCACCATGTTCGGGCACAGATGAAACAGTGTGGCGAAACGTTTCTCCGAACTGCTGAGGGCCTGTTCCCGTTGCCGCTGGTGGGTGATTTCACGGATCACCCCGATCATTCGGGGCCGGCCATGCTTGTCCGGCAGCAGGCTGCCATTGATCTCCAGCCAGTGCAGGCTGCCATCGGGCCAGCGGATGCGGTGGTGCATCGCCTGTTCCAGCGGCGCGCCGGCTATTACCGCGTGGAAGGCGCGAACGGTTTTCGCCCGGTCTTCCGGCGGCAGCAGGTCGAGGTATTCCAGATCTTCGGGCAACGGCTGCCGTGGATCGAAGCCGAACAAGGCCTGAGTGCCCCGCGACCAACTGATCTGCCCGCGTTCGATGTCCCAATACCAGGCGCCGAGTCGGGCGCCATTGAGCGCCGCGAGCAATTGCGGCGCGCTCTCCCAGCTCTGCTCGGAACGCCGTGGATCAATGGCCTGAATACGCGGCATCGGCGGAATACGGTCAACAGATTTCGGCATTGTTAAGGGGCCTTGAGCTGATTTGGGCATTAGGCACAGGGACGGCAGCTCTATAGGAGTAGCACAAGTCAGCCGTGATTCCCTGGCAGATCGATTTGAGCGTCCAGCAGGGCCATAAACGCCCGTGCAGCATTCGACAGCGTCCGTTCGGTGTGCAGGATATAGCCTAGCTGGCGACTGAGCTGTATGCCCGGCAAAGGTATGCGCGCCACCTGTTCATCGAGCATGGTGCGCGGCAAAACGCTCCACGCCAGGCCAATCGACACCATCATCTTGATGGTTTCCAGGTAGTTAGTGCTCATGGCGATGTTCGGCGTCAGGCCCTGTGCCTCGAACAGACGTTGGACAATATGGTGGGTAAAGGTGTTGCCGCCGGGGAAAACCGCAGGATGGCCGGCAATGTCCGCCAATGTGACAGCGCCGTTGCTGATCAATGTATGTTCCGGGGCGACCACGAAATCCAGCGGGTCATCCCAGACCGGCGTGGCCTTGACCAGTGTGTGTGGCTCCGGCGCCAGGGTGATGACTGCCAGTTCTGCGCGGCCATGGAGAATTTCCTCGTAGGCCACTTCCGAATCGAGGAACTGAATATCCAGCGCCACCTGTGGGTAACGGCGGGTGTACTCCCTTAATAAGGGGGGCAAACGGTGCAGGCCGATGTGGTGACTGGTGGCCAGGGTCAGACGACCGGTCACTTCGCCGGTCAGGTTGGTCAGGGCGCGGCGCGTGTCATCGAGCACGTTGAGAATCTGATAGGCCCGTGGCAGGAGGGCCCGGCCGGCCTCGGTCAGACCCACTTCGCGGCCCAGTCGGTCGAACAGCCGCACATTCAGTTGCTGCTCCAGTCCGGCGATGCGTTTGCTGATCGCCGGTTGCGTCAGGTGCAGGCGTTCACCGGCGCCGGAGAAGCTTCCGGACTCGGCGATGGCGATAAAAGCATTGAGGTTGGCCAGATCCATGTTCGTATTCCAGTTGGTTATCCAAAGCATAAAAAATATGAATTTGAGTTATTCAATCTAACCCCATAGGATCGGCCTCACAAGCCAAAGGGTTATTGATAAGCCCAGGGCATAGAAACAAGCTGATGAGGAAACGTCTGATGGCCGGCAAAACGCTCTACGACAAGCTCTGGGATTCGCATTTGGTCAAGCAGCGCGACGATGGTTCGGCGCTGATCTACATCGATCGTCACATCATCCATGAAGTGACTTCGCCGCAAGCCTTCGAAGGCCTGCGTCTGGCCGGGCGCAAGCCATGGCGCATCGATGCCAATATCGCGACCCCGGACCACAACGTACCGACCACCCCGGAGCGCAAGGGCGGCATCGCGGCCATTGCCGACCAGGTCTCGCGTTTGCAGGTTCAGACCCTCGACGACAACTGCGATGAATACGGCATCGTCGAATTCAAGATGAACGACGTCCGTCAGGGCATCGTCCACGTGATCAGCCCGGAGCAGGGCGCGACCTTGCCGGGCATGACCGTGGTCTGCGGCGACTCGCACACCTCGACCCACGGCGCGTTCGGCGCATTGGCCCACGGTATCGGCACTTCCGAGGTTGAGCACGTGCTCGCCACTCAGTGCCTGGTCGCCAAGAAAATGAAGAACATGCTGGTGCGCGTCGAAGGCCAATTGCCGTTCGGCGTGACCGCCAAAGACATCGTCCTCGCCGTCATCGGCAAGATCGGCACCGCCGGCGGTAACGGCCACGCCATCGAATTTGCCGGCAGCGCCATCCGTGACTTGTCCGTCGAAGGCCGCATGACCATTTGCAACATGTCCATTGAAGCCGGTGCCCGCGTAGGTCTGGTGGCGGCGGACCAAAAGACTGTGGATTACGTCAAGGGCCGTCCGTTCGCACCGAAAGGCGCCGAGTGGGATCTGGCCGTCGAATCCTGGAAAGACCTGGTGTCCGACGCCGACGCGCATTTCGACACCGTGGTCGAACTCGACGCTGCGCAGATCAAGCCGCAAGTCAGCTGGGGCACATCGCCGGAAATGGTGTTGGCCGTTGATCAGAACGTGCCGGACCCGGCTAAAGAGATGGATCTGGTCAAGCGCGACTCGATCGTCCGCGCCTTGAAATACATGGGTTTGACCGCCAATCAGGCGATCACCGACATTCAGCTCGACCGCGTATTCATCGGTTCCTGCACCAACTCGCGCATCGAAGATTTACGCGCTGCTGCGGTGATCGCCAAGGGCCGCAAGGTTGCTTCGACCATCAAGCAGGCCATCGTGGTGCCGGGTTCGGGTCTGGTGAAGGCGCAGGCTGAGGCCGAAGGTCTGGACAAGATCTTCCTCGAAGCCGGTTTCGAATGGCGTGAACCGGGTTGCTCGATGTGCCTGGCGATGAACCCGGACCGTTTGGAGTCCGGCGAGCATTGCGCCTCGACGTCCAACCGTAACTTCGAAGGCCGTCAGGGCGCCGGTGGCCGTACCCACCTCGTCAGCCCGGCCATGGCCGCTGCGGCGGCGGTGAACGGTCGTTTCATCGACGTTCGTGAATTGATCTGAGGAGCGCAGCATGAAAGCTTTTACCCAGCACACTGGCCTTGTCGCACCTCTGGATCGTGCCAACGTCGACACCGACCAGATCATCCCGAAGCAGTTTCTGAAGTCGATCAAGCGCACCGGCTTCGGCCCGAACCTGTTCGACGAGTGGCGTTACCTGGATGTCGGTCAACCGTATCAGGACAACTCCAAGCGTCCGCTGAACAAGGAATTCGTGCTCAACGCCGAGCGTTATCAAGGCGCCAGCGTGTTGCTGGCCCGCGAAAACTTCGGTTGCGGCTCCAGCCGTGAACACGCGCCATGGGCGCTGGAAGAATACGGTTTCCGCAGCATCATCGCGCCGAGCTACGCCGACATCTTCTTCAACAACAGCTTCAAGAACGGCTTGCTGCCGATCATCTTGAGCGATGCCGAAGTCGACGAACTGTTCAAACAGGTCGAGGCCGCGCCGGGCTATCAGTTGCAGATCGATCTGCACGAACAGACCGTGACCAGCCCGAACGGCAAGGTGTACCGCTTCGAGATCGACGCGTTCCGCAAGCACTGCCTGCTCAACGGTCTGGACGACATCGGCCTGACCTTGCAGGACGGCGATGCGATCGCGGCGTTTGAAAGCAAGCATCGTACGAGCCAGCCGTGGTTGTTCCGCGACGCGTGAATTAGAAAGGTTGAAACCCCAATAAAAGGAAGTACCCATGACCAGCACCGCCCAGCACAGTCAGGTTGTACAAAAGCAATTCGGTGAACAGGCCGCCGCCTACCTGAGCAGCGCCGTTCACGCTCAAGGCACTGAATTTGCGCTGCTACAGGCTGAGCTGGCGGGGCAGGGTGAGGCTCGGGTGCTGGACCTGGGTTGCGGCGCCGGGCACGTGAGTTTTCACGTCGCTTCGCTGGTGAAAGAAGTGGTGGCCTACGACCTGTCGCAGCAGATGCTCGACGTGGTGGCTGCGGCTGCCGTTGATCGCGGTTTGAGCAACGTGTCCACGGTCAACGGTGCTGCCGAGCGCCTGCCGTTCGCCGATGGCGAGTTCGATTTCGTGTTCAGCCGTTACTCGGCGCACCACTGGAGTGACCTCGGCGTTGCGTTGCGCGAAGTGCGTCGGGTGCTGAAGCCGGGTGGCGTGGCGGCGTTCATCGACGTGCTGTCGCCGGGCAGTCCGCTGTTCGACACCTACCTGCAGAGCGTCGAAGTGCTGCGCGACACCAGCCATGTACGCGATTATTCTGCCGGTGAGTGGCTGCGCCAGGTCAGCGAGGCCGGTCTGCACACCCGCAGCACCACGCGTCAGCGCCTGCGTCTGGAGTACAACAGCTGGGTCGAGCGCATGCGCACACCTGAAGTGATGCGCGCCGCGATCCGCCAGTTGCAGCAGTCGATGGGCAACGAAGTGCGCGAATATTTTGAGATTGAGGCCGATGGTTCGTTCAGTACAGATGTACTGGTGCTCTGGGCTGAAAAGTAATCTTGGAACGATAAGTATTTTTCCGGGCGCGCCTGTCGATGGCGCACCGACTGAAGACACGAGGAAAGCATGAGCAAGCAGATTCTGATTCTCCCAGGCGACGGTATTGGTCCGGAAATCATGGCCGAAGCGGTCAAGGTGCTGGAGCTGGCCAACGACAAGTACAGCCTGGGCTTCGAGCTGAGCCATGACGTGATCGGTGGCGCGGCCATCGACAAGCACGGCGTACCGCTGGCCGACGAAACCCTCGACCGCGCTCGCGCTGCCGACGCCGTGCTGCTGGGCGCCGTGGGCGGTCCGAAATGGGACACCATCGAGCGTGACATCCGCCCTGAGCGCGGCCTGCTGAAAATCCGTGCGCAACTGGGCCTGTTCGGCAACCTGCGCCCGGCGATCCTGTACCCGCAACTGGCTGACGCTTCGAGCCTGAAACCGGAAATCGTTGCCGGCCTGGACATCCTGATCGTCCGTGAGCTGACCGGCGGTATCTACTTCGGCGCGCCGCGTGGCACCCGTACCCTGGAAAACGGCGAGCGTCAGTCCTACGACACACTGCCGTACAGCGAAAGCGAAATCCGCCGCATCGCCCGTGTCGGTTTCGACATGGCCATGGTTCGTGGCAAAAAGCTGTGCTCGGTGGACAAGGCTAACGTGCTGGCGTCCAGCCAACTGTGGCGTGAAGTGGTCGAGCAGGTCGCCAAGGATTACCCTGAAGTCGAACTGAGCCACATGTACGTCGACAACGCCGCCATGCAACTGGTGCGTGCACCGAAGCAGTTCGACGTGATCGTCACCGACAACATGTTCGGCGACATCCTGTCCGACGAAGCGTCGATGCTCACCGGCTCCATCGGCATGCTGCCGTCGGCTTCGCTGGACGCCAACAACAAGGGCATGTACGAGCCTTGCCACGGTTCGGCGCCGGACATCGCGGGCAAAGGCATTGCCAACCCGCTGGCGACCATCCTGTCGGTGTCGATGATGCTGCGTTACAGCTTCAATCTGCACGAAGCGGCCGATGCCATCGAGAAAGCGGTCAGCGTGGTGCTGGATCAAGGGCTGCGTACCGGCGACATCTTTTCGACCGGTTGCACTAAAGTCGGTACGCAGGAAATGGGTGACGCAGTAGTCGCCGCGCTGCGGAATCTGTAATCTCTCGGGCCCGCTGCGAAATTCAAGACAAAGCAGCGGCCCACTTTTCAAGAAGGTGTAGTTGCGATGAAACGTGTAGGTCTGATCGGTTGGCGCGGCATGGTCGGTTCCGTGCTCATGCAGCGGATGCTGGAAGAGCAGGATTTCGATCTTATCGAGCCGGTGTTTTTCACCACTTCCAACGTCGGTGGCCAAGGCCCGTCCGTGGGCAAGGACATTGCTCCGCTCAAGGACGCTTACAGCATTGATGAGCTGAAGACCCTCGACGTGATCCTGACCTGCCAGGGCGGCGACTACACCAGCGAAGTGTTCCCGAAGCTGCGCGAAGCCGGCTGGCAGGGTTACTGGATCGACGCGGCCTCGAGCCTGCGGATGAACGACGACGCCGTCATCATCCTCGACCCGGTCAACCGCAAGGTCATCGACCAGCAGCTCGACGCGGGCACCAAGAACTACATCGGCGGCAACTGCACCGTCAGCCTGATGCTGATGGGCCTGGGCGGTCTGTTCGAGGCCGGTCTGGTCGAGTGGATGAGCGCCATGACCTATCAGGCGGCGTCCGGTGCCGGCGCGCAGAACATGCGTGAACTGATCAAGCAGATGGGCGCGACCCACGCCGCTGTCGCCGATCAACTGGCTGATCCGGCCAGCGCGATCCTCGACATCGACCGCCGTGTGGCCGAAGCCATGCGCAGCGACGCGTACCCGACCGAAAACTTCGGCGTACCGCTGGCCGGCAGCCTGATCCCGTGGATCGACAAGGAACTGCCGAACGGCCAGAGCCGCGAAGAGTGGAAGGCCCAGGCCGAGACCAACAAGATCCTCGGTCGCTTCAAGAGCCCGATCCCGGTCGACGGCATCTGCGTGCGCATCGGCGCCATGCGTTGCCACAGCCAGGCGCTGACCATCAAGCTGAACAAAGACGTGCCGATCGCCGACATCGAAGGGCTGATCAGCCAGCACAACCCTTGGGTCAAACTGGTGCCTAACCAGCGCGAAATCAGCATGCAGGAGCTGAGCCCGACGAAAGTCACCGGTACCCTGAACGTGCCGGTCGGTCGTCTGCGCAAGCTGAACATGGGTTCGCAGTTCGTCGGTGCTTTCACCGTCGGCGACCAACTGCTGTGGGGCGCGGCCGAGCCGCTGCGTCGCATGCTGCGGATCCTGCTGGAGCGTTGATCGCGTGACGCAATGAAAGAACCCGTGCCTTGAAAGAGGCGCGGGTTTTTTTGTACCTGTTGATCGTTCCCACGCTCCGCGTGGGAATGCAGCCATGGACGCTCCGCGTCCGCTCTTCGCGGCGGGCGCGAATTGCCTGTGTGCGACTCACCCGGTAAAGTGCCGCTCCCCCCGTTTCGCCAGAGGCAGCACCATGACCCAGACCCTTGATATTGCCGTGATCGGCGCCACCGGTACTGTCGGCGAAACCCTTGTGCAGATTCTCGAAGAGCGCGACTTTCCGGTCGGCACCTTGCACCTGTTGGCCAGCAGTGAATCCGCCGGCAGCTCGGTGCTGTTTCGCAACAAGAACGTAAGAGTGCGCGAAGTCGACGAGTTCGATTTCAGCAAGGTCAAGCTGGCGTTCTTCGCCGCCGGCCCGGCCATCACCCTGAGTTACGCCGCTCGCGCTCACGCGGCGGGTTGCTCGCTGGTCGATCTGTCCGGCGCGTTGCCGGCGGATCAGGCGCCGCAAGTGGTGCCGGAAGCCAATGCCGAGTTGCTGGCCGGTTTGAAAATGCCGTTCCAGGTTAGCAGCCCAAGCCCGTCGGCCACCACGCTCGCCGTGGTGCTGGCGCCGCTGCTCGATTTGATCGAGCTGCAATATGTGCATGTCACCGCCAATCTGGCGGTTTCCGCCCAAGGCCGCGAAGCGGTGACCGAGCTGGCTCGCCAGACCGCCGAGTTGCTGAACATGCGTCCGCTGGAGCCGACATTCTTCGACCGGCAAATGGCTTTCAACCTGCTGGCTCAGGTCGGTACGCCTGACGCTCAAGGCCACACGCTGCTGGAAAAACGTCTGGTGCGCGAACTGCGTCAGGTGCTGGCCAAGCCTTTATTAAAGATTTCCGCAACTTGCGTTCAAGCCCCGGTGTTTTTTGGCGATAGCTTTAGCGTGACCTTGCAGTCAGCGAGCGCGGTCGATCTGGAAAAGGTCAATGCCGCCCTTGAAGCCGCTGACGGCATCGAACTGGTTGAAGCCGGCGATTATCCGACCGCCGTCGGTGACGCGGTGGGCCAGGACGTGGTCTATGTCGGACGGGTGCGTAGCGGTGTCGACGAGCCGTCGGAACTAAATCTGTGGCTGACGTCAGATAACGTACGCAAAGGTGCGGCCCTCAACGCGGTGCAAGTGGCCGAGTTGTTGATAAAAGGCCTGCTGTAAAAGATACTTGGCAACAATTTGTCGACTGATTCTAGCCGGGCGCTATGCTTGGCCAGATCACTTGATGACGTAACACCCTCCGGGACATTCCGGGGCATCAAAGAAATGATCGCGCGCGGCATGCTGTCGTCGTCGCGCGCAATGCCTTACGGCAGCGACAATCAACATCTTCTCGCTGGCCGAGGAACGTTCAAACAAAGGAAGAGGCTATGGTTCAAGTTCGCAAACTGGTGTTAGCAATAGCGGCCGCCTCGGCGCTGTCCTCCGGTATGGCGCATGCCCTCGGGCTCGGGGAGCTGACCCTGAAGTCGACCCTGAACCAGCCGCTGGTGGCGGAAATCGAGCTGCTCGATGTCAAGGATCTGACCGCTGCCGAAGTGGTACCGAGCCTGGCCTCGCCGGAAGATTTCGCCAAGGCCGGTGTCGATCGCCAGGCCTTCCTCAATGATCTGACTTTCACCCCGGTGCTCAACGCCAGCGGCAAAAGCGTGCTGCGTATTACCTCGAGCAAACCGCTGTCGGAACCGATGGTGAAATTCCTCGTGCAGGTGATGTGGCCTAACGGTCGACTGCTGCGCGATTACAGCGTGCTGCTGGATCCGTCGAAGTTCTCGCCGCAGACCGCCGATGCCGCCGCTCAACCGGCGCCGACGCAAACCATCACCGCGCCGACCACGGGTGCAACACATTCGACCCATACCACCACGCCACGCGACACCCTGTGGGAAATCGCAGCGAAGGCGCGTACTGGCGGTTCGGTCCAGCAGACCATGCTGGCGATTCAGGCCCTGAACCCGGATGCGTTCATCGGCGGCAACATCAACCGTTTGAAAACCGGTCAGGTGCTGCGTCTGCCGGATGAGGTGCAAAGCACCGCGCTGCCGCAATCCAAAGCCATTGCCGAAGTGGCCGCGCAGAACGAGGCCTGGCGTCAGGGTCGTCGTTATGTGGCCAAGCCAGGCACCGGTCAGCAGCAGCTTGATGCGACCAACCGTGGCCGCGCCAACACCGGTCCTGCCAAGAATGCCAAGGACAACCTGAGCCTGGTCTCGGCTGAAGGTGCCAAGGGTCGCGGCAAGGGCCCGGCCGGCGACGCCAAGGCCTTGAGCAACAAACTGGCGGTGACCCAGGAAAGCCTCGACACGACCCGTCGTGACAATGCGGAACTGAAAAGCCGCATGACCGATCTGCAAAGTCAGCTGGACAAGCTGCAACGCCTGATCGAACTGAAGAACAATCAACTGGCGAAGTTGCAGGCCGAAGGTTCCGCCACTGCGCCGGCTCCCGCAGCCGCCGCACCTGCGGTTGCCCCGGTTCCGGCGATCACCGCCGAACTGGCCGCCACGCCACCCGCCACCCCGGCAGAAGCTGCACCTGTCACGCCTGCGCCGGAAGCCGTTGCGCCAGCACCGGTTGAGCCGGTAGTCGAGCCGAAGCCTGCCGCCGATGACGAGAAAACCTTCAACGAACTGCTGACCAACCCGATCCTGCTGGGTCTGGTGGGCGGTGGTGCGGTGGTGCTGTTGCTTCTGTTGTTGCTGCTGGCTCGCCGCCGCAAGGCTCAGCAGGAAGCTGAAAAGCACCTGCGCATGGCTCGGGCGCTTGAGGAGCAATCGTTCGCGCCTGAACTCGATCTGCCGGAAAGCAGCTTCGAAGGCCTGGAAGTGCCGGCAGCGAGCGTCAAACTCACGCCTGCACCAGCAGCGGCGCCTGTTGCCGCTGCGGTGGTGGCTCCGGTCGTGATGGCCGAGCCGATCGCCGCGCCGCTGGTGGCCCCGGCGGCCGAGCGTTCCGACGACGTGCTGGACAAGGCGCAGTCGCACATCGACGGCGGTCGTCTGAATCAGGCCGCCGCGTTGCTGGAGGAGGGCGTGAGCCTGGAGCCGCAGCGCAGTGACCTGCGTCTGAAACTGATGGAAGTCTACGGTCGCCAGGGTGATCGTGATGCCTTCGTCGGTCAGGAGCGTCAACTGGTCGCCAACGGCGATAACTTTGCCAAGGTCGAAGAGCTGAAAAGCCGCTTCCCGGCCATGGCGGTCGTCGTGGCGAGTGGTCTGGCCGCTGCTGCCATTGCCGCCGAGCTGGACGCGGAATACGTCAAGGACCTGCTGCTCGACGAGCCTGAAGTGCCTGAAGTGCCTGAAGCGCCTGCTGCCGCGGAAGACGATCTGGACAGCGCTTTCGACCTGAGCCTGGATGATCTCGACAACATCACACCGGTGGAGCCTGTTGCACCGGCGGCTGCTGTCGAGCCTGAAGCGCCGGTCGAGCTGGACGAGTTCCCGGCGGATGACGATCTGAGCTTCGAGTCGGTTCTGCAGCAGCAGACCGAGATCAAGGAAAACCTCGACGATCTGTCTGATTTCGACCTGGATCTGGATCTGGGTGCCGATCCTGCGCCTGTGCCGGTTGAACTGGCTGACGACGACTTCCTGCTGGATCTGGACGAAGGCGTGAAGGATCTTGCGCCGGTCGAGCCGCCGGTTGTGGTCGAGCCTCCACTGGATGATCTGGAACTGCCAGCCGATTTCGACCTGTCTCTGGCTGACGAAATGGATGCCGCGCCGGCCGAGCCGGATGCATTCGCGGCCGAGCTGGATGACGTCAACGCTGAACTGGATCGTCTGTCGGGCAGCATCAACGAGCCAAGCTTCACTGAGGCCGATGCTGCGTTGGGTGGCGATCTGGGTGAGGATGACTTTGACTTCCTCGCTGGCACCGACGAAGCTGCCACCAAACTCGATCTGGCGCAGGCCTACATCGACATGGGCGACAACGACGGCGCGCGCGACATCCTCAAGGAAGTGCTCAGCGAAGGTGACGACAAGCAGAAGAACGAAGCGAAGGAAATGCTTTCGCATCTGGCCTGAGTCAGCGTTCAGCGGTAAATAAAACGGCAGCCCTTCGAGGCTGCCGTTTTTGTTTGGGTCTGGTATCCCCGGTTCGCCGCCTTATAATGCCCGCCTTTGTAGATCAGCAGGCTGTCCCGACTTGGCAAACATAGATAACCCGGCCGCCGAAATGGCCCCCGAAGGCTTTTTCCGCGTCGCACTGGGCGTTGAATACAAGGGTTCGCGCTACAGCGGCTGGCAGCGCCAGTCCACAGGCGTGCTCACCGTGCAGGAAACCCTGGAAAAAGCCTTGTCGAAGGTCGCCAATTCGCCGATCTCGCTGCAATGCGCCGGGCGCACGGACGCCGGCGTGCATGCCTGCGGGCAAGTCGTGCATTTCGACACCCAGGTCGATCGTTCGCTGAAAGCCTGGGTCATGGGCGCCAACATCAATTTGCCCCATGACATCAGTGTCAGCTGGGCGAAGGTCATGCCGGCGCACTTTCATGCGCGATTCAAGGCCATTGCCCGGCGTTACCGCTACGTGATCTACAACGATCAGATCCGCCCGGCGCATCTCAATGAAGAAATCACCTGGAATCACCGTCCGCTGGACGTGGAGCGCATGGCCGAGGCTGCGCAGTACCTGATCGGTACCCATGATTTCAGCGCGTTCCGTGCCGGCCAGTGCCAGGCGAAATCGCCGATCAAGAAGATGCATCACTTGCGCGTGACCCGTCACGGCAAAATGATCGTGCTGGACATCCGCGCCAACGCTTTCCTGCACCACATGGTGCGCAACATCGCCGGGGTGTTGATGACGATCGGTGCCGGCGAGCGCTCGCCGGAGTGGATGAAGGAAGTGCTGGAGAGTCGCGAGCGGCGCTCCGGTGGGGTCACGGCGCATCCGTTCGGGCTGTATCTGGTGCAGGTCGAGTACCACGACGAGTTCCCGTTGCCCGAGCGTTTCATCGGGCCACATTTCCTTACGGGTTTCTCGGAACTTGACGGCTGACGCCCTCGAATGCATTTGTTACCATCCGGGACTTTCCCGGATTTGCCTTGAGGTTTTTATCGACATGTCGGCCGTTCGCAGCAAGATTTGCGGGATTACCCGCATAGAAGATGCGTTGGCGGCCGTCGAGGCCGGGGCCGATGCCATCGGGTTTGTGTTCTACGCTAAGAGTCCACGGGCGGTAACCGTTCAGCAGGCGCGCGCGATCATCGCTGCATTGCCGCCGTTCGTGACCACGGTCGGGCTGTTCGTCAATGCCAGTCGCTGCGAGCTCGGGGAAATCCTCGATGCCGTGCCGCTGGATCTGCTGCAATTTCACGGTGATGAATCCGTCGCCGACTGCGAAGGCTGGCACCGGCCTTATATCAAGGCCCTGCGGGTCAAGGCGGGCAATGACATCGCCGCCGCCTGCGATGCCTACCCGAGCGCCAGTGGCGTGCTGCTCGATACGTATGTTGAGGGCGTGCCCGGTGGAACCGGCGAGGCGTTCGACTGGTCATTGATTCCGCAGGGTTTGAGCAAACCGTTGATTCTGGCCGGCGGGCTGACACCGGAGAACGTCGCCGATGCCGTTGCCCGGGTGCGGCCATACGCGGTGGATGTCAGCGGTGGGGTAGAGGCGAGCAAGGGCATCAAGGATCACGCAAAGATTCGGGCGTTCATCAACGCCGTACGTTGATGTGACGGCTGGCAGACTGCCGCCGTCCACAGCTCTGTAGAAAAGAGGCTGAGGGTCTTTTCGGGTTGTACGCAGGTCAGTTCCGCTGACCCGGCAGCCCAGACGATCATCGCCACACATGAATTTAGCTGAAGGGCATACGCGGGGCCGCGAACCAGAGCGTTCGGGCCGCCGGTACTGGAGAAAAAAAGCATGAGCAACTGGTTGGTAGACAAGCTGATCCCTTCGATCATGCGTTCGGAGGTCAAGAAGAGCTCGGTGCCTGAAGGTCTGTGGCACAAATGCCCGTCCTGCGAGGCTGTGCTGTATCGTCCGGAGCTGGAAAAGACCCTGGACGTTTGCCCTAAATGCAACCACCACATGCGCATCGGCGCACGTGCGCGCATCGACATTTTCCTGGATGCCGAAGGCCGTGCCGAACTGGGCGCTGACCTGGAGCCGGTTGACCGTCTGAAGTTCCGCGACGGCAAGAAGTACAAGGATCGTCTGACCGCTGCCCAGAAGCAGACCGGTGAGAAAGACGCACTGATTTCCATGAGCGGCACCCTGCTGGGCATGCCGGTGGTGGTTTCGGCGTTCGAATTCAGCTTCATGGGCGGTTCCATGGGCGCCATCGTCGGTGAGCGCTTCGTGCGCGCCGCCAACTACGCCCTGGAAAACCGTTGCCCGATGATCTGCTTCTCCGCCTCCGGTGGCGCGCGAATGCAGGAAGCCCTGATCTCGCTGATGCAGATGGCCAAGACGTCGGCCGTACTGGCGCGTCTGCGTGAAGAAGGCATTCCGTTCATCTCCGTGCTGACCGATCCGGTCTACGGCGGCGTTTCCGCCAGTCTGGCAATGCTGGGCGACGTGATCGTCGGTGAGCCGAAAGCCCTGATCGGCTTCGCCGGTCCGCGCGTGATCGAGCAGACCGTTCGCGAAAAACTGCCGGAAGGTTTCCAGCGCAGCGAGTTCCTGCTGGAGCACGGTGCAATCGACCTGATCATCGACCGTCGTGAACTGCGTCCACGTCTGGGTAATCTGCTGGCGCAACTGACCGGCAAGCCGACCCCGACCTTCGTTGCTGCGCCGATCGAGCCGATCGTCGTTCCGCCGGTGCCTGCCAACGTATGACCGAGCGCACCCTTGGCGAGTGGCTCGCCTACCTTGAGCAGTTGCATCCCTCGGCCATCGACATGGGGCTGGAGCGTTCGCAACAGGTAGCGTCCCGCATGGGGCTGGGCCAGCCGGCGCCTCGGGTGATTACGGTCACTGGCACCAACGGCAAGGGTTCGACCTGCGCTTTCGTGGCTTCGTTGCTGCGGGCGCAGGGCCTGAGCGTTGGTGTCTACAATTCCCCGCACCTGCTGCGTTACAACGAGCGGGTGCAGCTCAATGGCGTCGAAGCCACTGATGCACAGTTGTGCGAAGCCTTCGCGGCGGTCGAGGCCGGGCGGGGCGAGACTTCCCTGACTTACTTCGAAATGGGCACCCTGGCGGCGTTCTGGCTGTTTCAACGGGCCGGGCTCGATGCGGTGGTGCTGGAAGTCGGTCTGGGCGGGCGTCTGGACACGGTCAACGTGGTCGATGCCGACATCGCGCTGGTCACCAGCATCGGTGTTGATCATGCCGATTACCTGGGCAATACCCGCGAATCCGTGGCCTTCGAGAAGGCCGGGATTTTCCGTCAGGGCAAACCTGCACTGTGCGGCGATCTGAATCCTCCACAACCTTTGCTGGACAAGGCGCGCGAGCTTGCTTGCCCGTTCTTCCTGCGTGGGCGCGATTTCGATCTCGGCATCACTGATCAATTCTGGCAGTGGCGTGGCACTGATGCTGACGGTCAGGTCGTAGAGCTGCGTGATTTGCCGCTGCTTGACCTGCCGATGGAAAATGCCGCGCTGGCCTTGCAGGCTTATCTGCTGCTCGGGTTGCCTTGGGATGCTCAACAGATTGTTGCGGCCTTGCAGGCGACTCGTGTGGTCGGTCGTCTTGATCGCCGTTCATTCGAGTGGAATGGCAAGCGCCTGAACCTGTTGCTGGATGTCGGTCATAACCCGCATGCGGCGGAGTACCTGGCCCGGCGTCTGGCTGCTCGTCCACCGGTCGGCAAGCGCCTGGCCGTGTTCGGCCTGTTGGCGGACAAGGATCTGGACGGTGTGGTCGGTGAATTGAATGCCAGCGTCCAGCATTGGGCGGTGGCGCCGCTGGATTCGCCGCGTGCGCGTCCGGTGGCTGAATTGAATCAGGCATTGCAGAACCTTGGCGCCTCGGTCACGTCTTATGACAGCGTGGCGGCCGCTCTGGAAGGGCAGTGCGCAGTGGCCACCAGCGACGACGAGATCTTGCTGTTCGGATCATTTTATTGTGTCGCCGAGGCCCTTGAATGGCTGTCTCGGCGCTCCACGGAGGAAGCAGCAAATGGCTTTGCTGGATAAGGCGTACAAGCAACGCATGGTCGGTGCCCTGGTGCTGGTGGCGCTGGCGGTGATTTTCCTGCCGATGCTGTTTTCCCGTCAGGACGAACAACGTCAGGTGACCGTCGAGGCGCCGGCTGCACCGCAGACACCCGCCGTGGCGCAGATCCAGATGGAGACAGTGGCAGTGCCTGAGCCGCAGGTTCTGCCGCAAGAGCCTGTACCGAGCGATGACGAAGTTGCCGAGCAGGCGGCGCCAGCGGCACCGATTGCGCCTGCGCCTGCAGCTCCGGTTCCTGCGCCCGTAGCCAAACCGGTTGCGGTCGCGCCGGCACCGGCTCCCGTGGCCAAGCCTGCCGCAGCCCCGGCCCAGCCGATCGCTGCGCTTTCTGCCAAACCGGATACTACCCAGAGTCGCGTCGACGCCAATGGCTTGTCAGTGAGCTGGTCGGTGCAACTGGCCAGTCTGTCGAGCCGCGCCAGCGCCGAAAGCCTGCAGAAGACCCTGCGCAGTCAGGGCTACAACGCTTACATCCGTTCCGCCGATGGCAAGAACCGGGTGTTCGTCGGTCCGCTGATCGAGCGCGCCGAAGCCGATCGTTTGCGCGATTTGTTGAGTCGCCAGCAGAACCTCAAGGGGTTTGTGGTGCGCTTCCAGCCCGAGCGTGGCTGAAAACTATCACCTCGATTGAAATGCACTGACATTCGCAGCTTACCGACAGCCCTGCGCTCTGCTAAAATGCGCCGCCTTATCCGTCTGTAGGCTGCACTGTGCCATTTACCTGGGTTGACTGGGCGATCGTTGCGATCATCGCCATCTCCGCATTGATCAGTTTGAGCCGCGGCTTCGTCAAAGAAGCATTGTCGCTGGTGACCTGGATCATCGCAGGAGCTGTTGCCTGGATGTTCGGTGGCTCATTGTCCGAGTACCTCGCCGGATACATTCAAACGCCATCGGCTCGTGTGATCACGGGCTGTGCCATCATGTTTGTCGCCACACTGATCGTGGGCGCAATGATCAATTATCTTATCGGCGAGTTGGTTCGCGTCACCGGGTTGTCCGGGACCGATCGATTCCTCGGCATGGCCTTCGGCGCTGCGCGTGGCGTGTTGCTGGTGGTCGTGGCGGTCGGGCTGTTGAGCCTGGGGCCGGTACAGCAGGACGGGTGGTGGAAAGAATCACAGCTCGTGCCAAAGTTTCTATTGGTCGCAGACTGGTCCAAGAACCTGATTCTCGGGTGGAGCAGTCAGTGGCTTGCCAGCGGAATCAGCGTACCCGCTGATATTCCGTTCAAGGAGCAACTCTTGCCGTCGGCCAAAACGCCTCAGTGAGTGTTGTTCAGTTCAGATCCATTAAGTAGGGGTTGCGTCGCATGTGTGGCATCGTCGGTATCGTCGGTAAGTCGAACGTCAATCAGGCGCTGTATGACGCGCTAACCGTGCTCCAGCACCGCGGCCAGGACGCTGCCGGTATCGTGACCAGCCATGATGGCCGGTTGTTCTTGCGCAAGGACAATGGCCTGGTGCGTGACGTGTTTCAGCAGCGTCACATGCAGCGCCTGGTCGGCCACATGGGTATCGGTCACGTCCGTTACCCGACTGCCGGCAGCTCGACGTCGGCCGAGGCCCAGCCGTTCTACGTCAACTCGCCGTACGGCATCACCCTGGCGCACAACGGTAACCTGACCAACGTTGAGCAGTTGGCCAAAGAGATCTACGAATCCGATCTGCGTCACGTCAACACCAGCTCCGACTCGGAAGTGCTGCTCAACGTGTTCGCCCACGAACTGGCCCAGCGCGGCAAGTTGCAGCCGACTGAAGAAGACGTGTTTGCTGCGGTGACCGACGTGCACAACCGTTGTGTCGGTGGTTACGCGGTCGTGGCGATGGTGACCGGTTACGGCATCGTCGGCTTCCGTGATCCTCACGGCATCCGCCCGATCGTGTTCGGCCAGCGTCACACCGACGAAGGCGTCGAGTACATGATCGCTTCCGAAAGCGTTTCGCTCGACGTGCTCGGCTTCACCCTGATTCGCGACCTGGCACCGGGCGAAGCGGTCTACATCACTGAAGACGGCAAGCTGCACACCCGTCAGTGCGCGACCAACCCGTCCCTGACGCCGTGCATCTTCGAACACGTCTACCTGGCGCGTCCGGATTCGATCATCGACGGCGTGTCGGTCTACAAGGCCCGTCTGCGCATGGGTGAGAAGCTGGCCGAGAAGATTCTGCGCGAACGTCCTGAGCACGACATCGACGTGGTTATCCCGATTCCGGACACCAGTCGTACTGCCGCACTCGAGCTGGCGAACCATCTGGGCGTGAAATTCCGCGAAGGCTTCGTCAAGAACCGTTACATCGGCCGTACCTTCATCATGCCTGGCCAGGCTGCGCGCAAGAAATCGGTACGCCAGAAGCTCAATGCCATCGAGCTGGAATTCCGCGGCAAGAACGTGATGCTGGTGGATGACTCGATCGTTCGCGGCACCACCTGTAAGCAGATCATCCAGATGGCCCGCGAAGCCGGCGCGAAAAACGTCTACTTCTGCTCGGCCGCTCCGGCTGTGCGCTTCCCGAACGTGTACGGCATCGACATGCCGAGCGCTCACGAGCTGATCGCGCACAATCGTTCGACTCAGGATGTCGCTGACCTGATCGGCGCTGACTGGCTGATCTATCAGGACCTGCCTGACTTGATCGAAGCGGTCGGCGGCGGCAAGATCAAGATCGAAAACTTCGATTGCGCGGTGTTTGACGGCAAGTACGTCACCGGCGACGTCGATGAGGCTTACCTGAACAAGATCGAACAGGCACGCAACGATGCCTCGAAGGTCAAGACCCAGGCGGTCAGTGCGATCATCGATCTGTACAACAACTGAGTTTCAACCGGCCCTTAGGGGCCGGTTTTGTATCTGGCAAAAGACTTTTATTTATCGAGAACAGGGCAAGGAGTGACAGCATGAGTCAGGAATGGGATGCCGGTCGGCTGGACAGCGACCTTGAAGGCGTAGCGTTCGATACCCTGGCCGTACGTGCCGGTCAGCACCGTACGCCGGAAGGCGAGCACGGTGATCCGATGTTCTTCACTTCCAGCTACGTGTTCCGTACCGCCGCCGACGCCGCTGCGCGGTTTGCCGGGGAAGTGCCGGGTAACGTTTACTCGCGTTATACCAATCCGACCGTTCGCTCGTTCGAAGAGCGCATTGCTGCGCTGGAAGGCGCCGAACAAGCCGTAGCCACGGCGACTGGCATGGCCGCGATCATGGCGGTGGTGATGAGCCTGTGCAGTGCCGGCGATCATGTGCTGGTGTCGCGTAGCGTGTTCGGTTCGACCATCAGCCTGTTCGAGAAGTACTTCAAGCGTTTCGGCGTGGAAGTCGATTACGTTCCGCTGGCCGATCTGTCGGCCTGGGATGCGGCGATCAAGTCCAACACCAAACTGCTGTTCGTCGAGTCGCCGTCCAACCCGCTGGCTGAGCTGGTGGATATCACCGCGCTGTCGGAAATCGCTCACGCCAAGGGCGCGATGCTGGTGGTCGACAACTGCTTCTGCACGCCGGCGTTGCAGCAGCCGCTGAAGTTGGGCGCAGACATCGTTGTGCATTCGGCCACCAAGTTCATCGATGGCCAGGGTCGTTGCATGGGCGGCGTGGTTGCCGGTCGCAGCGAGCAGATGAAAGAAATCGTCGGCTTCCTGCGTACCGCCGGGCCAACCCTGAGCCCGTTCAACGCCTGGATCTTCCTCAAGGGTCTGGAAACCCTGAATCTGCGGATGAAGGCGCACTGTGCCAACGCCCAGCAACTGGCCGAGTGGCTGGAGCAGCAGGACGGCATCGAAAAAGTGCATTACGCCGGTCTCAAGAGCCATCCGCAGCACGAACTGGCCCAGCGTCAGCAGAAGGGCTTCGGTGCGGTGGTCAGCTTCGAGGTGAGGGGCGGCAAAGAGGGCGCTTGGCGCTTTATCGATGCGACCCGGTTGATTTCGATCACCGCCAACCTGGGTGACAGCAAGACCACCATCACTCACCCGAGCACCACGTCCCACGGCCGTCTGGCGCCGCAGGAGCGTGAAGCGGCGGGGATTCGTGACAGCCTGATCCGCATCGCGGTCGGTCTGGAAGACGTCGCTGACCTGCAAGCCGATCTGGCGCGCGGTCTGGCGGCGTTGTGATCGAGTTGTCCACTCCGAAGACGGGCACCCATGGCCGCGTTGCGCTGGTCACGGGTGCCGCTCGCGGAATCGGGCTGGGGATCGCGGCGTGGCTGATCAGCGAAGGCTGGCAGGTGGTGCTGTCGGATCTGGATCGGGTGCGTGGTTCCAAAGTGGCGAAAGTGCTGGGTGAGAATGCCTGGTTCATCGCCATGGACGTGGCGGATGAAAGCCAGGTGGCGCTCGGCGTCGCTGAAGTGTTGGGGCAATTCGGTCGTCTGGATGCGTTGGTGTGCAACGCGGCGGTGGCCGATCCGCACAACATCACGCTGGAAAGCCTGGATCTGGCCTACTGGAATCGGGTGCTGGCAGTGAATCTCAGTGGTCCGATGTTGCTGGCCAAGCATTGTGCGCCGTATCTGCGGGCGCACAACGGGGCGATCGTCAATCTGGCCTCGACCCGTGCGGCGCAATCGGAACCTGATACCGAAGCCTATGCGGCGAGCAAGGGCGGCTTGCTGGCGTTGACTCACGCACTGGCGATCAGCCTCGGGCCGGAGATTCGCGTCAATGCGGTCAGTCCGGGCTGGATCGATGCGCGGGATCCCTCTGCGCGCCGCGCCGAGCCTCTGACCGATATCGATCATGCCCAGCATCCGGCGGGCAGGGTAGGGACGGTCGAGGATGTGGCGGCGATGGTGGCCTGGCTGCTGTCGAAGAATGCCGGGTTTGTGACGGGCCAGGAATTCGTGGTCGACGGCGGCATGACCAAGAAGATGATCTACTCGGAATGACATGTTTTTGTCTTTTTGAGAAAAACTTCAATCCTGCTATTGACTTAGGTTCGCTACCTGCGTAAATTTCGCGGCCTCGGAGATGCAAACGGGTGATTAGCTCAGCTGGGAGAGCGTCTGCCTTACAAGCAGAATGTCGGCGGTTCGATCCCGTCATCACCCACCACTCCCCGAGAAACTTGCGAAAGCAAGAGGTAGGCTGAAAGTGCCTCCACCGACGCGCAGCGGTAGTTCAGTCGGTTAGAATACCGGCCTGTCACGCCGGGGGTCGCGGGTTCGAGTCCCGTCCGCTGCGCCATATTTAACGAGTCAGACACTGTCTGGTTCGCGATTGAAAAGCACCGAAGCTTTCAGTCAAACGAGTTACTTGAGCGTCAGCTCAAAGCGATACGCAGCGGTAGTTCAGTCGGTTAGAATACCGGCCTGTCACGCCGGGGGTCGCGGGTTCGAGTCCCGTCCGCTGCGCCATATCTGTTTCAAGGACCACTGAACGCCTTGGAACACCGAAAGCAACCTTTGGTTGATTCGGAATCGATAGCAAAGACCCTGGTCGAAAGACCGGGGTTTTTTGTGTCTGAAATTTGACCTTTCCAAAACTCCTCTTTTTGTTGTCCTGCAACGAACGCAGCTGTGGCTCGTTCGATGCCGCCGGACAGTCTCCCCTGCGTCTATGGGTCGCTGCGATGCGATGTCGCATTGATTTTTGATTCTTTAGTCAGATTTTTGTAACTGGTTGTTTGCTGCGAGCGCAGAAACCTTTAAAGTTAACCTTTCGGTCAGCTTTGCACTGTCATCACGTCCTTTGTTTAGCCAAAAAGGGCTTCTGCAAGACTCGAGATTCCCAGTAGATAACCAGAAGGGCGGATCCATAACCGCCCAGAGGATGATCCATGTCCAACCGTGAAATATCCCGGCGCTCGTTCCTTCAGGGCGGGCTGGTGGCGGGTGTGAGCGTTACGCTCACGCCGCTCAGCAGTCAGGCGCTGGCTGCCTTGATGGAAAACAGCGTGACCGTGCCGTCCGAGCAGTGGCTCGGCAACAACGGCAAGGCACGCCAGCGTAACGATGCCTTGTCCAAGGTCTGCGGCAGCAAGGTGTTTGCCCGCGACATCCGTTCCAAGGACATGCCGGGCTGGCCCCAGCAGCAAGGCCACGCCATGTTGCTGAAAACCATCAAGGCCGACCGAATCTACGATGGCTATGACCTGTCGTGGCTCGGCGCCGATTTGCAGCCTGATCGCATCGTCACCGCTGCCGACCTGGACAAGGACGGCATCGTATTCCCGGAAGAGCACGCTCCGGATCCCTTGCTGCCTGAGGGCAAGGTGCCGATGTTCATCGGTCACCCGGTCGCGATCCTGATCTGGAACGATTTCGAGCGTTTCCGTCAGGCCAAGAACAAACTCAAATTCAATGACAAAGCGATTCGTTACGGTGCGCAAGTGCCGTTCTACGAAGGCGATCCCTATGGCAGTTTCCGCTACGTGCGCGTCGGTGGCCCGAAGTCGGCGGACGAAGACGAGTTCGCCAGCCTCAAGGATTCGATCCTGTTTCCGATGCTGAAAAACCGTCGCCCGGTATGGAATTCCCAGCCGAACCTGCACGGCAACCTGACCGAGCGCGGCCTGTTCTACGCCGACCGCATGAAGAAAGAGATCGACACCCCACCGGACAACTGGCTGGTGTTCGACGAGCGTTACAAGACTCCGTCGATCGAGCCTGCTGCGATGGAGCCGGACAACGGCAACGGCTGGTACGACCCTGCGACCAAGACCTTGCATTTCGTCGTCGCCACCCAGTGCCCGCTGGAAGCAGCAACCGAGACCGCGAAGATGATCTCGCCGTCGCGCTTCGGCCTGGCCAATCTGAATATGCACCCGGGTTACACCGTCGGCTACGGTTCCAAGGACCACAACATTTTCGTCTACTACGCGGCCTTGGCGGCGTTGTATGGCGCGGGTGTGCCGATTCGCCTGGCCAACGACCGCTACGAGCAGTTCCAGAGCGGCATCAAGCGTCACCCGTTCGACATTCGTTACCAGTTGGCGGTGGACAAGACCGACCACAGCTTCAAGATTTTCCGCGCCGAAATGAGCGTCGATGGTGGCGGTCGGATCAACTACAGCCCGTCGGTGGCTGCGGTTGGCGCAACGGCGGCTCAGTCGATCTACTACATGCCGCAGAACGATCTGCAAGTTACCGCTTACCACTCCCGCGGGGTTGAAGCGGGTTCGATGCGCGGCTACGGCACGCTACAGAGCATGGCTTCCACCGAAATGATGGTCGACGAAATCGCCGACCGCCTCGGTGTCGATGCGATCGATCTGCGTCGCAAGAACGCGCTGCGTTCGGGGATGAAAAACACCCAGGGCGCGATCCCGGCCGGTGCGCTGCGCCTGCACGAGATTCTCGACAAGGCTTCACTGCACGAAGTCTGGAAGAACCGCGACGCGATCAAGAAACAGCGTGAAGCGGCGGATCCGGACAACTGGTATGGCGTGGGTTTCGCCATTTGCCAGAAAGACTTCGGCACCGGTTCCGAAGCGCCGATGGCCAGCATCGAATTCACCGCTGAAGGGCGCATTTCCCTGCGTCACATCGGTATCGAGATCGGTACCGGCATGTCCACTTCGCAAGCCCTGGTGGTCGCTGATTTCCTCGGCAGCCCGGCGCACGACGTGAAGACCGGCGAGACCGAATGGAAGGAAATGCAGCTGGTCACCGCCGGCAACCCTTACATCATGAGCCAGGCCGAGCAGGATAACTTCCTGCGCAACCCGCGCTGGGTCGGCAAACTGGCTTCAGCCTCGTCCGCGACCAACTCCGCCTACTACTTCAGCCACGCCACCCGTGAAGCGGCGCGCGTGCTGTTTAACCACGGTTTGTGGCCGGCGGCGCTGGAGATCTGGCGTCAGGGCCCGTACGGCGGCCAGGCCAACCCCTACGTGGTGCGTCGCGAAGATGCGCATTGGGTCGACGGCAAACTGACTGCCAACGGTATGCAGCCACTGACTTTCGAAGAACTGGCCAAACATGCTCACGAGCGCGGTCTGGTCACCGCCGCCACGGTCCACGGTTTCAACCGCTGGAGCTGGGCAGAAGCCGAATACAGCATCGACGGTGTACGCGAGCGTCTGCCGCTGGACGGTCTGGCGGTGAAGTACGGCGACGGCGCCCCGAAAACCAAGAAAGCGCAGATGACCAGCGATGGTTTCCATCTGCTGGATCGGCAGAACATCGCCTATCCGGTGGTTCAGCTGAACAATGCCGCCGTGACCTACTACAGCCCGGTCGCAACGCTGGTCGAGTTGAAGGTCAACAAAGGTTCGGCAGAAGTTGAAGTGCTCAATCATCACTCGTGGCTGGAATGTGGCCGGGTGCTGGTCGAAGAGCTGGTCCGTGGCCAGCTCGAAGGCGGGATCGCCATGGGTATCGGCCACGCCTTGATGGAAGAGATGCCGCTGTACGAAGGCGGGCCGGGGGAGGGTGACTGGAACTTCAACCGTTATCGCCTGCCGATGGCGCGCCACGTGGCGGTGTGGAAGCAGACCGCGGAGATCCTGCCGCCGCTCTCGCCAAGCGACCCGTCCAAAGGCATCGCCGAAGTGGTGATGATCCCGGTGGTTGGCGCCATCGGGAACGCCGTGGCGCACGCCATCGGCAAACGTGTCCGCGATCTTCCAATCACTGCTGCGCGCATCAAGGAGGCCCTCAATGGCTAACCGTCCGCTTCAACTGACCCTCAACGGTCAAACCGTCGGCCCGGTGGACATCCCTGATGACCTGCCGATGATCGACTACCTGCACGAATACAAGAACCTCACCGGCTCGCGCCTGGGCTGTGGCCAGGGCATCTGCCACGCTTGCGTGGTGATCGTCGACAACCCGGACGGCACCAGTGAGGAAGTGCGCACCTGCATCACCGGCGCGCATTACTTCGAAGGCAAGAAAGTCCGCACCATCGAAGGTCATGCCAAGCGTGACGAGCAAGGCCAGGTCACCGAGCTGAACCCGATCCAGCAACGTTTCGTCGATGAATTCGCCTTCCAGTGCAGCTACTGCGCGCCGGGCTTCGTCAACGCCGCGACCGTGCTGGTGGAAAAGCTGCAGCGCCAGCCGATCGTCAAAAGCAAGCTGGAACAAGTTATCGAGGACAGCCTCGGCCATCACGTCTGCCGTTGCACCGGGTACGTGCGTTACTACAACGCCACCCGCAACGTGCTGACCGATCTCGGCCTGGTCAAGGAGGGTTGAGCATGAAGCAATTACTGACCCGCCTGGCCCTGGCGGTCGGGCTGGCTGCGCCTGTGTTGGCGGCGCACGCGGATGATCAGGCCAAGCGCGGCGAATACCTCGCCCGCGCGGCCGACTGCATGGCTTGCCACACGGCACCAGGCGGCGCGCCGTTTGCCGGCGGCCTGCCGATCGTCTCGCCGTTCGGCACGATCTACGGCACCAACATCACGCCGAGCAAAGAACACGGCATCGGTCTGTACAACGATGACGAATTTTTCGCTGCGCTGACTGAAGGCAAGCGTCGTGATGGCGCCAACCTGTACCCGGCGATGCCGTACACGTCGTATCACTTGATGCCGCGTGCGGATTCGGATGCGATCCATGCGTACCTGAAAACTGTCGAGCCGATCGAGCGTGCTGCGCCGGTGACGAGCCTGAGCTTCCCGTTCAACGTGCGCCCGGGCCTGATGGGCTGGAACATGATGTACGGCAAGACTTTGAAGCTTGAGTCTGCCGAAGGCAAAAGCGACGCCTGGAAGCGCGGCCAGTACATGGTCGAAGTGCTTGGTCATTGCGGCGAATGCCATACACCGCGCGGCTTGCCTGGCGCGATGCAACTGGACAAGCGCCTGACCGGCGGCATCCTCAACGGCTATCTGGCACCTAGCCTGTTGGCGACGGATCTGGCGGCGCGCGGCTGGAACCATCAGGACCTGAGCACGTTCCTCAAGCACGGCATGAGCGCTCAGGGCACGATGTTCAACGAAATGTTCCCGGTGTTCCACAACAGCACCCAGGGCCTGAATGATCCGGATCTGGCGGCGATGGCAACATTCCTGCTCGGCGACAAGCCGCCAGCAGCGAAAGAGCTGGCCGAAGTGCCGGTGGAAAAACTCAGTGCCAGCGCTCAACGCGGTCGTCAGGAATACTTGAACGTCTGCGCCGGCTGTCACGCGGCTGGTGGCGAAGGCAAACCGCACATCGCGGTGGCTATGCGCGGCAATACCACGCTGCGTCTGGAAGACCCACGCAACCTGTTGCGAGTGATCGAGGATGGTATCGGCGAACAGAAATTCGCCGGGTTCGAACACATGCAGCCGATGCCCGGTTTTGCCGACAAGCTCAGTGCCGAACAACTGACCGATCTGCTGAACTACCTGCGTCAGGGTTGGGGTGGTCAGTCTGCTGAATTGGCGGTGGGCGATGTGCAGAAGCTCAAGGCTGACGCTCCGTCCATCGAGCACAAGGCGCACTGATCATGCAACATCTCGATCTGCAGGTTGTGCGGCGGGCGCTGGAGTGGTCGACAGCGGGGCAGCGCATCTGGCTTTGCACCGTGCTGACGACCTACGGCTCGGCGCCGCGCGCGCCGGGTTCGCTGCTGGCGGTGAACGACGGCGGACAGTGGATCGGGTCGCTGTCCGGTGGCTGCGTCGAGGAGGATTTTCTTGAGCGTGTCGCCGAAGGTGCATTTCTCGATGCGATCAACGTGGTGCGCTATGGCGAAGGTGATGATCCGCGATCGCGGGTCAGCCTGCCGTGCGGCGGCATTCTCGATGTGCTGGTAGAGAAATTTGACGCCGACTGCGATGTGCAGGCGCATCTGCGTGAGCTTGAATCGGCGTTGCTGGGTCAGCGCCGGTTGATTCGCGAGGTCGATCTGGCCACTGGCGCGCGTAGCGTGTTTGCAGATGGCGAGCAAGGTGCGCGGATCGAGCGTGAAATCGACCGGGTACGGATCCGCATCGGTGCTGCTCAGCGTTTGTTGCTGGCCGGCTATTCCAGCGTGGCGCAGGCGTGTGCGGAATTCGCAGTGGGTCTCGGTTTCGAGGTGATTCTCTGCGACCCGCGTGAAGAGGTGCTGGAAGGTGTGGTGCTCAATGGCGTGGAGATTCGCCGGCAATTGCCGTCGGTGTTCATCGCCGATGGTGGTTGCCACCGTGATACGGCGGTGGTGGCGTTGACCCATGATCCGCGTATCGACGATCTGGCGATGATGGAAGCGGTGCGCACAGAAGCGTTCTACATCGGCGTAATGGGCTCGCAGCAGACGTCGCAGAAGCGCTTCGAGCGATTGCGTCGGATTGGCGGATTGGGAGAGGGCGAGCTGGCGCGGATTCATGCGCCGATCGGTCTTAACCTTGGTAGCAAGACCCCGTCGGAAATTGCCTTGGCGGTGCTGGCGGATATCCTGCGGATTCGTAGCGGGATTGCGCGAGATCAGCTGTAATCCGTGCTGGATGTAAAAGGGGCCGCTTTTCAGCGGCCCCTTTTTTTGCGCGTCAGAAACCGAGCTTGTCGCGCAGTCCGTAGTACCACGCGCCCAGTGCGGCAAACGGCGTGCGCAGCAATTGCCCGCCAGGGAACGGATAGTGCGGCAGGTCGGCAAACGCATCGAAGCGCTCGGCCTGGCCTCGCAGCGCTTCGGCCAATACCTTGCCGGCCAGGTGTGTGTAGGTCACGCCGTGGCCGCTGCAGCCTTGGGAGTAATAGATGTTGTCGCCCAGGCGCCCGACCTGAGGCAGGCGCGACAGGGTCAGCAGGAAATTGCCGGTCCAGGCGTAGTCGATTTTCACGTCCTTGAGTTGCGGGAACGCCTTGAGCATTTTCGGGCGGATAATCGCTTCGATGTTCGCCGGATCCCGGGCGCCATACACCACGCCACCGCCGAAGATCAGGCGCCTGTCGCCAGTAAGACGGTAGTAATCGAGCAAGTAGTTGCAGTCTTCGACGCAGTAATCCTGCGGTAACAGGGTTTTGGCCAGTTCATCACCGAGCGGTTCGGTGGTGATGACTTGAGTGCCGCACGGCATCGATTTGGCTGCCAGTTCCGGCACCAGATTGCCGAGATAGGCGTTGCCGGCCACGATGATGAATTTGGCCCTGACCTTGCCCTGTGGCGTATGCACGACCGGGTTGGCGCCGCGTTCGATACGCACCGCAGGCGACTGCTCATAAATGGTGCCGCCGAGGGACTCCACGGCGGCGGCTTCGCCCAGCGCCAAGTTGAGCGGGTGGATGTGGCCGCCGCTCATGTCGAGCATGCCGCCGACGTATTGATCGCAGGCCACCACTTCGCGGATGCGGCGCTGATCGAGCAGTTCAAGCTGGGTGTGCCCGAAGCGTTCCCACAAGCGTTTCTGCGCTTCCAGGTGGCCCATCTGCTTGGCTGTGATTGCCGCGAATACACCGCCGTCCTTCAGGTCGCACTGGATGTTGTACTTGCTGACGCGATCACGAATGATCCGGCCGCCCTCGAATGCCATTTGCCCGAGCAATTGAGCCTGCTTTGGGCCAACGCTGCGCTCGATCACGTCAATGTCACGACTGTAGCTGTTGACGATTTGCCCGCCATTGCGCCCCGACGCGCCGAAACCGACCTTGGCGGCTTCCAGCACGGTCACGCGAAAACCGTTCTCCAGCAGGAACAGGGCCGAGGAAAGTCCCGTATAACCAGCGCCGATCACACAGACATCCGTCTCCACGTCATCCTGCAGGGCAGGGCGTGGTGGTACGGCGTTGGCCGACGCCGCGTAATAAGACTCTGGGTAAGGGGTGTTCGCCATCCTGCAGCCTCTGTTTAATATATTTTACGAGTGTGACGATCCTACCCGAGTTGAAAAACCTCCGCCAGCCACCGGGAAATCTTCCTGCGGCGGGTCGAAATTAAATATTTTGCATATTCATAGGGTTAGGTGAAAAAAAGGTGTTGACACCCCTCCGGAATTCCGTAGAATGCCGCCTCACAGCAGGCACGTAGCTCAGTTGGTTAGAGCACCACCTTGACATGGTGGGGGTCGTTGGTTCGAGTCCAATCGCGCCTACCAAACAAAATCCGCTCTGCTGGGCGGTCTAGAAGGGCTCACCGAAAGGTGGGCCCTTTTTTGTTGTCTGTCGTTTCTTCAGAGTGTTCACAAAAGATCGGGTTCGTTCACACTGGGCAATGTGAACGCCTAAAGCGGATGATTTTGTGGCGGTTATACTTGATAACTGAATGTGTGATGTCATATCCGATATAAGCACATTGCCTCCACTCAGCATGCCTAGCTTGAGCCGGTATCCTCCGCATCTAGGTGAATGACACGGAACGCGGGAACATTCAGTAGGGCTTTTGGGATTTGTCCTGCAGCCATTGCTCGAGCTTCCCGCTAGCGTCGACGCTGCCAAGCTACTGGCTGAGACTTTTCACAACGACTCAAGGATGATCAATGATTTCCTCTGCACGATTGGGTGACAAGCATGTCTGCCCAATGCCAGGTCATGGCACCACCCCGATTGCCTCAGCTAGTGGCGACGTGAATATCAACTTCATGGGTTCTGCACGTGTTGGCGATACCTGTGGGTGTGGCGCTGTTATCACTACCGGGTTTCCCTCGATTCAAGTGAACGGGCGGCCTATGGCCCATTTGGGCAGTCCCACAAGCCATGGCGGAACAATCATCACCGGATCAGGCGATGTCGGTGGCGGATTTGTAATGGGGGAGGCGGGGGGGGGGGGGGCAACAATCATCAACTTCATGGCACTGGGAGCTTTCCGGCCAGATGGCTCAGTGGACGATGAGAAAATGGCGACCTTATTGTCTGACCCTAAGCTCAAGGAGAAAGCCTTAGCGGCGAACGCCTTGGTAGGCTCTAAAGCAGCATCGGCGGAACCGAAAGCAAAGACAGAGCCAGAGACAAAGCCCGCCATTTGTAATGATCCAGACAGGATGGAAGAACCGGCGAGCTACATTGCTGACGAGATGAATTGCACATTCACGATCCGGCAGTCCTCAAGATGAAACAGCTGCTGAGCTACGACGTTGCAGCAGAGACCCGCAAACAAATGGACTTGCCTTGGTATGCACAGATTGGAACTACAAGCCCTCAAGCGATAGGGGCTGCAAATGGTGCGGCTGCTATGGCCATTTGGACGGAGCGAGTTGGACAGAATCGCCCTTGGGATCACAAACCTATCCTGCTCAAACTCTTTGGTGGGGTTTGGTACAAGCAAGGAGCCCACGACTACTTTTACGACATCTGGTCGAACGTCCACTACGGATATGTCGGTATGGCTGGCGGTCTGTCTGAAAGCGCTCTTTCAGACGGTGCGGGCGTTGAGCAATTTGCCTCGGACTCCATACGGAAGGCGAAAGAGAAGTTTGTAGAAGTGCTGACGCAACAGACGCCTGAAAAACCACTTCCCGGCCCACACCGCTCAGGGAATGTTGAGGGGCTACGCGCCTTAGATGATGCTCCTGACCGAATATCGATTCAGATAGGTGTGCAGCTTTTCAAGGAGCACCCAAATGGAGGCATCACAGCCAAAATGGTGATGGAAAAAGTTTTGGCAGTGGCACCAACGGAATGGGGAGACGGTATACGTGAGCATAAATGTGAAACCAACTAGATACCGGCGAATCTCTGTTGTCCTCTTCCTGATGCTCTCACCGTTTGCATTTTGGTATGTCGCAACGCCCACTGTAACAGTTCACTATTCAAAGGAAGCCACAGAGAGTCTTGGAGTCGTTTGGAATACAGAGAACAGGATCTACAGAAGTGGTCGTGGAGGCCTGTACCCCGGCGAAACCTCAATGGACTTCGGCCACATATTTCCAGACGAAGGCTTTTTTATGGAGTTCTACTGGTGGGGGAAAAAGACTCGCAACCATTGCGTCAACATCACCCCAAAATGGCCGACGACGCATATCTACCTTGATGCGAACGGCGACATTGATAGAGGCGAAGACAGCGGCACGAATACTGATCGCTTGAAGCAGTGCATTACGGACAAGGCGAAACCATAAGCTGATATTTCCAGAACCTAACCCCGCCGTTTCGGGATGTTGCACAGTGTGGAAGCGGTCTGCGTGCCAATCTAAAAATCATTTGGTGGTCCGCCCACACCAAAGGACTGTCATCCTGCTCGGCGGTTAAACTGAAGGTGTGAGCGAGCGAAGTGAGTCTGCCGTAATCGCTCCAGCCAGTTCCTGGCCCCCGCCAAACACAGGACTTGATGCAGGCGAAAAAGATGGTGAGAGAGTCGGTCTCGATCTACAACCACGAGCGTCCGCACCTGTCTTTGAAATACAAAACGCCCGATGCGACGCATCGGGCGTTGGGGTGAAGCAGGTGTAAACCTATTTCAGGACTAGACACTGCGATTTGCAAAGCGCCGCCTCGAGCGTCAGCTCGGAGCACATCTTTATGTGCTCCACCGCCTTATTCGTTTTCATCATTTTGGTTGTCGGCCGCGGTAGGCGAGGCCGACGATTAGCGCATGGCTAGTATTTTTCTGGGCATGTGAAGCCCCAGCCATTTATGACCAAGTCCTTTATTTCTTCGCCGGTCGTCGAGATGACCAGGCACCTATTGTTTTTTTTGTAATTGAATTCGCAGTACTGCACCCCTTGTGTGCATCGCTCTACCTCTACAACGCCTCTTCTTTTGAGCAGGATCTCAGTGCCAATTAGCTCTGTCTCGTTTGTGATATATGGTTTCCAGCCATGATTGATCAGCTCTTTTCGAGCGCTTAAAAAAGACATTCCCTTTGTGATGGGTATATCCGTTGCGTTTGCAAATGAGCCTACGCAGCAAAGGATCATGCAGGAAATACGATGTGGCTTCATTTCGTGACACCGCAAAACTTTCTATAGATGGTTGACGCCTCGTCATATGGCATACGCCGCTGGCTTGCTCGAGGGTAAGTGGAAATGCTTCCCTGCGCTCGACTGTCTTGTGTGTCGTGGTTTCGAGATCACCTTCGACGATTGGATCAATTGCATGGACAACTCGAAGTATTTCAGTAGCGGTCAAATCCTGAGTATGGGGTATAAAGCCAGCTAACCCCATTGCTTCAATACCCTACGTCTTCCATGCAGGCAGCGCCATCTTCACTGCTTTGGCTCTTTGGTGGTTTCTTTCGAGCCGCTTGAGCTGGCTGAATCCTTGTCGGTTTCATGCGACTCGGCTCCGGAGTTTGACCCGGATGCTTCTTCACCTTTTTTGTCAGCCTTGTCTTCTTTGGAATCGGATCCACCTTGGTTCACTCCGGGAATGGCGGCAGGTGGTACGGCAGATCCGGCAATGGAGACGATAGGGCTCGCCGACAAAAGACCAGCAAAGGCTAGTGCTGCGATTTTTCTGTTCATCGACCAATCCTCAGTTCAGGGTATCTGCTTGTTGGAGGGGTGGACGAGATGAGCGTGCGGCTTGGGTGACGGGCGGCTAAAAGGGTTTGCTTGCTGGCGATGGTTTTTCCACAAAGCCATACGGTGAGCCAGATCCTGGCAGACCATAAAAATAATGTGGATATTGAATGGCTTACGATTTTATTGAACCAACCGGTTATCAAAAATACGTTGTTACATAATGAAAATATCAGTAATATCCGCCCCGCGTTCACCACCACGGTTTATGCATTTTTAAATCCCAAGCTTCCATCAGCTGCTTGGGATTTTTTTTGCCTGCGATTTACCTCTCCCCAGGCTTTCGTCCTGCCGACTCCCTCAACCCGAGTGCCTTTCTGGCGCGGCATCGGGCAAGTCCACACTTTTTCGACTACTACTGTCTGGCCGATTTTTCATCTCAGTCTGACGGGGGTTCATCGATGCTGTTTCATTGGTTTCTTGCTGCGGTTCATCTGCTGGCATTTGCCTTGGGGTTCTGGGCCGTCCTGACACGCGGAACGGCCTTCAGCCGACTGGCTGCCGGGGCTGGTGAAGTTCGGCGGGTTCTGCTCGCTGACAATCTATGGGGGATATCTGCGCTGGTGCTGCTGATCACGGGTGGCATGCGAGCTTTTGGCGGTTATGAAAAGGGCGCCGATTACTATCTGCATCAGCCTTTGTTCCATTTGAAGATGACGCTGTTTGTGCTGATTCTGCTTCTGGAGCTTGCACCGATGATTACGTTGATCAAATGGCGCATCGGTCAGGCGCGCGGAACTCCCCTCGACACTGGGCGGGCCAAGGTGTTTGCACGAATCAGTCACGCCGAAGCGCTGTTGCTGGTTCTGATGGTGATAGCAGCCACCGGGATGGCGCGTGGGGTGACGTTCGGCTAGGCGGGCGCGATTCCCTGCTTTTATTCGGAAACGTCCGACAGCCAGCCATTGAAATGATGGTTAGTATCGGTTGCGAAGAAGGGGGGGAGGGAGTTGCAGCAGGAGGGGAAATAGCCTGCGCCGTCACCAATGAGGTGGGGGGATGGCAATACGGCGCTCGGATCTTTAGCCAGTCATTACGCGAAGGTGAACGGACTGGCTACTGACTGCGGCAGGGCTCAGGGGGTTTGTGGCTTGTCCGGTGCGGTCAGGCCAGCCTGAATGCGCTGGTAGATCTCTTCGCGGTGTACGGCAACGTTCTTTGGCGCGTTGATGCCGATGCGAACCTGTTGGCCGCTTACGCCGAGGATGGTGATCGTAATGTCATCACCAATGTTTATGCTTTCACCGACTTTGCGGGTGAGTATCAGCATGGTCTTCTCCTTGATTGCTTTGTAGGGCACCTGATTCAGACAGTGCAGAGGTCGGTGGTACGTATAGATTAGTGCGAAGTCTCACGGTTTGGGTGCCTCTTTCTGACGCGCAGATGCGGCATTAATTCCCAGCGCGTAACTATACAGGTGCTGCATTCATCAATCTCGTTGTTTTGTGCCCATTTTGCGGGGCTCTGAAAGTATTCGCGAATGTTAAGATCTCCCTTTCGAGAATTCAGAGGGAAGCGTTGTGCGCAAATTGGTCTGGGTAGTCGCAGCACTGGCATTGGCGGGATGTGGTGAAGGCAAGAGCGTGGATGCGCAAAAGCCAAAATCGGTAGCGGTGGCAGCGCCGGCAGCCGTGTCCGGGCCGCAGTGGGATCTGGAGGTGCGCGGTGAAACGCCTCAGGCTGTCAGTGATCTTAGCGGGTGGTTGATCGAGCATGCGTTTATCGCCAATGTCATCAAGGATGCCAGCGGAAAAACCCGGATCCTGCTGGGGCCATTCAATTCCCAAGCCGAAGCCGAATCGAAACAGGCTGACGTGAATGCGGCGCTGATCAAGGCGAAAAAGCAGAACATCGAGACGCTGGTGATCGAACGTACCGCAGCGCAGTAAGCATTCCTTTCAGCGGAGCTGACTAAAGGGAGTCCGGTGTGATTCGTTTTTACAGGAGTCACCGAAGATTCTCAGAAGGAGCTCCGCATGGCCTCCGCCAACCCCTACAAGTTGTTCGACGTCGTTTTGCGTCACAAGCGTCAGCTGAGCCCGCATCTCATGCGGATTACGCTCGCCAGCCCGGCTGTTGCCGAGATGGCAACCTGGGCGCCTGATCAGCGCGTCAAACTGTTTTTTCCGGCTGCGGACGGTTCGCCAGCCCGGCTCTCTCAGGGTGAGGGTTGGTACGCTCGTTTCCGCTCAATGCTGGCGGATCGGCGCCCGGCGATGCGCACCTATACCATTCGTCATTTGCGTGCCGATCAGGGCGAAGTCGACATCGACTTTGTACTGCATGGCGAAACCGGGCCGGCTTCGCGCTGGGCTCTTCGGGCACAGCCGGGCGAGTCGATGCAGATTCTGGCGCCCGATAGCCGGTTCTCGGCCGAAGAGGCGGGTGGCTTTGAATGGAAGCCTCCGCAAACCCTCCAGCAGCTTTTGCTGGTCGCCGACTCAACGGCATTGCCCGCCGCGATGGGGATTCTCGAGGAGCTGGCAGCGCTTGCACAGCCACCCCAGACTCAAGTGTTCTTCGAGGTCGACAGTGCCCAGGACATGCTTGCAGTCCCGGACTGGCCTGGCCTTTCGGTGCAGTGGTTGATCCGAGAGCAGGCGGGAGCGACGGTTGCCGGGACGCTGATGGTGGAGGCGGTGCGAAAGGCTGTGCTACCTGTCGACGCATCGATGGTCAATCAGGCTATAGAGCTGGCTGACGTCGATATCGATCAGGAGATTCTCTGGGAAATCACTGAAACCGCCTCTGATGGTTTCTATGGCTGGATCGCCGGCGAATCCGCTGCGGTCATGAATCTGCGTAGATACCTGATCAAGGAGCGCGGTATTCCTCGCGAATCACTCAATCTGATGGGCTACTGGCGTTACAACAAGCCCGGCAGCTAACCACAAAAAAGGCCTCGAGCTTGAAGCGCGAGGCCTTTTCTTTTGCGCGAACGATCAGCCGCAGACTTTCATGTTCACCGGCCCGACAAACTCGTTGCCGCGACCCATCACGCACGCCACGCTCTGATTGCGCTGGCGCTCCCAGTCTTGCACCGGGTACGTCTTGTCCCACGCTTCATACAATTGGCGATCCTGCTTCGACAGGCGCAAGCCGTATTGCTTGCTCATGTAGAAATAGGTGCGGGCGATCATGCCGCGAATCGAAGGGCGGGGCATGACCTTCTTCGCCTTGAAGTCGACCTGGGTCAGGCAGGAGCCATACTGACCCTTTTCGACCGGTAGCCAACCGTAACTGAAGTTGCTGCGATCACCATTGACCTCGCCGATGCTGGGTACCAGGTTGTGCAGGTCGGCTTCGGCTTTCTGGTAGCTCGGGTCATAGCGTGTGCAATTCTTGCGTCCGCCGTCCTGCCAGCACTGGCGCTGATGGCCGAATTCCCAGGCCGGGACAATGTGTTCCCACTCAATGCGGGAGGCGCGCTTGGCATTTTTACGCGGTACATAACCGCAAGCGGCCAGGTCGACCTTGTTGCCCGTGTATTTGCACCCGCAATAAAACTCGGTGGATTGTGGGGCGTACAGCTTCCAGGCGACCTTCTTGGCCTCGTTGAATGTGCGGGGCGCGCCAGCGTGGGCGCCTAGAGAAATGAACAGTAAAAGCAAAGCAAAAAAACGGACAATCATTGAGTCAATCTTCCTTCGGTACAACCCAGAAAATCTGCACGCCACCATCGTCTCGATAGGCGAGGGTGACGTTGTCGTTCTCGTCGATCTCTTCCAGCAGGCGCTCCCACTCATCCATCGGTTCATCCGGGAGACGGAAGATCAGAGCGGCTTTGGCTTTTTGTGCGGTGGGGGAGTTGATGATCTTTTGAACACGCATGCCCATGCGTTCGTAAGCATCGGGAGCATCAGAGGAAGTGGCCACGAGGTTATCCTTATTAAGCTGTACGTGCATACAGTATTTAACTGTAAGCATTTTCGCAACTGCTTAAAAATCAAGAAAATCCTCTGACAGCGGTTTTCCGGTTTTGATGTGGCTCATCCGAAATATTTGTGCAGGAAAGGTGCGAAGGCGGTGTAGGCAATTGCACCACCCGCCAGAGCGGCGAGTGGTGAGAGAAGTGCCCGGTCAGGATGAGACCGGGCGAGGGTGAATCAGTACTCCCAGAACATCCGTTGCAGCTCTTTGCTGTCGTTGGTTTTGGTCAGGGCGACCATCGCCAGGATGCGGGCCTTCTGCGGGTTCAGGTCGTGAGCCACGACCCAGTCGTACTTGTCGTCAGGCTGTTCGGCGTTACGCAGAACGAAGCCGCCGGCATTGACGTGGGAAGAACGAATGATCTGAACGCCATCCTTGCGCAGGGCCTGCAGGGCCGGGACGACGCGAGAAGACACCGAGCCGTTGCCGGTGCCGGCGTGGATGATGGCTTTGGCGCCGGATTGAGCCAGGGCTTTGTAGGCGGTGTCGCCGACATTGCCGTAGGAATAGGCGATTTCTACGTCGGGAAGGCTCTTGATGTTCTTGATATCAAATTCCGAATCCATGGTGTGGCGCTTGGCTGGCAAGCGGAACCAGTAGGACTTGCCTTCGACCACCATGCCCAGCGGGCCCCATGCGCTCTTGAACGCTTCGGTCTTGATGTTGATCATCTTGCTGACGTCGCGGCCGGACTGGATTTCATCGTTCATGGTTACCAGCACGCCCTTGCCGTGGGCTTCTTTGCTGCTGGCGACGGCGACTGCGTTGTACAGGTTGAGCATGCCGTCCGCCGACATGGCGGTGCCTGGGCGCATCGAGCCGACAACGATGATCGGCTTGTCGGTTTTCTCCACCAGGTTCAGGAAGTAGGCGGTTTCCTCCAGGGTGTCGGTGCCGTGGGTGATGACGATGCCATCGACGTCTTTGCTGTCGGCCAGTTCGGATACGCGGCGACCCAGTTGCAGCAGGTTTTCATTGGTGATGCTTTCCGACGCGATCTGCATGACTTGCTCGCCACGCACATTCGCCAGTTTGCTCAGCTCAGGGATGCCGGCGATCAATTGTTCGATACCAACCTTGGCGGCCTGATAGGTAGCGCTGTTGGCCGCACTGGCGCCAGCGCCGGCAATGGTGCCGCCTGTGGCAAGGACCACCACGTTGGCCAGTTTGGTCTGGGTTTCGACTTCTTTTGCCTGAAGGGCGGAGGGCAGGAGCAGCAACAGGGCCAAAGCGCCCGGGACCAATGTGTTGAAAGCAGATTTCATTATTTTTCTCTCTAGTAGTGAGACGGTGCTGGTGCAGGTTCATCTAGATGCGCCCCGGGCCGATCTGAATGCCAGGGGTGCAGGGAGGGAGCAGGATCTGTACCAGCCGTACTTTGCTTTAGAGAAATGTTTAACTTGATGATTTATATCAATATTTTATGAGTTGACGAGTTTCTGGCTGAATCGTTTATCCGGTATTCCGAACAAGGAAGGTTTTCGTGTTCGGCTCTCCGAAAAGGACTACGTCTTTTGCAGGACAAGTGAGGTTGCCGGATTTGGATTCTCTGCTAAAGAAAGCTTCCCACAGGCCGATGGGTGGTAAAGGAAACTGGAATTGAGGGAGTTCACATGTCACTGACGATCGGTTTTTCAAACCCCGGTGCCGTCACCATCGGCGGCAAAACCGCAGCAACGATCAATGCGATGAGTGAAGCGCAAGCGGATGCTTCAACCGAAGCGCTGGGCACAGAAAAACCAGAGAGCAATCAGGTCAAGACCGGCGGTCCCGCACAAGAAGGCAGCAAGGCTGAAGGGGAAGGCGATAACCTGAGCCTCACCGTCAAGATGTTGCTGAAGCGGATGCAGGAATTACAGAAGCAATTGCAAGAGCAGCAACAGCGACTGGCCGCGGCACAAGCCGCGAGCTATCCGACTCCGGAAGCGAAGTCGCAGGCGGTCATGGCCGTTCAGGGGGAGATCGCTCAAACAAGCGGTGCGCTGTTGGAAGTCTCGGCTGCTCTGGTCAAGGAAATGTCCAAGGGTTCGTCTGGCGGCAACCTGGTCAACACCACGGCTTGAGCATTCAAGGGGCGAATATGCAGATTCGCCCTACAATCAAAACCGATTTCTGATTGTTGACAAATAGGGGCAGGGTTCGCATAGTTCGGTCTACGCAAACGTTTGCGCGGCCTTCGCGATGAGTTGAACTCGTCGTGGAACGCAGCGAAGCTTACGCCAGCGCAAGCGTTGCTCACAATAATCATAAGATCGGAGTGAACTCATGAAGCTGCCATTCGCTGGACGTCTTCTCGCTGTCGCCATGTTGGCTGCCGCATCCGCCGCACTGCCCGTCTCTTCGGCTTTCGCCGAGTCCCCGGAAAAACCAAAAGTCGCACTGGTCATGAAATCCCTGGCCAACGAATTCTTCCTCACCATGGAAGACGGCGCCAAGGCTTACCAGAAAGAACACTCCGCCGATTTCGACCTGATCTCCAACGGCATCAAGGACGAAACTGACACAGCAGGCCAGACCCGCATCGTCGAGCAGATGATTCTGGCGAAGGTCAATGCACTGGTCATCGCGCCTTCTGACTCCAAGGCCATGGTGCCGGTGATCAAGAAAGCCGTCGATGCCGGTATCACCGTGATCAACATCGACAACCAACTCGATCCGGCTGTCATCAAAAGCAAAAATATCTCCGTACCGTTCGTAGGCCCGGACAACCGCAAGGGCGCACGTCTGGTGGGCGAGTACCTGGCCAAACAGCTGAAGGCCGGTGACGAAGTCGGCATCATCGAGGGCGTTTCCACAACGACCAACGCCCAGCAGCGTACCGCTGGTTTCAAGGATGCGATGGAAGCCGCGCAGATCAAGGTTGTTTCCCTGCAGTCCGGCGATTGGGAAATCGACAAGGGCAACAAGGTAGCCGCGTCGATTCTCAGCGAGTACCCGGACGTCAAGGCACTGCTGGCCGGTAACGACAGCATGGCCGTCGGCGCTGTTTCCGCTGTGCGTGCTGCCGGCAAGGCCGGGCAGGTACAAGTGGTCGGTTACGACAACATCAACGCCATCAAGCCGATGCTGCAGGATGGTCGTGTCCTGGCAACCGCCGATCAGTTCGCCGCCAAACAGGCCGTGTTCGGCATCGAGACCGCGTTGAAAATCATCAAGGGCGAGAAAGTCGACAGTGGCGCCAACGGCGTCATCGAAACCCCGGTCGAGCTGGTCACCAAGAAGTAGTCCTTCGGCGACACAATGGCGCTCGTCCGTCCGGGCGAGCGCATGGAGAGTTTTTATGTCAGTTTCCGCCCCGAACGCTGTCCTCTCGGTCAGCGGTATCGGTAAGACCTATGCGCAGCCGGTGCTCACCGGCATCGACTTGACGCTGATGCGCGGTGAAGTGCTGGCGCTGACCGGCGAGAACGGTGCCGGTAAAAGTACCCTGTCGAAGATCATTGGTGGCCTGGTAACCCCGACCACCGGGCAGATGCAATTTCAGGGCAAGGAATACCGCCCCGGCAGTCGTACCCAGGCCGAAGAGCTTGGTGTGCGCATGGTCATGCAAGAGCTCAATCTGCTGCCGACCCTTTCGGTGGCGGAGAACCTGTTTCTCGACAACCTGCCGAGCAACGGCGGCTGGATCAGTCGCAAACAACTGCGCAAAGCTGCAATCGAGGCAATGGCTCAGGTCGGCCTGGATGCCATCGACCCGGACACGCTGGTCGGTGAGCTGGGCATCGGTCACCAGCAAATGGTCGAGATCGCGCGCAACCTGATCGGTGATTGCCATGTGCTGATCCTCGACGAGCCGACCGCGATGCTCACCGCTCGCGAAGTCGAAATGCTCTTCGAGCAGATCACTCGGCTGCAGGCACGCGGCGTTGCGATCATCTACATCTCCCACCGCCTTGAAGAGCTGGCTCGCGTTGCGCAGCGTATCGCCGTGTTGCGTGACGGCAACCTTGTTTGCGTCGAACCGATGGCCAACTACAACAGCGAGCAACTGGTCACCCTGATGGTCGGTCGCGAACTGGGCGAACACATGGACATGGGCCCGCGCAATATCGGTGCCCCAGCGCTGACGGTCAAAGGCCTCACTCGCTCCGACAAGGTGCGCGATGTGTCCTTTGAAGTGCGCGCCGGTGAGATTTTTGGCATTTCCGGATTGATCGGGGCGGGGCGCACGGAGCTGTTGCGCCTGATCTTCGGCGCCGATCTCGCCGACAGTGGAAGCGTTGCTCTCGGTTCGCCGGCGCAGGTAGTGAGTATCCGCTCGCCGGTCGACGCGGTGCGTAACGGCATTGCCCTGATCACTGAAGACCGAAAGGGTGAAGGCCTGCTGCTGAGCCAGTCGATCAGCGCCAACATTGCTCTGGGCAATATGCCGGAAATTTCCAGCGGTGGTTTCGTCAACAACGGTGACGAAATCTCTCTGGCCAAACGGCAGATCGACGCCATGCGCATCCGCAGTTCGAGCCCGACTCAACTGGTGTCCGAGCTCTCCGGCGGCAACCAGCAGAAAGTCGTGATCGGCCGCTGGCTGGAGCGCGACTGTTCAGTGTTGTTGTTCGATGAGCCAACTCGCGGTATCGACGTCGGTGCCAAGTTCGACATTTATAACCTGCTCGGCGAACTGACCCGGCAGGGCAAGGCGCTGGTGGTGGTCTCCAGCGACCTGCGCGAGTTGATGCTGATCTGCGACCGCATCGGGGTGCTGTCGGCGGGGCGTCTGATCGACACGTTCGAGCGTGACAGCTGGACCCAGGATGACTTGCTTGCCGCCGCGTTTGCCGGCTACCAAAAACGTGATGCGTTGCTCAACGAAGCAGCGCCTAGGGATCTCCCATGAAAACTGCATCTTCTGCCGGTAAACGTAGTGGCAACTTCTACGGCCTGGGTACTTACCTGGGTCTGGCCGGTGCCTTGCTGGCGATGGTTGCGCTGTTCTCGGTCATGAGCAGCCACTTCCTGTCGTACAACACCTTCAGCACCCTGGCCAACCAGATCCCCGACCTGATGGTGTTGGCGGTGGGCATGACCTTCGTGCTGATCATCGGCGGGATCGACCTGTCGGTGGGTTCGGTATTGGCGCTTGCGGCATCGACCGTCAGCGTGGCGATTCTGGGCTGGGGCTGGAGTGTCTTGCCGGCTGCGCTGCTTGGCATGGCAGTGGCGGCACTGGCCGGCACCGTGACCGGCTCGATCACGGTTGCCTGGCGAATTCCGTCGTTTATCGTTTCGCTCGGTGTGCTGGAAATGGCCCGGGGCCTGGCCTATCAGATGACCGGTTCGCGTACGGCCTACATCGGTGATTCATTCGCCTGGCTGTCAAACCCGATTGCTTTCGGCATTTCGCCGTCGTTCATCATTGCCTTGCTGGTGATCTTCATTGCTCAGGCGGTGTTGACCCGGACCGTGTTCGGTCGCTACCTGATCGGTATCGGTACCAATGAGGAAGCGGTGCGGCTGGCGGGCATCAACCCAAAACCGTACAAGATTCTGGTGTTCAGCCTGATGGGGCTGCTGGCCGGCATCGCGGCGCTGTTCCAGATTTCCCGTCTGGAAGCTGCCGACCCGAACGCCGGTTCAGGCCTTGAGCTGCAAGTCATCGCTGCTGTGGTGATTGGCGGTACCAGTCTGATGGGCGGCCGTGGTTCGGTGATCAGTACGTTCTTCGGCGTATTGATCATTTCCGTGCTGGCGGCCGGTCTGGCGCAGATCGGCGCAACCGAGCCGACCAAGCGCATCATCACCGGTGCAGTGATCGTCATCGCGGTAGTGCTCGATACGTATCGTAGCCAGCGCGCAAGCCGGCGGGGCTGAGACATGGCGACGATCAAGGATGTGGCGGCGCTTGCGGGAATTTCCTACACGACCGTCTCCCATGTTGTGAACAACACCCGGCCGGTGAGTCAGGAGGTGCGGCTGAAAGTCGAGGCGGCGATCAAGAGCCTCGACTATGTACCGAGCGCCGTCGCCCGATCGCTGAAGGCCAAGACGACTGCCACCATTGGCTTGCTCGTGCCCAACAGCCTCAACCCGTACTTTGCCGAACTGGCGCGCGGGATCGAGGATTACTGTGAGCGTAATGGCTACTGCGTGATTCTCTGCAACTCCGACGACAACCCGGAAAAACAGCGCAGCTATCTGCGGGTGTTGCTGGAGAAGCGTATCGATGGCTTGATCGTCGCCTCCGCTGGCGGTGACAGTGGCCTGGTGCAGGGGCTGGCCGGGGTCAAGACGCCGATGGTGATCGTTGATCGGGGCCTGGAAGGGGTGGACGCCGATCTCGTGCGCATCGACCATGAATATGGCGCCTATCTGGCAACGAGGCACCTGATCGAGCTTGGACATCGTGATATCGCCACCATTGGCGGCCCGGCGAGCACCAGTGTTGCGCAAATGCGTCAGGCCGGATTTTGCCGCGCCTTGAAAGAGGCGGGTATTGAAGTGCCGCCATCGCGGATGCTGGAAAGCGATTTCACCAGCACGGGCGGCTATAACGCAGCTGCGGCTCTGCTTGAGCGCAGCCCTCCGAGCGCAATCTTTGCCGGCAACGACATGATTGGCATTGGTGTGCTGCGGGCGGCTGCCGAGCGCAATGTGCGCGTGCCCGCGGAGTTGTCGGTAATCGGCTTCGACGATATCCAGATGAGCCGTTACGTGTATCCGGCGCTGACCACTGTTGGTCAGTCGATCCTGCAACTGGGAGAGATGGCGGCAGAAGTGTTGCTGCGAAGAATTGCTACCCCGGATCTGGCCACTGATCAGCGGATCGTGACCCCGAGTATTGTCTTGCGAGAGTCGACTGCGCCGCTGGCTGGCGTGTTTACCGAATATCGCTGAAACCGAATTGATGAGTAGTGATGTATGCCCGCAAATGTAGTGGTAATAGGCAGCCTGAACATGGACCTGGTCACCCGGGCGCCTCGTTTGCCCCGGGGTGGCGAGACACTGATCGGTCATTCGTTCGCCACTGTGTCGGGTGGCAAGGGTGCCAATCAGGCGGTGGCCGCTGCCCGGTTGGGCGCGCAGGTGTCGATGATCGGTTGTGTCGGCAATGATGACTATGGCGTGCAATTGCGCGAGGCATTGCTGGCCGAGCAGATCGATTGCCAGGCGGTCAGCGTCGTCGAGGACTCCAGTGGCGTGGCGCTGATTGTGGTCGATGACAACAGTCAGAATGCGATCGTCATCGTCGCCGGGGCCAACGGCTCGATGACGCCAGCGGTGATCGACCAGTTCGACGCGGTGCTGCAGGCGGCGGATGTCATCATCTGTCAGCTGGAAATTCCCGATGCTACCGTCGGTCATGCGCTCAAGCGCGGTCGCGAACTGGGCAAGACAGTGATCCTGAACCCGGCCCCGGCCAGCCGTCCGCTACCGGCAGACTGGTTTGCCTCCATCGACTACCTGATTCCCAATGAAAGCGAGGCTGCCGCCCTCAGCGGTTTGCCGGTGGACTCGCTGCAAAGCGCTGAAAAAGCGGCTGCTCGGCTGATTTCCATGGGCGCCGGCAACGTGATCGTCACGTTGGGTGCTCAGGGGGCATTGTTCGCCAATGCTGCGGGTTACCAGCATTTTCCTGCACCCAAAGTGAAGGCGGTCGATACCACGGCTGCCGGGGATACCTTCGTCGGCGGTTTCGCGGCAGCGCTGGCCGCTGGCAAAGCCGAAGCCGAGGCCATTCGTTTTGGTCAGATAGCTGCGGCGCTGTCGGTCACTCGAGCGGGTGCCCAGCCGTCCATTCCTACTTCATCTGACGTACAGGCGTTCAAACTCGCATGAAAAAGACTCCTTTGCTCAATATCGCACTGTCCCGGCTTGTCGCCTCCCTTGGTCATGGCGACATGGTCGTGATCGGTGACGCCGGCTTGCCCGTGCCGCCGGGCGTCGAGTTGATCGACCTCGCGCTGACCCACGGTGTTCCGGATTTCGTCAGCACCTTGAAGGTCGTGCTCAGCGAAATGCAGGTGGAGAGTCATGTGCTCGCCCAGGAAATCTTCGACAAACAACCCACTGCGCTGGCTTCGCTGGACGCATTGAATGAAGAAGGTGCAATCGGGCGACGCGATCTGCTCAGTCACGAGCAATTCAAGGTTCTCAGCCGACAGGCGCGAGCGATTGTTCGTACAGGCGAATGTCAGCCGTACTGCAACATCGTGTTGGTGGCCGGGGTAACATTTTAATCGGGTTCAGACCCTTTCGATTTCATATGCACAAGGAATGCGCCATGCACCGCTATGCTCAAAAAATGCACCAACTGATCCGGAGTCTTCTGCTTTTGTCCGTGATAACCGCGACCGGCGCCCAGGCGGCGGAAAAGATCGATCTGATCATCGACACCGATCCGGGTGCCGATGATGTGGTGGCCCTGTTGTTTGCTCTGGCATCGCCAGAGGAACTGAATATTCGCGCGCTGACCACCGTGGCTGGCAACGTGCGTCTCGACAAGACCTCTCGCAATGCGCGACTGGCTCGTGAGTGGGCAGGGCGCGAAGAGGTGCCGGTCTACGCCGGCGCACCGAAACCGTTGATGCGCACGCCGATCTACGCCGAGAACATCCATGGCAAGGAAGGCCTGTCGGGTGTCACCGTGCACGAACCGAAAAAAGGCCTGGCTGAAGGCAATGCGGTCAACTACCTGATCGACACCCTGAAAAAAGCCAAGCCGCACAGCATCACCATTGCCATGCTTGGGCCACAAACCAACCTGGCACTGGCGCTGATCCAGGAGCCGGAAATCGTTCAGGGCATCAAGGAAGTGGTCATCATGGGCGGCGCCCATTTCAACGGCGGTAACATCACGCCAGTGGCCGAGTTCAACCTGTATGCCGATCCGCAAGCGGCTGAAGTCGTGCTCAAAAGCGGCGTGAAACTGACTTACCTGCCGCTGGATGTGACCCACAAGATCCTCACCAGCGATGCGCGCCTGAAGCAGATCGCGGCGCTGAACAACAATGCGAGCAAGATTGTTGGCGACATCCTCAACGAGTACATCAAGGGCGATATGGAACACTACGGTATTCCGGGTGGCCCGGTGCACGACGCTACGGTCGTGGCTTACCTGCTCAAACCAGAGCTGTTCACCGGCCGTTCGGTGAACGTGGTGGTCGACAGCCGTGAAGGTCCGACCTTCGGGCAGACCATCGTCGACTGGTATGATGGCCTGAAAGCCCCGAAAAATGCCTTCTGGGTGGAAAATGGTGATGCTCAGGGCTTCTTCGATCTGTTGACCGAACGCCTGAAGCGTCTGAAGTAAGCGACAGGCCCGCAGGTGCCAGCCTGCGGGCCTTTATTCTTTCTCGATGTCCGATGTGCCTTTGAAGTCATCCGGATACTTCTCGAACAGCTGGGCGATAAATGATTGCGCGGCTTGCGTTCCCAGTGTCTTGACCAGCAGGTCGATGCTGATCAGTGCCAATTCCTCCGGGCTGCCCGGACTGTAAGAGCTATGGCCTTGTGGCCAGTGGGCCTTGATGTCGGCTGAGATGCTTACGGTCGTCATGATGGGGCTCGGAAGGTCACGGGATTGGAGTTTTGAGTTAACCACTTTGTCCGGCGTTTGGCACTGCGACTTAGGCATGAGCGCAGGGCTATGCGACACTTGGTCGTCTCCGAAAAACCAAGGACTGAGCTGTGCAGATCGATTTGAATTCCCCCGACGGCCTGACGCTGGACGCTGTGCGTCTGATGCTGGCCTCTGCCAGTGATGATGAGCACACCCAATTGCGTGTGACCAAGGGCGGCATTGCGTATATCTCTTCGGGCGTCACGGGTGGTCAGGATATCGATGGCTTGTCGTTTCGTCTGGAAACCTGGGCCAAGGGTTCGGGCTATGTGGGCAACGTTGCAGCGAGCGATGAGGTCTGGGTGATGCAGATATTCAACGCGCTCAAGGACAACTGGCCGAACCCGCCCTATGACTACATTGACGTCTACTGAGCGCCGTTCATATTCAGTGACGATTGTGTGATGAAGTATCAGGCGTAGCTCAGGCAAACTCGCCGTTTTTCTGATCGTGGGGCAGGGGAGTGGCGCAAGTCATGAAACCAAACGCTATATCGGCGGTCGCACGATGTTCGCTCAACTATTGAAAAAAGGAGGCTTCATGCCTTGGAAGCTCGCGTCACTGGGTACTCTGATGGCGGTTGCCATGCTGGCTGGCTGCAACACAACCTCCAGTGAGTCGCAGAAGGATCCCGTGGCGGCCGAAACCGGTCACAGTCGTTGCGAGGCAACAGCTGCAGAGTTCACCGTCGGCAAAAAGGCTTCGCCGGAATTGCTGGAGCAGGCGCGCAAAAAAGCCGGCGCGCAGAATGCCCGGTTCCTCAAGCCTGACGACATGATCACCCTGGAATACCGTTCTGATCGGCTGAACCTCAATACCGACAGCAATCTGGTGGTTACCCGGGCCAGCTGCGGCTGAGTCGCACAGGCTTTTGTAGCGCCCATAAAAAACCCCGTCACATGGACGGGGTTTTTTTAGTGCGCCGAGAAATTACTCTGGGCGAACTTGTGCAGCTTGCATACCCTTTTGGCCTTTCTCAGCCACGAAGGAAACGGTCTGGCCTTCTTTCAGGCTTTTGAAACCGTCGGATTCGATAGCTTTGAAGTGTACGAACAGGTCGTCACCGCCACCTTGAGGAGTGATGAAGCCGAAGCCTTTTTCATCGTTGAACCATTTAACGGTGCCGGTTTGGCGATTAGACATGGTGTATCTCCAAGAAACATATATTTTCAGTAGTACTGTGCTGCTCAGGCCAACTGGGCACACCGGAGTATCATAGTCGAAATGTTCGCTTTGGTAGCCCCCCGGACGTGCTGTTTGCTTTCATATTGCGGATGTTTCGACATTCTGAATGGCTACAACCCCCGGTTTCAGCGGCTTTCAGCCGAAACGAAGGGGTGTAAAAAAAGCTATAAAACCTGCGTAAAATATCGGATTCAGGGTCATTTTGACCGGTTCCGGCCTGCAGAGCGCCCGCAAATCCCTTCGCCACAGATTATTTCTGCACTCGGCAAACCGAGATTTCTTTCAGTGCGCGCTGGCCCAGCTCGCCGCTTGGCGGGGTGTTCTTGTCCATCAGTTGAGCGATTTCCTGGGAGGTGAATTTCTTCTCCAGGACGTCGGCACCGCAGGTGCAGTGCTGCTTGGCCACGGTCGGGTTGACGCTTTGGCTGGCGGCTTTGGTGCAGTCATTCATGTATTGCTCTTTCACGCCCGCAGGCCAGGCAGCCTGAGCGCTCAGTGGCAGCAGCATTGCCAGGGGAGCCGCGAAGGCGAAAAGTCGGGTAAGGCGCATGTCTGAAACTCCTTGGTTTGAGTAATTCGGGGTAATTCTCAGCCCATTTGAGGTTAGCCGTACATCTCAAGTTCACTGCGCACCGTTAAAACGAGCAATCAGGGGCTGGCTCAATTCGTTCGCCGCTGTGACCGTTCATCTGTGCTAGGATGCCCGACTCGGGCGTTCGCAGGCTCCGGATGACCTTCAGTCCCGGAAGCGGCGGCGTACGAATACTCTGATTTGAATCCCAGTCACTCTGGTTCGGTTTTCCGGTTGGCCGCAAGGCTCCTGCCGCTGTAAGGCAGGCGTTCGTCATTGAATGGCCTGGATCGGATCTTGTACTGGCTCATCCCAACCCACGTGACCTTTGGTAGGGGTCACCACTAGGAGAGGAGGCGCCATGCCAACTATTACTCTTCCCGACGGCAGTCAACGTTCATTCGATCACCCGGTTTCCGTAGCCGAGGTCGCCGCCTCTATCGGTGCAGGCCTGGCCAAGGCCACCCTGGCCGGCAAGGTCAACGGCAAGCTGGTCGACGCCTGCGACATCATCGACAGCGACGCAACGCTGCAAATCATCACGCCAAAGGATGAAGAGGGGCTGGAGATCATTCGCCACTCTTGCGCCCACCTGGTTGGCCATGCGGTCAAGCAGTTGTACCCGACGGCCAAAATGGTTATCGGTCCCGTCATTGACGAAGGCTTCTATTACGACATCGCCTTCGAGCGTCCTTTTACGCCGGACGACATGGCGGCCATCGAACAGCGCATGCAACAGCTGATCGATACCGATTACGACGTCATCAAGAAAGTCACTCCGCGTGCCGAAGTGATCGAAGTGTTCAAGGCTCGCGGCGAAGACTACAAGCTGCGCCTGGTCGAGGACATGCCGAATGAGCAGGCCATGGGCCTGTACTATCACGAAGAATACGTCGACATGTGCCGCGGTCCGCACGTGCCGAACACCCGCTTCCTGAAGTCCTTCAAGTTGACCAAGCTGTCCGGCGCCTACTGGCGCGGTGATGCCAAGAACGAGCAATTGCAGCGCGTTTACGGCACCGCTTGGGCTGACAAGAAGCAGCTGGCTGCCTACATCCAGCGAATCGAAGAAGCTGAAAAGCGCGATCACCGCAAGATCGGCAAGCGCCTGGGCCTGTTCCACACCCAGGAAGAAGCGCCGGGCATGGTGTTCTGGCACCCGAATGGCTGGACTCTGTACCAGGTACTCGAGCAGTACATGCGCAAGGTGCAGCGCGACAACGGCTATCTCGAAATCAAGACGCCGCAAGTCGTTGACCGTAGCCTGTGGGAAAAGTCCGGGCACTGGGCCAACTACGCCGACAACATGTTCACCACTGAGTCGGAAAGCCGCGACTACGCAATCAAGCCAATGAACTGCCCTTGCCACGTGCAGGTGTTCAACCAGGGGCTGAAGAGCTACCGCGAACTGCCGATGCGTCTGGCCGAGTTCGGTGCCTGCCACCGTAACGAGCCGTCGGGTGCGCTGCACGGCATCATGCGTGTGCGTGCGTTCACCCAGGACGACGCCCACATTTTCTGCACCGAAGAGCAGATGCAGGCCGAATCCGCCGCGTTCATCAAGCTGACCATGGATGTTTACCGCGACTTCGGCTTCACCGACGTCGAGATGAAACTGTCCACTCGTCCGGAAAAACGCGTTGGTTCCGACGAGCTGTGGGATCGCGCCGAAGCTGCTTTGGCCGCGGCCCTTGATAGCGCGGGCCTTCCGTACGATCTGCAGCCGGGCGAAGGCGCATTCTATGGTCCGAAGATCGAATTCTCGCTGAAAGATTGCCTCGGTCGCGTGTGGCAATGTGGTACTTTGCAGCTCGATTTCAACCTGCCAGTGCGTCTTGGTGCCGAATACGTCTCCGAAGACAACAGCCGCAAGCATCCGGTCATGTTGCACCGTGCGATCCTCGGTTCGTTCGAGCGTTTCGTCGGGATTCTGATCGAGCACTACGAAGGTGCATTCCCTGCGTGGCTGGCGCCAACCCAGGCAGTGATCATGAATATCACTGATAAACAGGCAGATTTTGTTGCTCAGGTCGAAAAAACTCTCAACGAAAGCGGGTTTCGTGCCAAGTCTGACTTGAGAAATGAAAAGATCGGCTTTAAAATCCGCGAGCATACTTTGCTCAAGGTTCCATATCTCTTGGTTATTGGGGATAAGGAAGTCGAGATGCAGACTGTCGCTGTGCGTACTCGTGAAGGTGCTGACCTGGGCTCGATGCCCGTCGCCCAGTTCGCTGAGTTTCTCGCGCAAGCGGTTTCCCGGCGTGGTCGCCCAGATTCGGAGTAATTATTATTAAGCGTGAAATGAGACAAGATAAACGAGCTGCACCGAAAGCCCCGATCAACGAGAATATCTCGGCACGCGAGGTTCGGTTAATTGGCGCTGATGGCGAGCAGATTGGCATCGTCTCGATTGATGAAGCGCTTCGTATTGCTGAAGAAGCAAAGCTTGATCTGGTAGAAATCTCTGCAGACGCAGTCCCACCGGTTTGCCGTGTGATGGACTATGGCAAATCGATCTTCGAAAAGAAGAAGCAGATTGCTGCGGCGAAGAAGAACCAGAAGCAGATTCAGGTAAAAGAAATCAAGTTTCGTCCAGGGACGGAGGAAGGGGATTACCAGGTAAAACTGCGCAACCTGGTACGTTTCCTGAGTGACGGGGACAGGGCCAAGGTATCCTTGCGATTCCGCGGCCGTGAGATGGCCCACCAGGAGCTGGGGATGGAACTCCTCAAGCGGGTTGAAGCTGACCTGCTCGAGTACGGTTCGGTCGAACAGCATCCTAAGATGGAAGGACGCCAGCTGATCATGGTCATCGCCCCGAAAAAGAAGAAGTAATCAACAGGGCACGGCAGGCCTTCTGATTATGTTTATCAACTGAATGCGGAGTATCCGAACATGCCAAAGATGAAAACGAAAAGTGGTGCTGCTAAGCGGTTTCTGAAAACTGCTAACGGTATCAAGCACAAGCACGCTTTCAAGAGCCACATCCTGACTAAAATGTCGACCAAGCGTAAGCGTCAACTGCGCGGTAGCAGCTTGCTGCATCCGTCTGACGTGGCAAAAGTCGAGCGCATGCTGCGCCTTCGTTAATTTTAGTCAAGAATAGAGGAAGTAACTCATGGCTCGTGTAAAGCGTGGCGTCATTGCCCGTAAGCGTCACAAAAAAATTCTGAAACTTGCTAAAGGCTACTACGGTGCACGTTCGCGCGTATTCCGTGTTGCCAAGCAAGCGGTAATCAAGGCAGGCCAATACGCCTACCGTGACCGTCGTCAGAAAAAACGTCAGTTCCGCGCTCTGTGGATCGCTCGTATCAACGCTGGTGCTCGTGTTAACGGTCTGTCCTACAGCCGTTTCATCGCTGGCCTGAAAAAAGCGTCCATCGAGATCGACCGTAAGGTTCTGGCTGATCTGGCAGTGAACGAAAAAGCGGTGTTTGCCGCGATTGTCGAGAAAGCTAAAGCCACCTTGGCTTAAGTACCCCCGACAGTCACCCGGCCTCACCTCTGTGGGGTCAGGTGGTAAACGTCATAAATAGGGGAAGAGCCTTCAAGCTCTTCCCCTATTTTGTATCTGGAGTCTGTACATGGAAAACCTGGATGCGCTGGTCTCTCAAGCACTAGAGGCTGTGCAAAGCGCTGAAGATATCAATGCCCTGGAGCAAATCCGGGTTCAATACCTTGGCAAAAAGGGTGAATTGACTCAGGTGATGAAGACCCTGGGGAATTTGCCGGCAGAGGAGCGTCCGCAAGTCGGCGCCCTGATCAACGTTGCCAAGGAACGTGTCACAGGCGTTCTCAATGCGCGCATGGCTCTGTTTGAGGAAGCCGAACTGGCTGCCAAACTGTCCGCCGAGTCCATTGACGTAACCCTGCCGGGCCGTGGCCAGACCTCCGGTGGTCTGCATCCGGTAACCCGGACTCTGGAACGTATCGAACAGTTCTTCACCCGTATCGGCTACGGCATTGCCGAAGGTCCTGAGGTCGAAGACGATTATCACAACTTCGAGGCGCTCAACATCCCAGGCCATCACCCGGCCCGGTCGATGCACGACACCTTCTATTTCAATGCGAACATGCTGTTGCGCACCCATACCTCGCCGGTACAGGTCCGCACCATGGAATCGCAACAGCCGCCGATCCGCATCGTCTGCCCAGGCCGTGTGTATCGCAGCGACTCCGATATCACCCACTCGCCTATGTTCCACCAGGTCGAAGGCCTGCTGGTCGATCGCGACATCAATTTCGCCGACCTGAAAGGGACTATCGAAGAGTTCCTGCGGGTGTTCTTCGAAAAAGAACTGGCGGTGCGTTTCCGTCCTTCCTATTTCCCGTTCACCGAGCCATCCGCTGAAGTCGACATGGAATGCGTGATGTGCAGCGGTAAAGGTTGCCGCGTCTGCAAACAGACCGGCTGGCTGGAAGTGATGGGCTGCGGCATGGTTCACCCGAACGTGCTGCGCATGTCCGGGATTGATCCGGAAGAGTTCTCGGGCTTTGCCTTCGGCATGGGCGTCGAGCGTCTGGCCATGCTGCGTTACGGCGTGAACGACTTGCGTCTGTTCTTCGACAACGACTTGCGGTTCCTCGCGCAATTTCGCTAGTCGTAACGAATTCTTAGGAGAGCAGGATGAAATTCAGTGAACAATGGCTGCGTGGCTGGGTTAGCCCGCAGGTAAGTCGCGACGAGCTGGTTGCTCGTCTGTCGATGGCCGGTCTTGAGGTCGATAGCGTTACGCCGGCCGCCGGTGCATTCAGTGGTGTAGTGGTGGGCGAGGTACTGAGTACCGAGCAGCACCCTGACGCCGACAAGCTGCGTGTTTGCCAGGTCAGCAATGGCACGGAAACTTTCCAGGTCGTGTGCGGTGCGCCAAACGTGCGTCCGGGCCTGAAGATTCCGTTCGCAATGATCGGCGCCGAGCTGCCGGGCGATTTCAAGATCAAGAAAGCCAAGCTGCGTGGCGTCGAGTCCAACGGCATGCTGTGCTCGCAAACCGAGCTGCAGGTCGGTGAAGGCAATGACGGTCTGATGGAGCTGCCGGCCGATGCGCCGGTGGGCGAAGATTTCCGTGTTTATCTGGATCTGGAAGACGCCAGCATCGAGGTCGACCTGACTCCGAACCGCGGCGACTGCCTGTCCCTGGCCGGTCTGGCTCGTGAAGTCGGCGCGTTGTACGACGCTCCGGTCACTCGCCCAGTGGTTCTCACGGTTCCTGCCGTGCACGACGAAGTGCGCTCGGTCGAAGTCCTGGCGCCTGCCGCGTGCCCGCGTTACCTGGGTCGTGTCATCCGCAACGTTGACCTGTCCAAGCCTACGCCGCTGTGGATGGTTGAGCGTCTGCGTCGCGCCGAGGTGCGTAGCATTGACGCTGCGGTCGACATCACCAACTACGTGATGCTTGAGCTGGGTCAACCGCTGCACGCATTCGACCTCGCTGAAATCAACGGCGGCATTCGTGTGCGCATGGCTGAGGAAGGCGAGAAGCTGGTATTGCTCGACGGTCAGGAAGTCAGCCTGCGTAGCGATACGCTGGTAATCGCCGACCACACTCGCGCTCTGGCGATTGCCGGCGTGATGGGTGGCGAGCACAGCGGCGTGTCCGCGACCACTCGTGACGTGTTCCTCGAAAGTGCATTCTTCGATCAGATCGCTGTGGCGGGCAAGGCTCGCTCTTACGGTCTGCACACTGATGCTTCGCACCGCTACGAGCGTGGCGTGGACTGGCAACTGGCCCGTGAAGCCATGGAGCGCGCCACTGGCCTGCTGCTGGAAATCACCGGTGGCGAAGCGGGTCCGATCATCGAGACCGTCAGCGAGCAGCACTTGCCGTCGATCGCGCCGATCACTCTGCGCGCTCAGCGCATCACCCAGATGCTGGGCATGGAAATGGATTCGGCCGAAGTCGAGCGTCTGCTCAATGCTTTGGGTCTGAAAGTTTCCGCCGAGGGAGCAGGGCAGTGGCGCGTAGAAGTGCCAAGCCATCGCTTCGATATCAGCCTGGAAGTCGATCTGATCGAAGAGCTGGCGCGTTTGTACGGTTACAACCGTCTGCCGGTTCGTTACCCGCAAGCTCGTCTGGCGCCGCAAGCCAAGGCCGAAGCGCGTAGCGATCTGCCGGAGCTGCGCCGTCTGCTGGTCGCTCGTGGCTATCAGGAAGCGATCACTTACAGCTTCATCGATCCAAAACAGTTTGAGCTGTTCAGCCCAGGTGTTGAACCACTGCTGTTGGCGAACCCGATCTCCAATGACATGGCTGCGATGCGTTCGTCGCTGTGGCCGGGTCTGGTTAAATCGCTGCAGCACAACCTGAATCGTCAGCAGGATCGCGTCCGTCTGTTCGAGAGCGGTCTGCGCTTCGTCGGTCAGCTGGAAGGCCTGAAGCAAGAGCCGATGCTGGCTGGTGTTGTCTGCGGTAGCCGTTTGCCGGAAGGCTGGGCGCAAGGTCGCGATACCGTGGACTTCTTCGACGTCAAGGCCGACGTGGAAGCGGTGCTGGGTTTTGCCGGTGCGCTGGATTCGTTCACTTTCACTCCGGGCAAGCACCCGGCACTGCACCCGGGTCAAACCGCGCGCATTGAACGTGAAGGGCGTGAAGTCGGCTTTATCGGCGCGATTCACCCTGAGCTGTCGAAATCTCTCGGTCTCGACCGTCCGGTCTTCGTTTTCGAGCTGGTTCTGGCTGAAGTGGCACTCGGCAAAATGCCTAAATTCCACGAGTTGTCGCGCTTTCCTGAAGTGCGTCGTGACCTTGCACTGATTGCGCACAAAGACGTTGCAGCCTCGGCTGTACTGGACGTAATCCGTGAAAATGCAGGCGAATGGCTGACAGACCTCAGGCTATTTGACGTGTATCAGGGTAAAGGTATTGATCCTGATAGAAAAAGCCTTGCAGTCGGCTTGACCTGGCAGCATCCATCGCGCACTCTTAATGACGATGAGGTGAATTCGACGACGCAAAATATCCTCACCTCGCTCGAACAAAGGTTGAACGCCACGTTAAGGAAGTGACGTATGGGGGCTTTGACGAAAGCTGAGATGGCGGAACGTCTGTATGAAGAGCTGGGCCTGAACAAGCGGGAAGCCAAGGAATTGGTAGAACTGTTTTTCGAGGAAATCAGGCACGCTCTTGAAGACAACGAGCAGGTCAAATTGTCGGGTTTCGGCAATTTCGACCTTCGGGACAAACGCCAGCGGCCTGGCCGCAACCCGAAAACGGGGGAAGAAATCCCGATCACGGCTCGCCGTGTGGTCACCTTTCGTCCAGGGCAGAAGTTGAAAGCCCGAGTTGAGGCTTATGCTGGAACCAAGTCATAACGACGAACTACCCGTCATCCCGGGCAAACGCTACTTCACCATCGGTGAAGTCAGCGAGCTGTGTGCGGTAAAACCACACGTGCTGCGCTACTGGGAGCAGGAGTTTCCTCAGCTCAACCCCGTCAAACGCCGCGGAAACCGCCGGTATTATCAGCGCCAGGACGTGCTGATGATCCGGCAGATCCGCGCGCTCCTTTACGATCAAGGGTTCACCATCGGCGGCGCGCGCCTGCGGCTGTCCGGTGATGAGGCCAAAGACGACACAACCCAATACAAGCAAATGATCCGCCAGATGATCGCCGAGCTCGAAGATGTTCTGGTGGTTCTCAAGAAATAATTTCCTGCTTTTAAATACTTCCAGTTTTCAAAAGCTTGCGATATATTCTTGAGCGCTCTTCGAGATGAGGAGCGAGTTTCACGCCTAGTCGGGGCGTAGCGCAGTCCGGTAGCGCACTAGCATGGGGTGCTAGGGGTCGAGTGTTCGAATCACTCCGTCCCGACCATAATTCCTGAGTAAAATCAGACATTTAAGCCGATCAGCTAGATCGGCTTTTTTGTGCATGCGCAAAACCCGCGCAAAACTTGCGCAAAACTACCCGGTGATTTCGCTGATATTGAGGTCTGGAATTGCCTCTGACCAGACGATTTCGGCGTGGTCCTTTTGGTAGTTTTTGGTCATGGTTTCGCTGGCGTGGCCAGCGATCTTTTGACCGTCTTTTCCGGCTTTCTGGTACAGGTGCAGCGACAGCGCTCGCACTTCGTGGAAGCCCGGCATTTCCTCTTCTTTCCATCCCTTGTAACAACCCGCCGCTTCCCGGGCCTCTTTGAAGGCTCGCGTCAAATATCGTTCTTCGACCTGCGTCCAGTGTTCTTTCGTCTGTGCTTGTTTCTGCTTTTTGCGGTCAGGCCGGCGATGGATCAAGTAAGGCGAAACGATGTCATCCCGGCACCGGCTGATGACGGCCTGGAGTTCTTCGGTCACTTTGAACCGAATCCACGCTGCGTCACTGGCCTTGGCCGTCTTCTGCTGCACCACATACAGAAACCCTTCCCGAACCCCGTCGAATCGCATGTTGAGAATGTCGGTGCGCCGCTGCGCGGTGATCAACGCCAGATCGATCGCATTCTGCAGCCAGAACGGCGACTTCTCCCGGATGGCTTTCAGGCCTTCGACGGTGTGCCGCTTGCGCTGCTTCTTCTCAATGCGGTTGATGGTGCTGGCCGCTGGGTTGTCGGGGCACAAGCCTTTCGCCGCTGCGTGGTTGAAGATGTCGATCAGCAGGGCCCGGCATTGGTTGGCAGTGCGCGGAGTGAGAGCGTCCAGCATTTCCGCGATCATGCGGATCGTGATCTGGTCGACCGCTTTGCCTTCGAACTGCTTTCGAAAACGGCGGAAGTGGACGGCGTACAGCCCGAGAGTGCCCTTGGCCAGTTCGCGCGGAGGCAGCACGTCGCGCTCGTAGGTATCCAGGAAGCCGGCGAAAGACTCGGTTGAGTTGCCCATGACCGCACCGATGAGATCGGCGCCGCGCATGAACTCCAGGTTCAGTTGCTTCGCTGCGTCGATCGCTTTGACTCGGTCGGTACCGAACTGGAACCACTTACCATCGGTTGGCCGCCGGTAGCGATAGGTCGAGCGCCGCGAATCAAAGTAGAGATTCTGCGGAAGGCTTTTGTTCGCCTTGTTGCGCGGCCGTGGAACCATCATGCAGCTCCTTTCAACACCATCGCGACCAGGTCGTTGCCTTCCGACTTACTGAACGCGGTCCAGTCAACGTACCAAAGTTTTCCGATCTGCTCACCGGGCAACTGACCGTTACGGATGTAGTTGCGGATTGCTTGTGAGCAAGGTGGCGTGCCGTTTATACCCCAGCGCCGACGTTGAAACTCGCTGATTTTGATCAATTCTCGATTCATTGATTACCTCGGAAGCATCCGCGATGGATCAGCTGACATGAAGGTGGGTTAGGCGGTTGCCAACTGGGCGCGGCGGATAGGGAAGGCCTCTCCCTCCCACGGCCCTGGCTTCCCGCGTATCACGCCATACTGTTTGTAACGCTGAGGTCTTTTGCTGGAGAACAGCTTCTCACAAGCTTCAAACAGGGCTTTCTCCCCCTTGAGGGAGATCAGCTCTTGCCCTGCAATTGACCCCACCTGAACCCATCCCGACTTGTCGCGACCATAGTTCTCAGTCTTGAACAGCCGGTAACGATTTCGGTGCCCGGTACTGGGAGAGGAGGTCTCAGTGTTCAGGTAGAAATGGATCCCGTCCCGGTGGGTGCTGAGAATTGTTTTAGTCATTGTCCGGCTCCGGTTTGGATACTGAACGGAGGTTCAGCAGCTTTATGCCGCACGCCTTGGCCAGCTCCTGCAGATCCCGCACGGTCGTTTGATCCCGCTTCATCGCCATACCCAGGTCTACCAGGCGTTGGCCGAACTCTGCGAATTCGCTTGCCGGGCTCTGTGCTTGATTACTCACTGCGTTTCCTCTCGGGTTAAGGCTCGCCAACGACACCTTTTCTCCAGGGCGAGCAAAAGCCCGCCGCGTTGTTGGCATTCGAAAAAATCGGTGAAAGCTTTAGGTTTGCCGTGAGGCAAGGGAGAAGTGATGAAAATTTAGCAAGAGCTAAATAATTCGTCAATACAAATTGCTAAATTGTATTTTGCTAATGTGTGGAAAACGCGATTCAGGCGCACGCGGCCGCCGAAAACCCGAAGGAATGCTGCGGGCTGCTGCTCGCCGTGGGCCGCAAATAGAATACTTCCCCTGCATCAACATCTCGACCGAGCCGAACGAGGAGTTCCGTATCGATCCGGAAGAGTACGCAGGGGCCGAAGATGTCGGCGAGGTGATCGGCATGGTGTTACTGGAAATTCGTACAGCCGGCTTAGGTTTGGCACTTCGGCATGCGAGCGTGATAACGAACGGGAAATCCTTTCGTCGGCTTTCGTTTTATTTCGCAGGGTTTCGTGGTTGAAAGCTCCGATGCGAGTTGACGAGCTTGTCAACTGAACCTATATTCCTGCGCAAGAACCGGCTGCTCTACGGGTGACATATAAGAGGGATTCGTCCCCACCTGTTTAGCGGCCTTTTTTTTGCGCGGAGGAAAGGATGCTCAGGTACGCCGTTCTTATCGATGCAGGCTTCGTAAAGCAGAAGCTTTGGCCTGCACGCAAAGCGCCAATCACTAGCGAGCTGATAGAGCTTTTCACTAAAAAGCTTGCTCAATCTCCTTTCCTTACCCAACATCGACTGCATCGCGTCTATTTTTATGATGCTCGACCTCTGCTGACCCAAGCCAATCACCCTGACGGATCAGTCATCGATTTCTCCAAGACATCGGTGGCGCGCGACAATGAGGCGCTTCACACCGGTTTAGAGAAAAGCCCGTATGTAGCTTTACGATTTGGCGAGCTTGTGCATCAGGGCTGGCGAATCAACGGGAAGACTCTCAGAAAGGCGAACGCTAACACTACGTTCAAAGCATCAGACCTGGAGCCAAGCATTCAGCAGAAGGGTGTGGACATGCGGATTGGTCTAGACATCGCCAGTTTGACCCTCAAAAAGCAAGTGGACATCATAGTCCTGGTTACTGGTGATAGTGACTTTATACCTGCGATGAAGTTCGCCCGTAGAGAGGGCGCCCAGCTTTATCTTGTGACGATGGGCCACGGCGTCCGCGATGTTGTTCATCAGCATGCAGATTTGGTTATTACAGAGCCTGCGGCTCATTATGTTACCGAGGATGCCCCCAACATTCCGTAGTACACCTCTACAGAAAGCCCGGCCCAGTGTCGGGCTTTTTCGTTCTAGCTCAATCATGGCTAAGGTTACTTCTTCACCGTGAAAAAATTTGACCAAGCCAGTCCGCTGAACCCTAGGATTCCTGCAACTAGAGTCCCGCAATCTTTCAGCGCCGTGTAGAGGCCAGCAATTTTCCATGGAGTGTCCGGCCCTGGACGCCCATCGGGACCAAGATACAATCCTCCGACTATCACAACTGCGAGTGCCGAGATGGCCATGACTGCAGTGCCTGTGCCCCAGATCCACGCGCCAATTCGATCCAAGTCCATTTCAGATGCTCCGCTGATTTGTTGAGCTTTCAGCTATAGCAGCGCTTTGAAATCCCTGCTGTGTTGGCCCGGGGAGAACTTAGGACATATCACCTCGGGATTGCTCTGGCCAGACTTCAGGGCTCACTGTTGTCGCCACGGGGAGGGCGGCCACGATCTCGTCCATGGTTGCCTTGTCTCGATCAAAGTATGCAGCGCCAGTGTGGGTCACCGGGAACTGGAGGTCGCCAATCTCGACGACGTCTGCCACGGAAAATAGAGGGATCAGCTCAAACCCTTTAGCTTTTCCGATCTCTATCTGCCACGACTCATCATCCGCGGCTACCATCGCCGAAAAATCCTCCGCCTCTTCCCGTGTATTGAAGAGCTGCAGCAATTCGATCGACCAGGATCTGCCGTGGTCGTGATATCGCACGATGTCTGGCTCTCCATCGCTCAGAAGGTAATAGGCGCTCTTTTGTCCGAGTGATTGAGTGTCGGGATGATTGGGGCCTCTCCGAATGATCCAAGCGCCGTTGGGGCCTTTGGCACTGATATGCGGGATCAGCGCGAACTGCTCGATTGTCGGCTCATCGTCAAACGGGTAATACGGTAGGGCGGGCCTGCCGAGATGTAAGACTGTGGCGCCGCACCTCAATCTTCCTTGATGACTCTCTGACGCGTCCCAATCTCCAAAAGGTGAGTACCTGGCCATCAACCGGACGATCGCCGGGAGTAAGGCTTGGGACTTTTTGCCCATCATGGGCGCTACTCGAATGAGCCTGTGGTCACGGTCGCAAACCGCTGCTGTCGGGATGGGCTCAAGCTCGTCCCGGGTGATCTCTACAAATTCCCACGCGATGATGCCGTCCCTCTCTTGGGCCACTAACTGCTGAAGCCGCTCGGGCGCCATATAGAGTTGTTCCGCTCGCAAAGGAATCGAGTCCGTTTCTCGTTCAGCGCGGCCGGCGCTTGGGTCCGGGGTTATTGAATTGATCGGCGCTCTCCAATCACACCCAGGGCTGTTCCAGATCTGAACGGCGTTCTCGAACACGACGCCGGCGGTGCTGCTCTCCGGCGTTCCAAAGTAGTAGCGAACGTATTGAGGCGTGCCGAAGAACGTCTTTGTCATAGAGGTAGTAGAGGGATGGGTTCCCTCTACTACCTTGTACTCGAGGACAAGATCCAAGTCGCCACACAACAGGGAGCCGCGGGCGTAGGAGCCCACCACCCACAAAGAGATGATCTCAACCCGGGAGGTCGCCGATTTGTTGAAGAAGTTTTTGTAGGCGATCGTGCGCACGGACGCTTCATCCAACCTCTGGCAGATCCGCTCCAGCTTCTTGGTGAAGGATTCGCGGGGATAGCGCTTTTCGAATGCAGCCATGCTCCTGCCTCTTCACGCAAAGTGAGGAGGGTGACCGTATCACCCCTCCGGATCGAGACACCATTAGCAACAGGTACTGAGCACGGTCATCACATGCGTAAAACGCCGGTCCAATCACTGGCATGTTGGTTTATTCGATTTAGTAGCTTTGATCAAGGCTCATTGATGCTTGGTAAACGGTTTTCAGTGGATTTTCACGGCAGTATTTATCGACGAAAGCTATAAGGGTCTCTCCGTCCGGTTGCTTCTTCATGCTCGTTTCACTATCCATAAAACGTTGGGTGTTCGTTCCACTTAGGTAGCCCTGTATCCATGTAGTAACCAAGGCATCAGAGATCTCCTTTGTGGTCGAAGGGGGCTTTAGGTACTGACCACAAGAAAGGGCGCCGACACCTGCGACTGCGAATTTAGGTTCGGCCAAAGATGAATTCGAGCAAATGATCACGAACAGAACTGCTAGTGCAGTTACAGAATTCTTTATTTTTTGCGTTCTATTCATGAAAAAACTCCTCGTTTTCATAGGCCTATCCATAGAGGTATCTGGGACTGCGTGCTCAAGCCTAGCGCATTTCACTCCCTAGTAGCTGAGTAAGAATTACTCCAGGCTACCTATTACATTTTGCTAACTGGCGATAGACTGGATGCTATTGCTGGGACGTGGACCGGCGTCCTGCTCAAGTTTGAATGGTCTAGACCGGTGATGCGAGAGCAAAGCTCTTATCCGACTGGTCAGTGCTATAGAGAGGCTGGAGCCATGGAGAAATTTCAATATAGTATCGATGAAGAAGGACGTATTGTTCCAGCTAGCCCATGTGTTTTTTCTGATAAGAAGTACGCTGCTGAACTTACTTATGGGGCAGCCTTGGCAAGGTTGTTGCGTGATTTTCGCGAGGAGTACTTGGATTATGATAGATATTGTTTAAATTCGAGTGTGATTGCCGATTTTAGGCTTCAGCATTATTTAACTATAGAAGAGGGGCTGTGCCTGGCGACAGGTATGTACTTTGACGTTATTGCCAGCGGGTCGACCTTCTACTGGGGAGGAAACACATTTTTTCCCATTAGACCGGATCTAAGCTATTTGGCGATAACGACTAATCTCAATATTGCTCCTATCAATGCAGTAGAGCAGGAAACTCTGAATTTTATGTCGGCGTTTACTGTCTATATTGAAGCGTTGTTTCTGGCTATTGAGGCTGAGGAAGTAATTGTTGACAAGAAATACACATTTGAGTGGTGGTCTGAGTTTTGGAATAAGCGAGGTGTTGACGTAACTGCATATCCCGAGGAGCCAAAATGCTCTGCTAAAAATACTGAAGTGAAACCATCCCATCTTTTGGCAATTGCTGCCATGCTGGAACTATTGGACGAGCCAGGCCGTGGTGCGCGAAATCAATCTGCGATCGTTTCTGAAATACTAGAGCGTCACCCCCGTAAGCGTGGTTTGGGTAAGCGCACGCTTGAGGAAGTATTCGCGGCAGCCAATAGGGCCTTTAAAGAAGCTGAATAGTACTCCGCAGCACTACCGCAATTGCGATTTTCTTTTCCGCATTTGCGGTGATTACTGTGGGATCCGCGATTATTCTACTCCCAGACACCAAGTTAACGGGAGCCGAAGTGGAGAATAATCGTGCCTTACTCGAATTCGCACTGGTTTCAAAGCCCTCCAGCCCAAGCTTGGCTCATACGATTCGGTTATCACCCATTATGGTGAAGTCGGATGCTCGGTGCTGGGTAGCAATTAGGCGTTTCGCTTACGGCTAAGATTTAATCGCCGCGGTGCTTCCAAAGGCTCTATATCTTGCTTAGTGTGGATTTCAACATCTGGAGCTGAAGGGGCAGACTCGTCTTCACCGTAAGTAATCCAGATCGAATCTCCGCCATCCCATTCGAATTTATAACCAGCTTCATGAAGCTCATGGCTGAGCTCAAATTGAATTTTGGCCAGCTCTTCCGATGGTAGCGACTCAAGCCCTAGGTCCCTGAGTTGTACCTCTGCCGTATTCAACCCTCGAATAATCGAGCGGTTGATGGAGACCCTGATTCGCTCTCGCACTATGGCTGGAATGCTTTTCCTCGCTACGGACGCGTATGTCTTAGCCTCTTCTGCGGTGAAGAGGGTTTCCGGAGATTTGCCATCCGCGAGCAGGCTCAGGTCGAGTCGAGCGACTACCTCTGCCGTGAGAGAACGCCCACTCTCCTTGGCGGCGCGCTCAAGCTCTGACTTGAGTTCGGCCGGCATCCTAAAATTTACTTGAAGGTCTGTTCTGCTCATTTTCGAATAATGAAGCACAGTGCTATTGACTGCAATAAAGCACGGTGCTTAACTGCGAGCAAAGCACGGTGCTTGAATGGAGGATTGAGAGATGAGAGTAAGGGATATGGCGCAGGTCTTTTTCCGGGCCGATCCGGATATCAAGGCATGGCTCGAAAGGAAGGCGCAGCAAGAAGAGCGCAGTCAAAACTGGCTGGTAGGGAAGGCGCTACGGGAGGCGATGCAGCGTGATGAACAAACTAAACAGGCATAAAAAAACCCCAGCGCTGGCCGGCGCTGAGGTTTGGATAACGTCAATCTACTAGGAAAAACGTCATGGACAAGCATACCGCAGTCAATGAAAAACTCAATGCTAGCACCACCAGGGGGGCGCTCACCGTTGAGAGCACCTTCACCGTTTGCAATGTCGAGAAGCAGCATCTTTTCGCAGTGCGGGCGAGCTTGCCAGCTGTGGATGCCCTTAACCAGGCGTCCTGCATTCTCTACAACGTGAGGGAGTCACTGTGTGAGGCAGGCATGCAGGAGATTACTATCTCTCCGACTCAAGCTTGGCTGCTCCACATGGCCGTCGAATCAGCCAAGGCGGTGATTGACTCTGTGGGTGAGGGCTTGGAGAAATTCGCATGAACAACTCTTTGAGCCAAATCGGACAGCCAATCGATGTAGCGACACCTTTTCAGATTCAACAAGGCGTCTCGCGTCCCACTATGTCGTCTCGCGAAATCGCCGACCTGGTCGTCTCCCGTCATGACAAGGTCAAACAATCCATCGAGCGGTTGGTGGAGCGCGGGGTAATCGTCCAACCCCCAATGGGGGATGAACAATTCCGTGACTCGCTAGGCCGTCCTCGGACCGAGTCCGTTTACCGCGTCGACAAGCGGGACAGCTTCGTGGTCGTGGCCCAACTCAGCCCAGAGTTCACCGCCGCGCTGGTGGACCGCTGGCAGGAGTTGGAAGAGCAGGTTGCTAAGCCGTCGATCGACTACGCGGCCGCGCTGAGTGACCCTCGCACGCTCCTGGCGCTGCTCACCGAAAACGTGACGAAGGTCGTTGCGCTGGAGGCGGACAACACCGAGTTGACCAAAGAGAACCATCTACTGGAAGTGAAGGTTGAGCAGGATGCGCCGAAGGTGGCGTTCCACGATATGGTCACGGTTTCGCATCAGTCCTACAACGCTGCACAGGCTGCAAAGATCATCGGGACTGGTCGTACTCGGTTGTTACAGTTCATGCGCCAGAAGGGGTGGGTGACCAGATCTAACGAGCCATACCAAGCGAAGATCGAGGCCGGGTTGCTCGATGTGAAACTCGGCACGTTCGAGCATCCAATAGATGGCACGATCCCGACGTGCTCGACGCTGATCACTGGCAAGGGACTGACCAAACTTCAGGCGATGTGGCAGAGCCGCGAAGAGGATTTGCTGACGGAGTAGGGAAAAGAGCCCGGCATAGCGCCGGGCTTTTGCTTTCTTGGATCAGGACTTTTCGGTATTGGCTTTCTCGAGCAGTCCCGCGATGCCTTCCAGCAACATCAGGTCCGACTCCTTTAGTTTTCCCTTCGCCGCGGCGCGGGCCAGCTTGTCGAGGATTGCGATCGATTTAGGCGAGGCATTTCCGATCATCGCCTGATACACGGGGGATTGTTCCCGGATGATTTCCATGCGGCCGAACTCACCCTCGATAACGTTCGAACTGTAGCCAGCGGGGTTTACAAGAACGCCGGGGGCTAATCCGATTTTCTGCTCGAGGTTGAGAGCAGCCTTCTCGCCAAGGCCTCGGTGACCATTGAGGATCTGGGACAAATAGGAGGCGTCCAGATCGTGCTGGTCGGCGAATTCTTTCTGACTGAGTGGGCCGATTACGCGCCGCAGCGCTTCTACCCGAAGAGTTTTCATATCCATAGGCGAATACTGGTCTCGATTTAGCAGACAGTAAATTACGAAGTGCTATTGCGCGTCGAATTAGCAATGTGTAATCTGGAGTTCTTTCGGAGATCACCATGAAGCTACTCGAATTCATTCGCTCCCTTGAGCCGGCTCAACTGGATGCTTTGGCCGAACGCAGCGGCACCAGCGTCGGCAACCTCAAACAGATCGCCTATGGGTACCGCCTCGCAGGGCCAGGGCTCGCCATAAATCTTGACCGGGAGTCGGGGAGGGCGGTGACCTGCGAAGAACTGCGCCCTGATATTGATTGGGCCTACCTGCGCAATTCTTCAACCAGCACTGAACAATCCGCCGCCTGATTCGATGAGCAAAGTTTCGCTCATCAACAAGACGTGCTGCCACGACAACCGCCAAGAGGTTTCCCGAATGGAACAGGTACATCGCGCAATTCATGAGGCAGTGCTGGATGCGGGGCCAAAGCAGTTGGCTCACCTGATGGGCATGAGCCACACCGCGCTGCTGAACCGCAGTAATCCGAATGACGACTCACATCGGCTGAACCTGGAGCAGTTCCTACAGATCCTGGTGCATAGCAAGAACCCTGAGCCGCTGCAGCTGTTGGCGAGCGCCTTGGGTTACGAACTGGTGCCTCAGGTGAAGCCTGAAGGGGTCAGCTTGGTTCAAGCATTGGTGCACTTGGCGGCAGAGTCAGGCGATGTCTCTCGCGCTGTTCATGACGCTTTGGCGGATGGGCGTGTAACACAAATAGAGAAGGCAGGCATTCAGAAAGAAATCGGCCATGTGCGGCAGAGCTTGCTGATGCTGGAGGAGTCGGTGAAGGCGGCTTGAGCAGGCCAAGGACAGTCTTAAACGGCGCTGAAACTCAACTGATTCAGCAAATCAGTGACCATGAGATTGCTCACCTGAAACAAGCTATCAGGACAGGACTTGCATTATTTCAAAAGGGTGGATGATGAAATTCGCCCGGCTCAGAAAGCAACAAACCCGGCGGGAACCGGGCTTATCAATCGTCCTGTGCAACCAGGACAACACATCTCAATGAGGTACTAATCATGGCACACGCAATCCGTAGTGAACAAGTCAGTTCGAATGTACATGCGTTTCCTCGCCTACAGGTCCGGGATGCTGAAGCGGCCTTGTATGAAGCCAGAGAGGGCAGCGCACTGCATGATTTGACCGAGGAGCAACGCATCGCAGTTGTGGAACTAATCCAGGCCGAGCGAAAGCATGCGGTTCGCTGGTGGACCTTCCTTAACGAGATGCGCGCGCGGAGAGAGCTACCGGACTGGGTCAAGAATCAAAGTGTTGGAATCGGCCCTGAATATGAACGCTATCGCGGTGATTGCGAGAACGTAAATCTGGAGCTCTTTGGGACTCGGTGTGTGTATGCCGCAGGTGGTTATTGCAGCGTGGAGTTCGACGCATGAGCCAGTCAAATCTCCCTGTCGAGCTCAGTTCGCCATTCTATCTGATCGAGGTCTTTGACGGCCGCGGCTCCTACGGTTTCGGTTTCGGGCTGACAGATGAGCTAGTAGCTCGCGATTTGTTCGAAGTTTTTGGAAGGGATTTGTTGGGCAGAGTGACGAAGCTCTACACGCTAGATAATCCCCCGGCGGAAACGGGGGGCGAGGAAAACCGTCACCGTTTCGCGGCTCAAACTCAGCGAATCAGGTCGCTGTTGAATCGCTGCCTTGATGAGCCGTCACCTGGTCGTGCTTTTTTGGTTGCCTTCGTTCAAGAACATCGATCGGTAATGCCGCTCAGCCATATCGTGTCCATGTTGGAACACGCCAAGTACGAGCCAGATTTTAACGAGTTCACCTACATCCCTCTCCACCAATCAGCGATCGGAAGGGCATACCCATGAGCGACCTTTCTAAGAAACGGCCCGTCACGGTTATCGACGAAGCCCACATGGAGCAGTTTACCAACGACCAATTGGCCTATAAGGCCTGGATCGGCATGGATATGGTGCAAGAGATTCTCTTTGACGATGAGGCTTGCGAACAGAGTCTACATGACGCCAAGTTCGAGGTGGCTCACGCCAGCATGGCCCTTCGGGTGCTGGTCCGCCGTCTTACCGGGATGGATGCGGACACCCTTTGGCAGGCGTTATTTCATCGACAACTGAATGCTTTGGTGTTGCGCTCCGAGGTCGAACAGTTCCCAGCATGGGAGACGATGCAATGAGCCTCTTGCAGCAGGCCCCTGTAGTGCCTACTACGGCATGCAAGATCGCAGGCCCTTGGCCTACTTATACCAATTTCCGAAATCTTCCTGAGCGCGAGCGTTGGGTGCTTTACGGCAGCGCCAAGGTATATCGACAGTCTCTGGAGGGGCAGGGATTCGTCATGGCCGAGTCATACGACGCGTTCATCAAGCGTGTCACTGATGAGTTGGAGCTCTGATCTATGAGCATCATTCGCGCCCCTCGCCCCGAGGGAAATTTCTATCTGTTGAACAAGGCCATCAGCGAGGACCGTCGGCTTAGTTGGGCGGCTCGCGGGGTGCTTGTGTTCTTGCTTGGCAAGCCAGACCACTGGGAAATCTCTGTGGCGCACTTGCGCGGCGAAACTGCCCAGTCTTCCAAGCCGACCGGTCGAGACGGCGTCTACGGTCTCCTGCAAGAGCTGATCAGCGCCGGATACATACGTCGCAACCAGGCTCGCTCTGATTCAGGCGTACTGGGTGAGATCAATTATTTGGTGTCCGAATCACCGCTTCCGGAAGAGCCGTATACGGCTCGACCGGAAACGGCTCAGCCGTATACGGCAAATCCGACACTAGTAAGTATTGAAGTTAAGCAAGGACTGAATGAAGCAGTAAGTACTGAAACAACTGCTGGAGAATCTTATCTGATGGAAGCCTTCGAGCAGTTTTGGAAACTGTACCCAAACAAGGCAAGCAAGAAAGACGCTCGTAAAGCATGGGAGAAATTAAAGCCAAACGCAGAGCTTCAGCAAACCATGTTGACCTCACTGGCCCAGCATCGACTGTCCCGAGATTGGTTGAGGGAGGAAGGTCAGTACATTCCCCACGGTTCGCGCTGGATCAACGGAGAGAAGTGGAACGATGTACTGAAACCAGCAGGCACAAGCTTAAATTCGGCTTACCACAGTCTGCCGAAGCACACGCAGGAGATGTACCCGGAGGTGAAGAATGGCGCGAACTTCTAATTTTTGCCGGCAGCCTCACGTTCGTTTTTTCGATCTCGAATGCGCACTGCACGGAACTGTGAGCAGTTCTGAAATCGAACAGTTCGACGGGTCTGTGTTACCTCGTGGCTGCAAGCATTGCCACTGGGAGGCTTTGCACACGGCTCCAAAAAAATCCGAGGCGCATATCCTAGCTAGCGGCAGGAAGCAGGCTGAGGACCTGAACAAGCTGCTCGTTGGTTCTGGCATCACTCCACGGTTCAACAGTTGCACGTTCGAAACTTACAGGACTACAGGTGGAGGTGAGGGAATATCCAAGGCTCGGAATGCCTGCATGGACTACGTCGGTCATTTTCCCGATAACTACGCAGCCGGCCGATCACTGGTTCTTACCGGCAACGTTGGCAATGGCAAGACGCATCTTGCCTGCTCCATCGTACAGGCGGTCATTCGTGAACACAGGGCTCAGGCAGTGATCGCCACGGCAGCTGAGATCATCCGTGTATTCAAGGGGGCCATGGATCGAAGCGCCGAGTATTCGGACAGAGAGGTTCTCGACGAGTTGGCGACCTTCGACTTGCTGGTGATCGATGAAGTCGGAGCTCAAAGTGGTAGTGCATATGAGCTGAGTGTTCTTCACGAAGTGATTGATCGACGCTACCAGCTTGTCTTGCCGACAGTCGTGGTTTCCAATCTTGCTGCTGCAGATTTGGCTCGTTACATCGGAGACCGAGCGCTTGACCGCCTGCGCCAGGCTGGCGGGAAGGCCATTGGTTTCAACTGGGCATCTGCGCGAGGTGCTGTATGACCAGAGAACTTTTCAGCGATGAAGCTGAGCACGCCTTGCTTGGCGCCATGCTTCTAGACTCTAACCTGTTCGACTTGATTACCGGCGAAGTGCAGGTAGCCGACTTCCACGATCCGGAGAACGCCGCCCTGTTCCAGGCAATGATCGGCTGCCACTCGGCAGGGAATCCTGTCGATCCCGTCACTTTGCATGACTTCGCCGAGTATTTGCCAAGCGGCGCCCGCACGATGGGCTACGCCGCCGAGCTGGCACGCAACACGCCGAGCACAGCCAACTGGAAGGCCTATGCCAAGGTCATTACCGAGCGCGCCGTGCTGCGCCGCCTGGTGGACGCCGCTGATGCGGTCCGCGAGTCGGCCTCCGAGAATAGGCCGGTCGCCGAGATCATTGCCAACGCCCAACAGGCGATGGCGGATCTGCGCGACCTGCAAACCGATGAACCGGACTACAAGCGCATGGATGAGGTGGTGGCGCGCAACGTTGATGTCATCGATTCCAAGTTCAATAGAACCGTGCAATCTGGCCTGTCGACCGGGCTGGTGGATCTGGACAAACTCATCCGGGGCTTGCGGAAGAAGACTGTCACCATCGTGGCTGGCCTGCCAGGGAGTGGTAAAACCACTCTCGGTCTGCAGATCGCCCAGCACATCGCGTGCAGCGGTGTCGGTGTCGGCATGGTGTTCTCGTTGGAAATGCCGGAGGAGGAGTTGGGCAATCGCGCGCTTGCCTCAATTGGCGGCATTGACCTGCGAAAACTTGATGATGGTCAATTGCAGGATGAAGACTGGCCCCGGCTGACCTCGGCAGTAAGCAAGATCCTTGATGTCCCGCTCTTCGTTTCCGATAAATCCGGGCTAACCGTGGCGCGCATTCGTAGCATTGCCCGTCAGGTGCAGCGCGCTCATGGGCTCGACGTGGTGGTGATCGATTACATCGGCCTGATCGGCTCCGATGGTAAGGCGTTCAACCGCACTTCGGAGTTGGGGAAAATCTCGACCGGTATCGTGAACATCGCCAAAGAGTTGGAGGTGCCTGTGATTCTGCTGGCGCAACTGAACCGCAACTCGACGAATCGCCCGGGCAAGAAGCCAATCGCCTCTGACCTGCGCGACTCCGGCCAGATTGAGGCGGACGCCCACTGCATCATCCTCGTTCACCGCGATAACGATTCAGAGGAGGGGCAGAACGGTGTCACCGAGTTGATCATGCCTAAGTGCAGACACGCTCCCGTTGGATCCTGCCTCGTCCAGCAGCAGGGGCAGTATGCTCGATTCGTCAACTTCGCCGGCAACCGAGAACCATCTGATGAAGAGATCGAGATGAATCGCCCGTTCGCTAGCAAGTACAGGGGAAACAAACAATGAATGAACGAGTTGCTTCAGTGCTTCCGCGCAAAAGTATGAGTGATTTGGAACGCCAGTTTTTGAAGGTCGCGGGTGAAGAACTAGCCAAGATTAAGTTGGGTGGTCCAATCGCACTCGCGTATCTACTGGACATGGTCGCCAGTTGGCATGGCAATCGAACCCAGATTGGTTTTCACGACTTCGGCCAGCGGTGGTTGATCGACGGTAACGCCAAGAACAAAGGTGCCGACCGGCTACTTCGTGACCTATTTGGCCTATGTGATCCGGACCCGAGGAAGGCCGCATGAAAAAGCGAACGTACCTCGGCAAACCCTTGGGCGATACTGAGTGGCTGCTGGAGCAGTGGGGATTCTGGCGCATGGACGGCATGGGTGTACCGAGCTACGTGTCGCCGCTCTACGCGCTGATCCGAGATAACACGCCATGCGCTGGAGGGGTGAAGGAATACAGCCTGACCGACGACCTGGCTCTGGTCATTGATGGCGCGGTGGCACGCCTGATCAATCGGGACACACAAATGGGCGATTTCATCTGGCTTTACTTCGGCGCCAAATGGCCTGCCCTGCGAATTGCTCGGGAGGTGGGTATCGGCGAGGCTAAGGTTCGAGAGGTGATCAAGGCCGGTGTAGCCTGGGTTGACTGCGCCCTGGAGGCGATTCGCGAGGCTGCGTAAAAAAGCCTTTCCACGCGGATAAACACCTGTTTTCATGGCACGGTGTTCAGCTTTTCATGCGCGACACACCAGACAACGCCCGACAATTGCGTCGGGCTTTCTTCTTGCTCGAAAGGATTCAGCTCGTGGAATACACCGCACTTACTCTAGCCGCCGAATTGAAGTGTCAGATCATCAGGCAGTTGCCGTCCAGGCCGCTGGTTGGTGGCGGATTTCGTCATCTTGAACTCAAAGCATCGGTCAAGACTGAAGTCAGTGCTGAAGTGTCCTGCGAAGCGTTTGAGACAGTACTACTGGATTTGAACGCCGAATGCCCGGAGTGGGAGATAGAGCTTGAGGGCAGCCATGACAATCTTAAGGCGACCTTCACTAGATAATCCGTGCATTTTGGTTGAAGCTTGCAACGTCAAACGGTGCTAATGCCCGCTAGGTCGAACCTGACACAGAAAACGCATGGAGTTATGTATGGAGACTGACGCAGATTACGAAAACCAATTGCTCTTGGCGATCAGTCGATCTACTGAGCATAGCCCTGTGGGCATTGCCATTGAGCGTAATCCTGCGCCAAATGATAAAGCGCACTGGCATCGGCTGAAATCATGCTTGAACGATTTGGTTGAGCGCGGACTTCTCAAAGCCTTTACATGCTCGCTTTCTCACTCTCTTAGGCATGACATCACTCGGTCTGGGTGGGTGCACCTGCGAGCGTTGCGCAAGCGCAAAAGAGTTGCGTAGGATCGCCCGATCATAAGCCCAGCCATCACGCTGGGCTTTTTTCTTTCTGTCATGAACCCATAACGCGAGCTTTGAAAAAAGTGACAGGCAGATGGATTTTTCCTAACGAAGAGTGCGGTAGATCATCGGGGCGATTTAGATCCGTTGCCATGACCCAATCTCCGTTTCTAAATCCATTTTGCTTGGCCGTAATTCTCCCAATTCGGTCCGCAGGTATTCCGATATCCCCGGGTAGGTTGAACCAGCCTATTTGATTGTTGGTGTACTCCTCGACACCCGTATATTCGATGCTGCACCAAGCGTCTTCCAAGATGATTGGTTCGTGGTTTTGATATTCGTACACCTCAATCAAGTTAAACAGCTGAAGTTGATTAACTTGGAGGCGCACGTTAAGGGAGGCCAAGGCATTCTCAATCGCTTCCATCTTCGATGTGTGCAGGAAGTCGACCAGGCGATCGCCTTGGGTCTGAGCCAGTCCCAGGAGCCGGCACAGATCGGCCTTGCGCATATCGCGCGCCATCATTTCGTTCCACAAAATGATCTTGGCCACGGTCACCGCCGGTAGGCGAACAACGTACTGACCGGGCTTTGGCTGCGATGCCAGTGGAATTGGACGACGCTGGTCGACATAGATGGACAGCGCCGTTTCGATGCCGTCCACCGACTCCCGCAGCGCATCGGCGATATCGTCGCCCGCGCTGTTGAATTCTGGTAGGTCGTCGCAGGTAACAGCGACACCTGGGTTTTCGTCTTCGTGAATAGTTACTGGGTAGTCAAACATTTCTAGCCCTCCAATCGGCGGCTCTCTGTTGAATGTTTGGTGGGTGATGAATGCGAGTGAGCTGGGGCTCATTCAAGCCCCAGCTGTTTGATGATTCCTTTGCGTGTTGGCTCTTTCATTTCCTTTGAGCCGTGATCTGCAAAGACCGTTTGCTTGCCGTTGTAGTAGATCTTGAAGTGGCTACCACCTTTGCCTGCTTCGAAGATAACCCCTCTGGCCTTCAACCATCGTCTGAACTCGCTGTACTTCATCACCTCGCCTCGTTGTTTGGATGAGGCCAAGTTACCACGTTTTTGTGGTGGTACAACAAAAATGTGTTATTTCTTAATCATGCACACGGAGTCGAGCGCATGGAGTATTTGCAGCGCCTGCTCGACAAGATCGACAGGTTTGAATTGCTGATCGCAGGACTGGTCGGCGCTGTCGTCGCAAGCTGGTGGCACAAGGACGATCTGGCCGACTGGCGCGCCTGGCTGATCTTCCTGATCACCGGTATCGCTTGTTCGCTGTACCTGACGAGCATGGTCAGCACCTATCTGGGTGTGACCGAGCCCAAGATCGTCGCGGGCATTGGCTTTCTGCTGGGCACCTTCGGCGGATCGCTGCTCGCGGCCATCAATCGAGCCATCAAAGCCGCTGACCTCTGGGCGCTCATTCGCCAGCGGTTCGGGGGAGGCAATCCACCATGAATCTTGAACTGATCAACTCCATCGCCTGCGGCTTGATTGCCTGGTGGGCGACCTGGTGTGTTCTGAGCGGGAAAGTGCGGGACGGCGTCATCGGCAAGCTGATTTATTCGGCGATCGCCATCAGCGGGTTCGTTGTGATGAACCGGGAGCAGACCATCTTCATGATGGGCCCGACCACTGCCGGGATCACGCTGCACGCGTCGCTGGCTCTGGCCGGTATGCGACACATCTTCATGGTCATCTGGTGGCAGCGTGTGAAAGCCTGGCTCTGCCGAACGCTGAACTGCGAGCACTGCCTGCGCTGCGACGAGGCGCCGGGCGGTATCGAACGCCGATCCAAGTAAGTCGCGACACGTTTCGCGAAACGGCAAATTGTGTCGCGATACGGAGTCACCCGTTAATCACCGTGACTGTTGCGGTGATCTCATAGGTCGAAAATCCTTTTGTCTGGAAATCGTCCCAAACTGTTTGCGGGTCAAAGCCAATGAGCTTTTCGGATGTATCCAGCTCTCTGAATTGCTGAGTGACAGTCGGGCCAATCCAGGCTTGAGTTTCTGCGGAAAGATCTTCGAGTGTCTTGTCTTCTGGAATGGCAAGAGCTCGATGCTTCGACTCGTTGAAATATGCCTTCACTTTGAACTTCATATCTCTGCTCCGTGAGTGTTGGAGCGTAACCAATACCGGCAACCAGCCACCATTTCAAGCATTGTGCGAGGAAGACGATGACGACCATTGCCTACAAAGACGGTGTTATCGCCTATGACTCACGCCAGACCCGAAGTGATCGGATCGTTTCTGACAGTTCGGCGAAGTGCCAGGTTGTTGATGGGGTCAGCTTTTTCCTGTCTGGTGCGGTGTGCGACGAGAAGGCATTGATTGCCGCCTACTTTGGCACCCAGTCTCCTGTTCCTGTGGAGTGCTCTGGCTATGCGGTCGATGCCGGCAAGCTGATGCTGGTCGGTCATGATGACAAGACCGGGATCTGGAAACAGGAACTCGATCTGTCCAACCCTGACGCCATTGGCAGCGGCGCCCCATATGCCTTGGCTGCAATGGATATGGGCGCAACTGCCAAGGAGGCTGTAGAGGCTGCGGCGAAGCGTGATGTCTACACCGGCGGCACTATTCGCACACTGGTCATTGATCCGGGCAAGGCGGGGTATGTGTGCCGCAGGTGAGTGCGGCACGGCCGGATCACTCTTTATCTGCCATCGATCGAATACTTTCCTGGACCGGTAATGCCTAGCAACAGGAAGCCGCCCATGATGCTGATGTTTTTAAAGAAGTGGATCATGTTGGCCGACCGCTCTGGGTCAACCATCGTCCAGAAGTGATGCCCGATCAGCGAAGTGCCGAGTACGAACAGGATGTACAAAAACGCGAGTGGTCGAGTGTAAAAGCCTAGGACGATCACGATAGCGACGAAGAACTCCATGACGACCGCAATTCCCGCAGCGAGCATGGGCAGAGGAGCGCCAAGTGAGCTCATGTAAGTAACGGTACCGTCAAAGTTAGTCAGTTTTCCCCAGCCGGTAATAAGGAAAAGGATCATTAGCAGGATGCGCGCGAGCAAGATGAGCTCGTTTCTCTGATTCTCGAACAGGTTGTATCGCATGATGACTTTCCTTCATTGATGGGCGATTTGATATTAGTCCCCATCCAAATATTCTCCGTGCACTGCCAAGGCCACTTTTCACAATTTGAAGGATCATTATGACAACCAAGCAACCCGACTGGGAGGCGATCGAACGAGCCTACCGGGCCGGTTCGCTTTCCATCAGAACTATCGCTGAGCGCCAAGGCGTGAGCGACACTGCAATCAGGAAGAAAGCCAAAGCCCTTGGATGGGCGAGAGATCTTTCTGACCAGGTGCGGAAAGAGGTTCGCAGCAAGCTGGTTCGCGGAGAGGTTCGCAACGAGCAAGGCGCGAACTGCGAACTCGACGCCGAGATCATCGAAGAAGCCGCAGAGGAAGGCGCCCGAGTGGTTCGCAGTCACCGCCGCGACATTCGCAAGGCGACGATCCTTGCGAACCTGCTGATGGATGATCTGATGACCACCATCCAGCGCCGCGAAGAGATCGAAGACGCGATCGAGGATGAAACCTCCGAAGACAACAACGGCATGCGCCGGGCCTCGATGCTCGCCGCCGTGGCGCTACCCAGCAATTCCAAAACACTGTTCCAGCTTTCCTCTGCAATGAAGAACCTGCAGGTTCTGGAGCGTCAGGCATACAGCCTGGACGAGAAGGAGAAGACGGACGACGCCGACGAACTCTCGAAGATGATGGACGAATTATCGAAGGACGCCTGACATGAAGCCCGAGCACATGAAGCTGCTCCGGGATAAGCGTTGGCGGTTGAACAATCTCTACTTCATCACCGACAAGCAGGGCAAGAAAGTCCGCTTCCGGATGACGGACGAGCAGATCGAATACTTCGACGGGATGCACACCCGGAACATCATCCTGAAGGCCCGGCAACTCGGCTTCACCACCGAGTGCTGCATCATCCAGCTCGACGCCGCTCTGTTCGAGTCGGCCAAGTGCGCACTGATCGCCCACACCCTGAACGACGCCAAGCGCCTGTTCCGGGAGAAGGTGAAGTACGCCTACGACAACCTGCCGAAAGATATCCGCGCGGCGAACCCCGCGAGCAACGACGCCGCCGGCGAGCTGGTGTTCAGCAAAGGTGGCTCACTCTACGTCAGCACCTCGTTCCGGGGCGGTACGCTGCGATACCTGCACGTGTCCGAGTTCGGGAAGATCTGCGCTAAGTTTCCACACAAGGCCCGCGAGATCGTCACCGGCGCCTTTGAGGCTGTGGCCACTGACTGCTTCGTCACGATTGAGTCGACGGCAGAGGGGCGGGCCGGCTACTTCTTCGACTACTCACAGAGCGCAGAGAAGCAACTGCTGTCCGGTACTCCGCTCGGCAAGTTGGATTGGAAGTTCTTCTTCTTCAGCTGGTGGAAGAATCAGGCCTACTGGCTCGACCCGGCCGAAGCGGCCATCCCGCAGCGTCTGACCGACTACTTCAACGAGTTGGCTGCAAAGCACGGCATTGTCACGAACCCCGGCCAGCGCGCCTGGTATGCCGCCAAGGAGAAGACCCTCGGCGACGACATGAAGCGGGAGTACCCGTCGATCCCGGCCGAAGCCTTCCAGCAGTCGATCGAGGGCGCCTACTACGCCCAGCAGTTCACCAAGCTGTATGCCGCTCAGCGAATCGGTACGCTGCCAGACAACAGTCATCTGCCCGTCCACACGATTTGGGATATCGGCGTCGGCGACTCCACGGCCATCTGGTTCGTTCGGATCGTCGGAGAGGAATACCACGTCATCGACTTCTACGAGAACAGCGGCGAAGGCCTGCGGCACTACATGAAGGTTCTCAAGGATCGCAAGTACACGTATGGCGATCACTGGGGCCCGCACGACATCGACAACCGCGAATTCGGTAGCGACGGCAAGACCCGCCGCGAACTGGCCCGTGAGGGTTACGAGATCGACGGGCAAAAATACAGCCTCAAGTTCAGCGTTGTTCCGAAGCTTGGCATCGACGAAGGCATTGAGCAGGTGCGGGAGATCCTTCCGTCCTGCGTCTTTGATGAGTCCAGGTGCGAATTGGGTATTTCCTGTCTGGAGAACTACCGAAAGGAGTGGGACGACAAGCGGGGCTGCTGGAAAGACAAACCACTTCACGACTGGTCATCGCACGGCGCGGACGCCTTCCGTTACTTCGCCGTCTCGATGGGCCGACGCAAACGCACAGGCGGAACACGCCGAATTGGAGGCTTGGCCTGATGTCAGTGCAATCGACAAACCCCGACTACGACGCGCACATCGCCGAGTGGGAAATGATGGATGACGCGCTCGAGGGTGAGTGCGCCGTCAAGCGCAACGAGCGCAATTTGCCAAAGCCTAGCGGCATGGTCGAAGCAGAGAAGCTGGACGCCGCCGGCAACAAGTATCTATACGCGAACTATACGGCCCGCGCTCAGTACGAACACTGGGTGCGTGACTCGCTTCGCTCGATGATGGGCTTGGTGTCTCGGTTGGTGCCGGAGATCGAACTGCCCGGCGGCCTGAAAGGGCTGGAGGACAACGCCACAGCGGACGGCTTCGGTCTGAAGCAGCTGTTCTTCCGCATGGTGCGTCAAGCTATCTCGCATGGCCGGGTGCCCCTTGTGGTGAACATCGATGGGAGCGGCGAGCCGTATTTCTCGACGTATGCCACGCGCAACGCCATCAACTGGGACACCGCTGATCAGGGCGGCCGGCAGGACCTGGTCCTTTCGGTGTTCCGCGAGTTTCGTAAGAAGGGCCGCGACCGTTATAGTCATGACTGCGACACGGTATTCCGTGAGTTCTTCATGCAAGGTGAAGTCTGCTATACGTCGGTGCGGAATGAAGGCGGCGAGCTGGTCGAGGATGAAAAGCCGCTGGGCACCACTGGTGCCGACAACCGCCTGGTGAAGGGGCTGGCATACCTGCCAGTAATCTACTGCGGATCGACTGACAACTCGCCGGATGTCGATGAGGTGCCGCTGCTGACCATGGCGCGGGCCGCATTGAAATCGTACCAGCTGAGTGCTGACTACTTCACCGCACTGCACCAAACCAGTCATCCGCAGCCGTGGGTGTCCGGCCTCGATGACTCTGTAGAACTCAGCGTGACGGGGCCATCGGCAGCATGGGATCTTGGCCCTAACGGACAATGCGGCTATCTGGAATTCCAGGGTGCCGGGGTCGAGGCTGTTCGCAAGGCCATGGATAACCAGAAGAATGCGGCGCTTGAGGCAGGCGCCAAAGTAATGGACGTGGGCGGCACTGAGTCGGGCGAGGCGCGCAAGACACGCCAGAACGATCAGCACGCCACGTTGCACAGCATTGTCGTCACGGTGGCAGAAGCGGTGGAGCAAGGCCTGCGGTACGCCGCCGAGTGGAAGGGCTACGACCCGAAGCAGGTCAAGTTCAAGGTAAGCCCTGAGTTCGTGACCCCAGTGGTTGACTCCCAGGTGCTCGCCGAACTACTGAAAGGCGTGATGGCTGGCACGATCAGCGCCGACACTTATTGGCAGTATCTCACCACCGGCAAGCTGCCGGACCGGCCATACGAAGACGAGGCCGACCTGATCAGCGATGAGCGCGAATCGGCCGGCCTCAACCTGGACAAAGAAGATGCCAATGACAAGTCAGGCGCAGGCGGACAGCCAACTGCTGGAGCAGACGACCCGTCACTCGGTAATGCTGGAGCGGCTTAAGGCTGGCGAAGTCAAAAAGTTCGAGAATTACCTGCGTCAGATCGACAAGCTGGTGCGCGAGCAGTTGACCCGCAAGGAGCTGACCACCTACAGCCGGGATCGACTTGAGAAGTTTCTGGCCCTGGTCGACGGCAAGTTGCTGGAAATCTACAAGGCCTATGGCGACTTGGTGCAGGCCGATCTGGTCGATATCGCGCTGTACGAATCGATCTTTGAAGCCAAGAGCTTGAGCAATGCGCTCTCCATCGACGCAGTGGTACCGACCAACACCGTGATCCGCGCGGCGGTGTTCTCCTATCCGCTGCAGGTGAAGGGCGTCGACGGCGGCAAGCTGCTGAAGAGCTTCGTCAGTGGCTGGACGCGCACCGAGACGATGCGAGTCACGAACACAATCCGGCTCGGCTTCGGCCAGGGCCAGACCAACGCCCAGATCATCCAGGCGATTCGCGGCACCGCGTTGCAGAACTTCACGGACGGAATCCTCGCGGTGAGCAATCGCAACGCCGCCTCTGTGGTGCAGACGGCAATCCAGCATGTAGCCACCACGGCGCGGATGGAAACGCTGAAGGCCAACAGCGACGTGGTTCTGGGTTACCGCTGGGTATCGACGCTCGACCGCAAGACCTCGCAGCAGTGCAAGGGCTTAGATGGCATGCGCTTCGACTTGGGTAACGGGCCGCTGCCGCCGGCGCATATCAACTGCCGGTCGACTACAGTGCCGACCACCAGGCTTTCGGATAAGTTTCCCGAGAGCACCACACGCGCATCAGTAGGCGACAATGGCGGGGAGCAAGTCGATGCCAGCCTGAACTATTACGAGTGGTTGGCAACGCAACCCGCCAGCTTCCAAGACCATGCGCTCGGACCGGTGCGGGCCAAGTTGTTCCGCGATGGCGGTCTGACTCCTGAAAAGTTCGCCAAGCTTCAGCTCGACAAATCATTCAAGCCGCTGACGCTGGCGCAACTGAAGGCGGCTGAGCCTGACATGTTCATCCGTGCAGGCGTTACACTCGGCGCTCAACCAGGTTGAGATGGCGCATGCAGATCATCGTTGAGGACGGGAAGGGCAGGCCAGACGCGAACAGCTTCGTGCTGCTGGAGAAGCTAATCTTTTATCGAGACTACTACGGGTTCCAGATACCTGAAGCTGAGGCTGATCAGGTCGAGTTGCTGCTGCGTGCTGCAGCCGATATCAACGCTCGCCAGTGGAAAGGGCGCAAGGCCAATCCTTATCAGGCAATGGCCTGGCCTCGGCGTGACTGCAAAATCGAGTACCAGACGCTCTCAGAGACGTTCGTGCCCTTTGAGCTGGAGTGGGGACAGGTGCGGCTTGCGGCCGAGCTCTACGCCTCGGAGCAGGGCTTTCAAATCGATGTGCCAACGCACTGCACTGAACCGAACGGACGGCGGGTCAGGCTTAACCGAGACACGCCAGGCTTTAGGATGCGACCGCCGCCGTATGCGCCCAGCAGGACGCAGTTTGCTGACTATCTGGTGACGCGGGGGCTCTCTTTGGTGAGCAATTAGTGAATAGCACATGACTATTTACCGTGTTTCTTCATAAATTCATTAGCCAAAGCCCAGTCGATTTTTATTGCTTTAACCGGGCGATAGAAATAAGGGTATTTTTTGTTGATGCGAGAAAAAAGACCTGTTTCCACCAAGGCGTCTACCACATCAGTAGTAGCTTGCATGGTGTTCTTGTAAGGAGAGTTTTCCGGGAGGAAATTGCGACGGATCACTGGGTCAAGAGTACAACGCTGATCGTCCGGAAACTTTTCAAGGGATTGCGCGCGCTGATTGATAGCCATATCGATAGTGGCAGACTGGAGCCACATTTCGAGGAAGCTCAAGACAGAAATAGATGCGCCGGGGCCGCCGTAAGGCAAGCGAATGCTTAGCCCATCGCTGCTAAGAAGCGACGGGCCAGTGGGCAATGTGCCATCTTCTGCTTGATTGGCGGTGAGACTTAGATAATCCTCATAAGGTACGACTGCAAAAAGAGGGTTGCTCTCTTCGTCGACGATAAACTGAATTTTGGTTTTCATGGCATCACCTTGTTTTCGTGTTTGTTCATTGATCATAAACGAAAAAAACAAAAAATCAATTCACCAGCATCTTTTCAGATGCTCGCACCGCCTATAGGCGGTTTTTTTGTGCCTCAAAAACTTCACAACCTCGGCCATGCCGGGGTTTTTTATGCCCGTCAGGCGGGCCAACTCATCCCCAGGGGATACCTATGCCATTTGAATTTGACCCGGTCGCCGCTGGTCTCACCCTCGACGCAACTCAGACCGCAGCCCTTCAGGAGGCGCTTGGCGGAAAGGTTCAGGAGTATCTGGACAAGGAAGTAAATGGGCTCAAGTCCAAGAATCAGGAATTGCTGGGTTCTAACCGAACCATCAAGACCGAGCTGGACAAGCTGAAAGGTCAGTTTGAGGGCCTGGATATCGACGCGGTGAAAGGCTTGCTCGCCAAGGTCGGTCAGGACGAAGAAACAAAGCTGATTGCAGAGGGCAAGCTCGACGAGGTCATCAACCGCCGCACCGAGCGCCTGCGCACCGATTCCGAGAAGCAAATCAAAGCCGCCAATGAGCGCGCCGACAAGGCTGAAGTCTTCGCGGCCAAGTACAGCGACAAGGTGCTGGCCGACTCTATCCGCGCTGCCGCTATCAAGGCCGGCGCACTCCCCGAGGCTGCCGAGGACATCATCTTGCGCGCCCGGGGCACATTCAAGCTCAGTGAGGACGGCGAGGCGATTGCCACCGACCGTGACGGCGAGGTCGTTTACGGGAAGGACGGGAAAACCCCGCTGTCGCCGCTCGAATGGGCGGAGTCGCTGCGTGAAACAGCAACACACCTGTGGCCAAGGGCCCAGGGTGCCGGTCCGACCGGCGATAAAGGTGGCAAGGCCACGAAGAAATGGGGTGAGTACACCGAGCAAGAGCGCGCCGCGCTGGCCCGTGACAACCCCGAAGCATTCAAAAAACTCCAGGCCACCAAAGGAACCTAATCCATGGCAACTACCCAACTGACCGACATCTTTGTCGGCGACTACTACGCCTCTCTGTCGCCGGTTAACAGCCCGGAAAGGACCGCTGTTTACGAGTCGGGCATTGTGACTCGCTCGCCCGTGCTGGATGCGATCGCCTCCGGCAGTCAAGGCACTGCTGAGATCAGCTACTGGCAGGATCTCAACGCTGATGAAGCTCCGAACATCAGCAACGATGACCCGAACGACCAGGGCGAGGTCGGCAAGGTCGAGCAAGACAGCATGCGTGCCCGTGTTCTGTACCTCAACAAAGGCTACGGCGTAACCGATCTGACCGCGGAGTTGGCCAACACCGAGCCACAGCAGCAGATTCGCAATCGCTTCGGCACCTACTGGACTCGTCAGTGGCAGCGCTACACCCTGGGGGCTGCTCGCGGCATCATCGCCTCGAACATCGCCAATAACGGCGGCGACATGGTTATCGACGCGGGCACGACCATCAACGCCAACGCCTTCCAAGACGCCGCGTTCACTGCAGGCGATGCTGCTGATCAGTTCGGCGCGATCGGCGTGCACTCGGTCGTGATGAACCAGATGGTGAAACAAGACCTGATCGAGTACCTGCGCGACTCCGACGGCAAGATCATTCTCGCCACCTATTTGGGTAAACCGGTGTTCATGGATGACGGTCTGGTTTATGGCGCTGGCAAATACCTGTCCGTGTTCTTCGGCCAGGGCGCTTTCGGCTACGGCGAAGGCGCTCCGAAGGTGCCGGTCGAGCTGGAGCGTAAGCCAGGTGGCGGCAACGGTGGCGGCGCGGAAGTGTTGTGGGAGCGGAAGACCTACATCCTCCAGCCCGCTGGTTTCAGCTGGAAGGGCTCGGAGGCCCAGAACGCGAGCCCTACCGCGACTCAATACGCTGCCGCCGCGAACTGGCAGCGCGTGTTCAGCCGCAAGCAGGTCCCATTCGCCGCTGTGATCAGCGGCACCACCACGCCGTAATGCGGCCCACGCAGCCTGGCGCCTATACGGGCGCCAGGGTGCTTTTGAGGTGACTCATGAAAGTGATCTACACGGACAAGCCTGGCAATGAGCGCGGTGTCTGCTATCGCCTGTTGAGCGAATTCTTCGGCGTAATCGGCTCCGCTACCGAGGTAGTCGTCGATGGCGATGCCCCGGACATCGTCAATTCCTACCAAGCGGCTGGCATCAAAGTCTCCGACGGCGATGAGCAGGAAACCCAAGAAACCGACCCTCTGAAAATGAAGGTCCCCGAGCTGAAAGAGTGGCTGACTGCCAAGGGCATTGCCTTTGACGTGACCGCCAAGAAAGAAGACCTGCTGGCCCTGGTGCCAGCGGAATAAGGACAAACACATGACCGATTTCATCACCGTCGCCGATGTTGACGCCCAGCTCGGTTCTGGCTGGGCCGGCACCGGTGATCCGGTCCTTGCCGTGACCATGGCCAATGCCTGGCTCACGACCAAGATAAAGCGGGCTGTTCCAGATCCGGTCCCGACCGAGATCAAAACGGCCGGCGCTCAAGTCGCCAAAGAGGCAGCGGCGGGCAAGCTGTACACGTCCACGCAGAAGGAAGTGCAGAGCAAGACCGTATCGGCTCAGTCCGGCACGTCAGTGAGCAAGACATACGTGGCGGGCTCTGCCGATCAGTCAGCGGGCGTGAATTTCGCCCTCGCGTTGCTGGATCCTTGGATCAAACGCTCTGGGGTGATGATGCTGAAAAGGACCTGAAACCCATCAGTTGCGCCACCCTTGTTTCAGCTCCTCATCGAACCACTGCTCGGCATCGTACGAGGCCCCCATGGTGCTTCTGAAATCCAAATATTGGCCATGACCATTTTCTTTCAGCCAACTGACGAAGGCGCCAAATGACGGGTGCCAACTCGCTGGCCTTTCTTGCGTCTCCGCCCATTCATGAACTAGGCGACGAATCGCAATTTTGCATTCTGGTCGTTTCATTAACAGCTCCTTTGTGAGTTAGGGAGTATTGCATATGGGCATGCGCGAAGAGATCCAGGCCGAAATGGCTGAGGCGTTCGATGATCCTGATGGCCTGGCCGATGCGGTCAAACCAGTGACAGGTGTGCGAAAGGTTACGGGTGAGTATGACCCTGACCTGGGCGGTGCGCCCGAAGTGACCACCACCTACGGCGGTCGTGGAGTATTTGGCAGCTACCTGGCCAAGGAAATCGACGGGTCATTGATTCAAACTACCGACGAAAAGCTGCTGATCTTGCAGAACGAGTTGTACGTCACTGTTGGGCGAGCACCGACAGCGATGATTGCCGAGCCGAAAATCGGCGACATCATCGGCGGAAAGCGCGCTCTGAACGTCAGCCAAGATCCAGTGGGTGCCACCTGGACAATTCAGCTGAGGGTTTGAAGATGGCATCCAAGTACGCCGGACAGTCCGGCAGTTTTGCACTGAGCCTCACCAAGTTCGCGGCCCAAGCCACGGAGGCCATAGACGCCAGTCTTCGAGAGATCGTCATCGAACTCGGCAACAGCGTCATCCGTATGTCGCCGGTGGGCAACCCCGAAATCTGGGCGGCTAACGTCGCTCACCGCCAAGCGAATAGCAGGGCGGCCGATGATTACGACTTCAAGGTCAGCGTTCGCAACACACTCATCAATCTCGACGAATCGAACTTCACGAAGGCCGGCAAACTCCGGCGCGGCGTGAAGTACGCCAAGCCGCTGACCAAGGCTGAGCGTGACCAGAACTTCAATGTGAACGGCCTCGTTTCTGGCAAGGGCTACGTCGGAGGCCGGTTCCGTGGCAACTGGATGTTCAGCATCGGATCACCGGACAGCACCACGACTGACGAAGTCGACCCGAGCGGAGCCAAGTCAACGGCACGGATCGTTGCCGGCGCGATCGAGTTCAAGGCGGGCGATACCTGCTACATCACCAACAGCCTCGGATATGCGATCCCACTGGAGTTTGGGCATTCGACCCAGGCACCGGGCGGCATGGTCCGCATCACTGTGGCCCGATTTCAGCAGATCGTTCTGGAAGCCATCAGGAACAACCAGGTATGAGCCACAACATCATCGCCTCGATCTACGAGGCAAGGCTGATCGCATGGGCGAAAACGTTGCCGGTACCTCTGAAGGTTGTCGTCGAGAACGAGGCTTACACGCCCGTTGCCGACGCTACGTACCTGAGGGCTTACACGCTACCCGCGGATACTGCGAGCAACACGCTGGCGGGTGACCACAAGCTGTACACCGGAGTGTTCCAGGTCAGCATCGTGACGCCATCGGGAAAGTTCCGCGGCGCGGCCGGCACGCTGGCTGACCAGATCGCTGCCCTGTTCCCGCTGTACGAGCGAAACACGAAGAGCACGCTGACCGTGGTGACCATGACGCCGGTTGATCAGGGACCAGGTATTCCGGACGACACAACTTTCACCGTGCCGGTTTCGTTCCAGTACCGGGCCGACACCATTTAAAACCGCCCATTGGGCAACCCCGAAACCCGCCTTTGAGCGGGTTTTGTCATTTCTGAAAAGAGGAAAAACCCATGGCCGGCATTCAAATGCCCAACGGCGCAACCTTTGAAATTGCTTCCGCCTACGGCACAGCAATCCCGTTCACCTCGCTGAGCAATGCGAACCCGGCAGTGGCTACTGCAGCGGCGCATGGTCTGGCAGAAGGCGACATCATCGCGGTTAACTCCGGCTGGACGCGCCTCGACGGTCGAGCCGTTCGCGTTGCCGATATCGCCAGCGGCACCTTCGCACTGGGCGGCGTGAACACCACCAACGTTCAGCAATATCCGGCAGGCTCCGGTGTCGGCTCGGCACGCGAAGTGACCTCGTTCACCGAGATCTCGCAAATCACCGAACTGAACTCCACCGGTGGCGACCAACAGTTCCTGACCTATGGCTTCCTCGCCGATGACGACGATCGTCAGATGCCGACCACCAAGAACCCGATCACGCTGACGATCACCGTTGCGGACGATCCGTCGAAGCCCTACGTTGATGTTTGCGAAGCCGCGGATGACGACAAGCAACCGCGAGTGCTCCGCCTCAATCTTCCAGGCGGCAGCAGCATCGTCTACAACGGCTACGTGTCGATCACTTCGACCCCGACCATGTCGCGCAACAACCTGATGACTCGCGTTATCAGCGTTGCACTGACTGGCCGTCCTGCCCGTTACTCGGCGGTGGTGTAACCATGGCCAAGTTCAAGATCGCCCAAAACCCGACCTTCAAAGCCGACGTGGACATTCCTCGCGTCGGCGGTACCACGATCAAGGTTCCGTTCGAGTTCAAGTACCGAGATCGTAAAGAGCTCGCGAAGCTGTTTGCAGGCTGGCAAGAAAGCGCGAAGGAAGACCAGGAGCGCTTCAAGGCGAAGGGTGATGATCTCACTTTGATCGAGATCACCGACTTGCACGTCGAACGGCAGATCGAACAGGTCACTCAATTGGTAACTGGCTGGGGCTTCGAGGACAAATTGAACCCCGAGTCGATCCGCGCACTGGTGGAAACATCGGCCGGTGCCGGTGACGCGATCGTTGATGCCTATCAGAAGGCCTTCTCTGCGGTTCGCCTGGGAAACTGACGAAGGTCGCCCGCCTGATGTACGAGCCGGGGCCGTCTGAAGCAGATCTGGCAGCGTTCGGCTTGTCCATCTCTGACATTCCCGAGGAAGAGTGCGAAGTGCTGGCTGAGAACTGGCCGGCCTTCGTGCTTTTCAACGCCATGTCCACTCAGTGGCGCACCGGCATGGGCGGGGCAACCGGCCTTGATTATACCGCTCTTCGAGACGTCTCCGACTTCGTCGGCACATCCAGAAAACAACTCAGAGAGATTTTCCCAGACCTTCAGGCAATGGAGGTCGAGGCCCTGCTCGTCATGAGCGAATCGAAGTAATGGAGCACTCATGTCGGGCACAATTGCGCAGTTAGGCCTTGCCGTTGATTCGGGTGAGGCAGTCCAAGCCGCTACGGATCTGGAGCACCTCGCGCAGGCAGGCGCCAAGGCCGAGAAAGCCGCTGGTGGTGTCGCCGCGGGATTCGACAAAGCGGCAACCGCGTCGACCGGCCTGGCCTCGGCCGAAGGCAAGCTTTCCGAGTCCACCGAAGACGCAATGAAGCGGCTGACGGCGATGGCCAAGGCCTCGCTGGAGTCGAGCGACTATTACCAGCGCCTGACCACCAGTGTCGGCACGAACGCGTCAGCAATGGATGCGTCAGGATCCTCGGTCAGCAGCCTGGCGGCACTGAAACGCCGCTTGCAGGCCGAATCGGATGCACTGGTTGGTTCGACGGATAAAGAGTCCGAGGCGGCGAAGAAGGCAGCCGCTGCAACTGGCGTTCAGGCCGAAGGTCTGCAAGCACTGCTCGGTAAGATCAATCCCGCCATTGCTGCGCTCGACAAGCTTGATCAGCAACAGGCCCAGTTGCAGAAGTACAAAGCGGCTGGCCTGATCGATGCTGACACCTTTCGTGAGTACTCGACCCGAATCGACGCTTCCCGGCAGAAGCTGGGCGACTTTGATGAAGGCCTTCGCAAAACCGGTGTCAGCTCGAAGCAGACTGAGGCCGCTCTGCGTCAGCTCCCATCGCAGTTCACGGACATCTTCACCAGCCTGGCTGGCGGTCAAAACCCTTTGCTCGTTCTGCTCCAGCAGGGCGGACAGATCAAGGATTCTTTCGGCGGTGTAGGCGCCACTCTTGATGCATTGCGCGATAAGTTCCGCTCGCTGTTCACCGGCGGCGCCGGGGCTGCTGTGCTGGGCGAATCGCTTGCCGGTATCGCCACCAATGCCAAGGATGTCGCCGACAACGCAGGCGAGGCGGGCGAAAGCCTGTCTGATCTGGCCGAGAGTTCAAATACAGCGGCAGAAGCTGCTGAGAACGCGCAGCGCGCGGTAGGCGCTCTTCAGCCCGCAATGAGTGGCGTATCGCTCGGGGTTGCGGGATTGGCGCTTGCCACTGTTGCCGCTGCAGCTGCCGTCGGGACCCTGATCTACGGCTACAGCCAGGGCAGCAAAGAAACAGATGAATACAACAAGGCGCTGATTCTGACCGGCAATGCTGCTGGCACGACTGCCGGACAGTTGTCCGACCTTGCCCAGCAGGTGAGCGCCACCAACGGCACCACCGGTGAGGCTGCCGCTTCGCTGGCGCTGCTGGCTTCGTCTGGCGTGATCGCCGGTGGAAGCTTCAAGGATATCGCTGATGCGGCGGCAGCCATGGAAGACGCCACCGGAAGATCCGTGGATGCGACCATTGCCGAGTTCGTCAAAATCGCAAAGGACCCGGTCGCAGCAGCGAAGGAGCTGAATGATCAATACCACTTCCTGACTGCTTCCGTTTACTCGCAGATCGTCGCGCTGAAAGAGCAGGGCGACACCATTGGCGCAGCCAAGCTACTTACCGACACCTACGCCGATACGGTCAAGAACCGCTCGACCGAGATCACCGACAACCTCGGCACCATCGAAAAGGCCTGGAAGGGCATCACTGATGAAGCCAAAAAGTCGCTGGATGCGCTGAAGAATATCGGCCGAGAGGCAGGGCCTGCAAAGCGAATTGCTGAGCTCACCCAAAGTGTGGCTTACGCGCAGAGCGCTGTGAATGCTGATCCCTACGACACCGATGCGGCGAAGAAACTCGCAGATTCAAAACAAGAGCTGTATCAGCTTCAGCTCATGGTTTTCGCAGGTGAACAGCGAGTCAAAGTTCAAGAGGACGAAGTCCGAACTCAGAAGGAGGGGATCGAAGCAGAGCAGCGACTCAAGCAGATCAGCGACTCGAATCTGACCAACGCCGAAAAGCGCGACAAACTGACGAAAGCCTACCTCCGTGACGTAGAAGTTCTGAGAAAGGCCAATCCCAATGACCCGAAGGTTCAGGCCGATTTCGTCGCCAAAACGCTGCAGAACATCAAGGACAAGAACAAGGATCAGAAGGGGCCGTCAGCCGGTGCCGTCGACCTCACCGGTTACAACGCCGCGCAAAACGCTCTCAAGGAAATTCAGGCCGAATACGCGAACACCCAGAAACAACTGGATGCCGCGCAAAAGGCCGGGCTGATCTCACAGCAGGAGTACCTGCTGAAGCGCGAGGCGTTGATCGGCAACGAGCGGGATGAGATCACGGCGGCTTACGAGGCCGAGATCGCGGCGCTTGAGTCGGCGAAGAGCAAGTCCAGCACCACCGCCGAGCAGCGCATCCAACTCGACCAAAAGATCGCCGACGCGCGCACCGACATGGTCAAGGCGCAGAAGGCGGCGGATAGCGAGCTGGATGTGCTGGCGAAGAATGAACAGGGCAGGCTGAGGAAGCAGGAACAGGCCGTTCAGACCTACACCAGCGCGTTGAAGCAGCAAGTCGACACGTTGCGTCAGCAGGGCGAACGGGCTGCGGCAGGACTTGGCCAGGGTGATCGGGAGCGTGGGCTGACGGATCAGCAGAACGCCATCGACGACCGCTTCAACCAGCAAAAGCTGGATCTGGCCAACCAGTACGGCGACGGCTCGCGCGGCATGAGCCTCGACGAGTACACCCAGAAACTGGCGGCGCTGAAAGCCACTCAGCAGGATCTGCATGACACGGTTCAAGCCAACTACGACGAGATGACCGCGGCCCAGGGTAATTGGAGCGCTGGCGCATCGTCGGCGTGGCAGAACTACCTGGAATCAGCCCGAGATGTCGCCGGGCAAACCAAAAGCCTTTTCACCAACGCCTTCAGTTCGATGGAAGACGCGATCGTCAATTTCGCCATGACCGGGAAGTTGTCGTTTGCCGATTTCGCCAAATCGGTTCTGGCTGACATGGCGCGGATTGCGACCAGGCAGGCCAGTTCGGCGCTGTTGGGAAGCTTGGTAGGTGCTGCGACCAGCTACTTCACGGGTGGGAGTGGTGCTACTGGCGCTGCAACCTCTGGTGCGACTCAGGCTGGTGCGAGCAATTTTGCCAGCCAAATTGACGCGAGTGCTGGATCTGTTTCGTTTGCAGGTTTTCGCGCTGCAGGCGGGCCCGTTGCACCGAGTTCTCTGTATGAAGTCAATGAACTGGGGCCAGAGCTCTATAACGAGGGCGGCCGGTCGTTCCTGATGACCGGTGCCAACGGCGGTAGTGTCACGCCATTGACGACCGGCGGCGGACCTGCGCTGGCGGCGATGTCTGGTGGTGGCGATCCTGGCTCCATCCAAATAAACACGACTATCCATGTCCAGTCGGATGGCTCGACAACAACTAATACAGATACCAACTCCGCTAGCGCGGGCGCCCAGCAATTGGCTCAGATGATTAACGAAGGTGCCAAGCGCGTTGTTACTCAGGAGCTCAAGCCTGGCGGTCAAATTTGGGGGAAATTGAATGGCAGATCCTGAGGTTTTTACATGGGCCCCGGACAGCCAAATGACCGGCACCGAAACCGATCGGGTTCGCACTGCTCAGTTTGGTGACGGTTACAGCCAGGCAGTTGGTGATGGAATCAACACTCGGGTGGGAACTTGGCCGCTTATGTTTAGTGGATCTAGGGCGCGAATTATGGAGATCAAGGCATTCCTTGATCGACATGGCGGTCACAAATCTTTCCAGTGGACGCCACCACTTGGCGAACTGTCGCTATTCAGGGCGCCTGAGCGCAGCCCCTCGCACATGGGCGGCGACGTCTATCGACTGTCCGTCACCTTCAACCAAGTCTTTGCGCCCTGAGGTAAACCATGGCACTTGCACAAATTAATCTGGGTGCGCTGCCGAACGATGGCACGGGCGATCCGCTGCGGGATGGCGGCGCAAAGATCAATGCGAACTTTGCCGAGCTGGATGATCGGACGCTCAACCCCAACCTTCAGGCGCTGTCCGGCCTGACTGGCGCGGCCAATCGACTGCCGTATTTCACGGGTGTTGGCGCTCTTTCGCTGACCATCCTGACAGCCCTTGGCCGTCAGTTGATCGCGTCTGCTGCGCCGGCTGACGGTCGCAACATTCTCGGACTTGGCAGTGCGGCCACGGTAGGGCTGGGTGTCGCCGGTGGTGCTGCCTCGCTGGGTGCTGACGGGAAGCTGCGTCCCGAGCAGACGCCGGATATGTCGATCAACAACGTCTACCCGGTGAACAGCCAGGCGGCCATGCTGGCGCTTCCGGCAAATCGCGGCGATATCGCCATTCGCACGGATGAACAGAACAAACCGTACATTCTCACGACGCTGCCACCGACCACACTGGCAAACTGGACGGTCATCGGTCAGTCGCTCTCTGCGGCGCTGGCGGCAATCTCCGGCCTGACGCCGGCGGCTGATCGATTGGCGTACTACACCGGATCGAACACGGCTGATCTCACGCCGCTGACGTCATTCGCGCGGTCGATGCTCGATGATGTGAATGCTGGTGCTGTCCTGACCACGCTGGGCGTCAGCACGTACATTCAGACGCTGCTCGATGATGCAAACGCGGCGGCTGCGCGTACGACGCTCGGCCTCGGGTCTGCATCCGTTGCCAATATTCTGGGTACCGTCAGCCAAACAGGCGGCGTGCCAACTGGGGCGATTGTCGAGGCGGGGTCGAGTGCAAACGGGCAGTATACGAAGTTCGCAGACGGAACCATGATTTGTCGGTTGCTGGTCATTGGCCTCTCGATCGCAATGAACACTAGCTACGGAAGCGGCACGATCGGCACTACGAACTGGGCCTATCCGGCGGCTTTTGTATCGACGCCGATTCCCTTCCTGGGGGTCAGGGGCGCCGGCAAATTCACGACCACCTCACCGGCTGATGCGACGTCTGCCACGCTCGGCTCTTTCCTTGTTTTCGACCCGGCCGGCAGCATTTACACAGGGTCATTCAACTGCTTTTTCTTGGCCATAGGCAGGTGGTTCTGATGAAAATTAATCTCTCGCCTGTCAGCGTCAACGGCCAGGGCTTTCCGCCTCTGCTGGAAATGGAAAAGCGCGGCGACGCACTGGTAATCAACGGAGAGCCGTTTGATTTTTCCCCGATGGAAGAGGGTGATGCATTGCCGCGCACGGCCGTGAATTCGTTCTGGTTCATGAATGACATTTACCGTTCTGGTGGTGAAATCGAGCTGACGGTGATGCTTCCTTTGCCGACCAACTACAGCCAGGAACAGGCGTTCCCCGCGCCGTTGGTAATTACTGAGGACGGCTCTGTGTCCCTGCCTCAGCCATTGCCGCTGGTGGAAGTCCTCACCACCTCGATGGAAGAGGGTGCGCAACCATGAATATTGACTGGAGCCAGCTTGTCACGAAGGCAATGAGGGAAAAGTCAGCGGCTGACCAGGTGCTGGCGGCCATCGTTGCGGAAAACCTCCGGCGCCGAACGATCGCCGACAAGGCAATCGCACCGTTGCAGGATGCGGTGGATGTCGATGACGCTACGGGTGCAGAGATAGCGCTGCTGAAAGAGTGGAAGAAGTACCGAGTCGCACTGAATCGGCAGCCTGATGAACCAGGATATCCGAACACCATCACCTGGCCCACCGCACCAAACTGAATCGAAGCTTTACTCGCACCCGCCATTGAGCGGGTATTTTTTTGTCTGGAGACCGCATGCCAATCAATTCCGACATCCAGACCCTCGAGCCTGGCTCGATGGTGACGCTCTACGAACTGGACGCCACCCCCATCGGCGGCGAGCTGTATCGCTTTCACGCGGACACGCTTTCGGCCTCGATCTGGTGGCAGGGCAACGAATACTCGCCCTGGCCGATCGAGGCGGAGGGCTTCGAAATGACCGGGCAGGGCCAGCAACCGAGCCCCACCCTAAGCGTGGGTAACGTTGACGGCTTCATCACTGCGCTGGTCATCTACTTCGATGACTTGGTGGGCGCGGAGCTGACGCGTCACCGGACGCTGACCCGCTACCTGGACGCCGTCAACTTTCCCGGCGGCAACCCTGAGGCAGATCCCGACGAGGAATTTCCCCCGGATATCTGGTACATCGAGCGAAAGGTCGCAGAAGACAACGTCGCGATTCAGTTCGAGCTGGCCAGCGCGCTGGACTTCAACAACGTGCAACTGCCACGAGGCCAGATCGTGGCCAACGTCTGCCGCTGGCTGTCCATTGGCGGTTACCGTGGTCCTTACTGCGGCTACAACGGGCCGCCGGTCGCGAACGAGTTCGATGTGATCACCTCGGACGCTTCGCGTGACAAATGCGGCGGTCGCCCCACCAGCTGCAAATTGCGCTTTGGCGCGAACAACCCATTGCCGTATGGCTCCTATCCGGCCGCCGGCCTCATCAGGGCTTGACCATGAACAAGACAATCCGCGCCGCCGTGGAGCGGCACGCACTGGCCGAGTATCCGCGTGAATGCTGCGGCCTGGTGATCCGCGAAAACCGCAAACAGGTGTACGTCCCGTGCCGGAATACCGCGACCACGCCGAGCGAGCATTTTCGGCTGGCGCCCGAAGACTTTGCCGCCGCAGAAGATCGTGGGACCGTGCTGGCGGTGGTGCACAGCCACCCGGATTACCCGGCAACAGCCAGCGAGGCTGATCGGGTGTCTTGCGAGGCATCCGGCTTGCCGTGGCACATCCTGGAGGTGCGCAAGGGCGATGACGAGCAAGTGGTCGCCGGCGAACTGACCACTATCACACCTGAGGGCTATCACGCTCCGCTGATCGGCCGCCCATTTCACCACGGCGTGCTGGATTGCCTGACGCTGGTGCAGGATTTCTACCATCGTGAGATGGGTATCCAGCTCCCTCAGTACGAGCGTGAGGACGACTGGTGGAACAAAGGCCAGAACCTTTACCTGGACCTGTACGAGGGCGCCGGCTTCTACCAGGTCAACGACCTGCGCCACGGCGACCTGATCCTGATGCAGATCCGCTCACCGGTGCCGAATCATGGCGCGGTGTATCTGGCCGACGGCATCCTCAAGAGCGAGCCGGAGCACTATCCCGCGCCGGGGTCGATCCTGCACCACATGTACGGCCGAGACAGTCGGCGCGATGTGTACGGTGGCCAGTGGGCGGAATACACCCGCATGGTGCTGCGTCACCGAGATGCCAAGTGATACAGTCCTGACTTTTCAAGGAGGGATTCCATGAGACGCTTACTGATCGCCGTGCTCGCAGGTGCCGTGCTGGCCGGGTGCTCGACTTCTGCTGTTCCACCTTCACAGGCGGTAAAATCCACCAAGGTTTTTGCCTACCAAGTGACGCCCAAGTCGCCATTTGGCACGCTAACGGTAACGCGTGACTCCGGCTTTATCAGCTCCGGCTGTGACATGGGCGTGTACGTGAATGGCGAGCTGGCGGCGAAGCTCGCAACCAAAGAGACTGCCACGTTCAAAATCCCGGCCGGCGAAGTTATCGTAGGTGCGGGTATCGTCGGTTCTGGTGTCTGTGCCACTGCCGCTGAACGTCGAGAGAGGGAAGTGAACCTTTCTGAAGGGCAGCACAAGAAGTACCGAATTTTTATCAGCAGCGAAGCCGACGTGGACATATTGCCCACGACCCTTTGAATCAAGACCGCCGAAAGGCGGTTTTTTTATGTCCGGAGTTTTTTATGGTGATGGCTGCCTATCAAGACAAGATGCAAGAGGTTTGGCTTTCTGGGGCTCTGGCTCGGGCAGCTGGCGGACGCCGCCACCGCATGATTACCAGCGGTGGACTGAAGGACATGATGGGTTATTTCCGTCAGTTCCCGGGGTTTGCCAAATATTTGGCCGAAAGCTCAAGCAAAGGTATTCGGTTTGCAGTGTTTGTTGGTCGTCGAAATGTTGCCGAGGATCAACTCGCAGATCCAACCGGAAAGGACGTAATTCGCATCGTCCCAGTTTTGGCGGGGTCAAAGCGAGCCGGCTCGCTTCAAACAATCGTTGGCGCTGCCCTTGTCGTCATCGGTGGGGTCGTAACAGCGTTCGGTGGCGGCGCAATTGGTGTACCAATGATGAAGCTTGGTGCAGCGGTCGCTATCGGCGGCGTTATTCAAATGCTCAGCCCCCAAACCAAAGGCCTCGCTTCCCAAGACGGCCCCAACAACAAAGCCAGTTACAGCTTCAATGGTCCGGTAAACACCAGCGCTCAGGGTAACCCGGTGCCCGTGCTGTATGGCGAGATGATCGTCGGCAGCGCGGTGATCAGCGCCGGCATCTACGCCGAAGACCAGCAGTAACGCCCAACTCCAACCCATACCGAATATCTGCACCGCCTTCTGGCGGTTTTTTTTCGCCTGGAGAAAGTGCATGACCGAAGTGACCGAGCTGATCCCGCGCGAGTCGATGACCCAGTTGTTCGAGCAAATCATCGCCGGCGCCAAAGGCGGCGAGAGTAAGCCAAAACCGGCCGTCGAGGCGCCGGACAGCCTGCAAAGCATCGCGTACGCAAACATCCTGGACTTGATCAGCGAGGGCGAGATCTACGGCTTGGTCGACGGCCTGCGCTCGATCACTCTCGATGAAACGCCGCTCCAGAACCCTGATGGCACGATCAACTTTCCGGGCGTGACCGTCGACAGTCGTAACGGGACGCAGGATCAAACCTACATGCCGGGATTCCCGGCGGTGGACAGTGAGATCGCCGTCGGCGTAGAGCTGCGTTACAACACCCCATGGGTGCGTGCGATCAATAACCTTGACCTGTCCGCCGTACGCATTCGCTTATCGACGCCGCGTCTTCAATCAACCGACACGGGCAATGGCAACACGAACGGTTACCGTGTGGTGTACTCAATCGATGTGTCCACCGATGGCGGACCATATCAGGAGGTGATCAGCACCGCCTTCGATGGCAAGACCACCACCAAATACGAGCGTACCCACCGGATCAACTTGCCGCCGGCCACCACCGGTTGGTCCGTGCGTGTGCGCCGCCTGACGCCGAACAGCACGAACCAATACATCGCCGATACCACAAACATCGACGCTATTACCGAAGTGATCGACGCGAAGTTGCGCTATCCGAACAGCGCCATGGTTGGCCTGAAGTTCGATGCAAGCCAGTTTTCCAGCATCCCAACCCGGTCGTTCCACATGCGCGGCCGGATCATCCGCGTACCCAGCAACTACAACCCGGACAACCGAACCTATGTCGGCACCTGGGACGGTACATTTAAGCCGGCCTACACCAACAACCCGGCATGGATCTATTACGACATGCTGATGAACGACCGGTTTGGCCTGGGCCACCTGCTGAATGCATTGCAGGTTGATCGGTGGGAGCTCTACCGGATCGGGCAGTTCTGCGATCAACTGGTGCCGGACGGGAAGGGCGGCCAAGAACCGCGTTTCACCTGCAACGCTTACCTGCAGGGACGCGCGGATGCTCTGAAGGTCATGCAGGATCTCGCGGGTGTATTCCGGGGCATGAGCTACTGGGGCGCGGGCCAGGTGCTGGCCGTGGCCGACATGCCGGAAGATCCGGTGTACACCTACACCAATGGCAACGTGATCGATGGGAGGTTCGGCTACAGCGGGACGACTCGCAAGGCTCGATTCAACGTCGCGCTGGTCAGCTGGAACGACCCGGCCGATTTCTTCCGGGCCAAGGTTGAATACGTCGATGACCGTGACGGCATCGTCCGGTATGGCGTGCAGCAGACCGAAATCAGTGCCTTTGGCTGTACCAGTCAGGGCCAGGCCCAGCGCATGGGCAAATGGGCTTTGCTGAGTGCAAAGCTGGAGACCGAGACCGTCACGTTTAGCACCGGCCTCGAGGGCGCCATCGCGCGTCCTGGCCAGATCATCCGCATTGCCGACGCCTCCCGCGCCGGCCGGCGCATTGGTGGGCGCATCCATACCGCCGACCGGACTTCGGTTGTGCTGGACGCAGGTGTCGAGATCTACCCCGGCGATCAACTGACCATCATCCTGCCGAGTGGCAAGTCTCAGACCCGTAAAGTGAAGTTCGCCACGGGCATGCTGACCTTCGACAGCGCCTCGTTGCGTTTCGATTCTACGGCCATTCGCTGGGATCAGACTGGTTTCGCGCAGGACGTGCAGGAGGTGGAAGTAACCGAGGCGTTCGACGTCGCGCCGGTCGCGCAGTCAATTTGGGCCATCGAAAGCCCGACCTTGGCCGCGCAGACCTTCCGCGTGCTGAACGTTGCGGAACGATTCACCGACACGACAATCGCTTACGAGATCAGCGCGGTAAAACACGTTCCTGGCAAGTACAGCAACATCGACAATGGAACCAAGATCGATTCGCCGCCGGTCACGATCATTCCACCGAGCGTGCAGGCACCAGTAACGGACATCACCCTGTCCACGCGCTTCCTGGTTGATCAGGGCAGGGCGATCACGGTCATGACTATCGGCTGGACGCCTTCACCAACGGCGATCGCTTATGAAGTGGAGTGGCGCAAGAACTCTGGTGACTGGGTCTACGCCGGCCGCACCGGCACCTCGGCGATTGAGGTCAGTGGCATCTACGCCGGGCGGTATGTGGCGCGTGTGCGGGCGATCAACGCCGTGGATATTGGCAGTGTCTGGGCGTACAGCACCGAGGCGCAGCTGGACGGGAAGACGACGCCGCCCCCCGTGGTGACGTTCCTGAACGCGGAATCGCAGATCTTCGCCATTCGCCTCAAGTGGGGATTCCCTGCGGATCTCAGCGCCGCCGATGTTCAGCGAACTGAAGTCATGTACGGCCTGACCAACGACTTCAGCAAGGCTACAAAGCTGGGCGATTACGCCTATCCGCAATCCGACATGGTGCTGATGAACCTGTCGGCCGGTGCGAGCTTCTTTTTCTGGGCACGACTGGTAGACCGTAGTGGCAACGTCGGCGCTTGGACTGGTCCGGTCAATGGCCAGTCGAGCATGGATGCAACGGTGATCCTCGAGTACCTGTCGGGGAAAATCACCGAATCTCAGCTCGGTCAGTTCCTGCTGCAGAAAGTCAACACGGGCGCGGCCGCCGCGGTCGAGGTGCAGCAGATCGTCAACGAGCTGGCTGCGATGTACGCGATCAAGACCCAGCTCACCGTGGACGGTCGTACCTACATTGCCGGGATCGGCGTTGGTGTTGAGAACAACGACGGGATCATCGAATCGCAGGTGCTGGTGGCGGCGAGCCGATTCGCCGTGCTCGATCCGAACGTCGCCGGTCGTATCGTTGCGCCGTTCGTAATCCAAGGTGGTCAGGTGCTGATCAATGACGCGGTGATCGGCACCGGCCGAATCACGAACGCCATGATCGGAAACTTCATCCAGTCCAACGACTACGTGGCTGGCCAGACGGGCTGGCGCTTGGATAAAAGCGGCGTCTTCGAGATCAACGGGACAATTGCCGGGCAGGGTCGCCTGACCATTACCAACCGTGCCCTCAAGGTTTTCGACGGCAACGGCGTCAAGCGGGTGCAACTGGGAGACCTTTTAGCATGAGTTTTGGCATGCGGATCTGGGGGGGCGACGGCACGCTTCAGCTTGATGAGAACTCATTCACGATCCGTGTCGTACTCAGCACACTTGTGACGTTCACGCTCGCAAAGGGAAGCCAGGACTTTTCGGTACCGGGCGTTGGACCCGGTAACGGATCGGCTGTTGTCATTCCTCTTGGCGCCTACACCGACCAGCAAATGCAGTTCGAAACAGAGCTGCTGGACAACGTTGCTCGCGTTTACAACTACACGCGTGGATACGCAGCAAGCACAGTTGCAAGCGGGACAATGCGCCTGATCGTCATGAGGTATAGCTGATGGCATACGGGCTTGAGTTCAAAAACAACAGCGACGTGGTGATCATCGACTCTGAGTTTGCCAGGTTGATGGTGATCTCAAGCGGAAGATACGCGCCGACTGAAGAGGCGGGCATGGGGTCGACGACTTATTTCGCTCGCCCCGTGACCTCGCAAGAGCCGCCGCTGGTGTTCGTTCGGCCAGACACGGTCGCTGGAATCGCTGGCATAAGCAAAGTGAGGCTGATTGGCTCTGAAGGTAACTGGACCGGCTTTTACGTCAGAACGTACAGCAACGCCACAGCGCAGCCGAATGGTCGATATTTTGTAGGGGCATACGCCGCGCAGGAGGTCGCCGACTACGGGATGCGTTTATGGGATGGCGCGGGAAAGTTGCTGTTCGATTCAGGAACGCCAAACGCCAGCTTCACCCGGTCTTTTCAGGGCTGGACGTACATCAAATCAGACATGACCGATCAGGGGCTCTACCGGAACTATTACTCTGTTCCGTTCGACTTTCCCCAGAACGAGTACATGCTGATCAACACATTCGGCATGAGTATGACTTCGGGGGGCGTGATCCCGAGGCAGCTCTACTGTACCTGGGACTTCACCACGAACACGCTTTATGCCGTCACCGTTGCGGCCAATAACCCGTTCAACTTCTTCCTTCCTGCGGTCTTCGCAAAAATGATTAGCTGAGCCGCCAAACTGTCGTAGCCCGCCATTGAGCGGGTATTTTTTTGCCTGGAGAAAAGTATGACTGTTACCGAAAAAGACCGCGACGTGCTCGCTCGAACCATCTGGGGCGAGGCTCGCGGCGAGAGCGCGGGCGGCCGAGTGGCCGTGGCATGGTCTATCCGCAATCGCGTTTTCGACGGCAAGACCAACTCGTGGTGGGGCGAGGGCTATGCCGGAGTCTGCCAGAAGCCATATCAGTTCAGTTGCTGGAACAAGAACGACCCCAATTTCCCATACCTCAGCGGCGCCAAGGAAATTCCGTTCCGCGAGCTGGCGCAAGCGCGGATCGTTGCGGACCAGGTGATTGACGGGAAACTGCAGGATCCCACCAGCGGTGCCACGCACTATTACGCGATCACCATGAAGACGCCGCCGGCCTGGGCTGCGAAGGCCAGGCAGACCTTGAAGCTGGGTGGTCACGTCTTCTTCAGGGATGTGCCGTGATGGCTGTGCCGTGGAAAGTGATCGGCGCGCTGGCGCTGTTGCTGATCGGCGCCGCCAGTGCCTGGCAGTTTCAGGACTGGCGCTACGGGAAACAGTTGGCGGAGCAGGCCCGGGCGCACACCGAAACCCTCAATCAGTTGACCCTGGCCGCTGCCACAGCCCAGCAGGCCGAGCAGGACAAGCGGCTGGCGCTCGAGCAGCGGCTGGCGGCCAGCGAGCAAACCCACTACAAGGAACTGAGCGATGTTCAAAAGAACCAGGATCGCCTGCGCGATCGCCTCGCTACTTCTGATCTGCGGCTGTCAGTCCTCCTCGATGCGGGTTCAGCCGGCGGCTGTTCAGTGCCTGCCACCACCAGCGCCGGCAGCGTGGTTCATGGCCCCGTACGAGCCGAACTTGACCCAGCGCATGCTCAAAGAATTATCGCCATCACCAACACCGGGGACAGGGGACTGATCGCGCTGCATGCGTGTCAGGATTACATCAACGGATTGAGTCGCCAGTAGGGGCTCAACTCAAAAGCTGTTGACTTTCGATGTGTCGGACCTGCTGGGTAGTTATTTTTGGAGAAATTTAAGTGTCAAGTATTATTTTTTTTGCATCGACAATTAGTTTTGGGGATAAATACAGATTAATTGACTCCATGCTGGTGGAGCCATTCGGTCCAAACCCAAAGCCTGATGATATCGACTCTATTCTTATAATTGAATGTAGTTCGTTGTTAGCCATTGCTCGTACTTTTTTGACGGCTGAGACTTCAATGTTTTCTAATTTCATGCAGAGCTCTTGCCTCGTTGGGTCTAAGCGCTCGCAACTTTCAATTAGTCCTTTTAGTTCTTTTGCTGGGAGCAAAAGTTTAATTGCTTTTGCTATATTTGAACCTAAGTTGTGTGTGTGCTCAAAATCAATTAACTTTTCTGCCAGTTCGTTGAAATCTGTTTTTAGTTTTCCTTTACCGCCTACCGCAGATTGTAGAGACTTGAATGCGAATTCAAGCTGACTAGCTTGATTGCCCGATATAGCGTTTAGATTATTCAGAGGTGACGGCAGAGTGCTTGGTGAAGCTCCTGAATGGCATATCGGAAGCAAAGGGATTTCATTCTTTTCTTCGTTTATATTAATTAGGTTTCTTATCCATATCGCTCCGAGCTCGAAGTTAATCCAGTTTCGCTTTACGGACGTGTTGCTTATTAAATATATTGCTGCTACGCAGTTGGTTAATCCGGTTTCTATTTTTTTTAGAAAATTTGCGCCAGCTGGAATGCTGGTTCCATCTGATGAAACAAAAACATCAACAAAGCCGCTGAACTCATCTACTATCGCTTGCTGTATGATAAGTGCAAGTGCTTTTTCTTCGTGTATGTGTGAGAGGAAAATTGTCTTCTGTGACATGTTGTGTGCTCATGTTTAGACGTTGTGGGTTTTAGCATCAGTTTGAGAGCGTAACGATCTTTCAAGTCGAAGCCTATCATGAGGGTTAATGATCTAAAAAGACCTAGCACTTCATCCGTTTTCACGTGCTTAACGATTTTAATCATTCGGAGGTGTCGGCCAGTCCACCTTTTTACGGCATCGAAAAAACTTTGCGCAATTCTTGGTCAGTGCGGGGCCATCCCTGACGGACCATATCGGCGCACAGGAACTAGCATTAGAGTCCTGGTCATCGAGAGTGGCGCGCCATCGCTGGAGGCGGAGTGATTTGGCTTGGTCGAAATTCATGGAAACGGATTCGCTGTACAAGTTCTGTATGCATGTACAGTAATTGAGGTGCAGCCAGCGGGCGAGGGTGAGGCGACGAGCTATAGTGATCAGCTGCTTTCGGCCATTAGCTTCCAGTCACGGCTGCGTCCGAACCATAGTGGTCCTTCGCGGAGAGCCGCAATCTGCCAAACAGCGCATTTCGAATTTCAATTGCTGAAGTTTACTTTGCAGCGATTACTAAAGATTGTGCCGATGAATTCCTCGCCTTAAAGCGGCCATAGCCGAAAGCTCATGAGCCGCGGCAAGCTTCTATCCTTTGATCAGAATCTGTTCTAGCAAAGTGCGTAGCGCACTGCGACACTCGACCCCTCGCTGGTGGCGCGCAACGAGGCAGCGGCATCTAGTCAACAGGAAGCATATAAGAGAAAACACATGGATCAAGAGCATTTCGACGTTGCCAAGGCTATCGCAACAACCATGGACAGGAGCCTTGAGCCATATGCTAAAGGTGCACGGGCATTCGAGCTGAAAGGCGAGCTGTGGGTATTTGTCGATGACCCTGCCATTTCGAAGCCTGAATTACTAATCGAAGCGAAAGAGATCAGCCAGAAGCCTCCAATGATTGGGCTTAGGGCAGTCCACTACGTGCTTTCCCATTGGGCGCCGAGTGGTGAGGAGTTGATTACCTTGGGGCTAGGCCTTACCGCGGAGACCGTGCGTATGGCGCTGCAAAGGCTTCTGGACCTGCCCTCAACGTTCGATGCTTCGCAGCAGCTTTTGATAAACGAGACGCTGGAGCCCATTAGATCGCTTGGAATCGATCCAGTACGTATGACACTGGTCGATCAACTTGGCGACCGGGAACTCGATGCTGTGGCGGATCTGACGCGTCGTGTTTACTCCGGTGCTGGCTTGATCTTCATCGAAGCCGAGGCCGGAAAAGGCAAAAGTGTCTTGCTCGCCCATACGGCGATAAATCTGAACAATGACAAAAGGGGAAAACTATCGGTCTTCATTCCGCTGAGGAAATTGCCCCTTTCCGAAGGCATAGCCTGGGACAGCATCGCCCAGCTCATAGGCATCGTCGGTCAAGGCGCGAACCTTTTGGCTCAGGCTGTCAAATCAGGGTTGGTCACGGTCTTCCTCGACGGTATTGACGAGGTCGCCGGTCGATATGACAAAAACTTAGTCCTCGACCTCCTCAATTTGATCACGCTGCGCCTGGGCTCGCCGGAGTCGACAGTCATCCTTTCGGGGCGCCGTACCGAGGCACGGCACCTCGACAACAGTGACTGGACAATTCTCAACGTCGATCTGCCTGACGTGAACGGCAATGACTTCGGGGCTTACGTGGCAGCGGTCTTTGACGGTATCGTCGAGCGCAGCAGGAATGCAGGCGAGATTGAGTTACCGCCGGAGTACGAGGAATTGATCGGCACCAGGCCGGCCGATGATATGGTCATCCGAGAAAAGCAGAGCATTGTCGCCTGGATCCTGGAAGTTTTCCCTGAGGTGGCGAAGGAGCCTTCGCTATTCTTCGTCCAGGGCTTGGCAGCGATCGCCATTGGCCGTCGATCCGGTAACCGTGCGCCACTGCACCAGGACAACAAAGCCATCATTCCCAGAGTCCGAGACGTTTGTCTCAGCGCTGCAGTGTTTGCCTGCATCCGAGAAGCATCAAAGATAGACGCCATTGCAGCGCAAAAGTATTCGGTAAAAAATCAAATGCGGGCATTGCAGGGCTTGGCAGCGCTCGCTTCAGCACCGCCCGGAACGCATGTGCCCACGCCCAATGAGCTGGTACCTGAGGCATTTGATGTCGACCCAGTCAATGCGTCTGAGGTGCATGTCGCAATTACACGGCAGAACGCGAAGCACGCGCTACTGTACGCCACGGAAGCTGCGGGCGCCTACCGCCCCCAGTTCCTGAGCGACTGGATTCGCTGCACTCTCCTCGCACAAATATTCACGACAAACGCTACAGTAGCTCACTTGAATCGCGACCAGACCCTTCAACTAGCTGCTTCAGCAGAGCGCGCGAAGTTCACCTTCGAGACGCTGCTACCGTCCGTACTCAACGATAATGCGGTAGACGATTACTGGCGCCAGGCGCTCGACTTAGCGGTCGCGAACGGCACTGAATCGGCCAGTGCCAATCTATGGTTCCTCCGGGCATCCGTTGGCGATGAAGCGCTGGCAGCACCAGTGCATGCGCCTTTGCCTCTAGCAGAAGTCACCGATATCGAGTTTTCTGGTTTTGAAATTGGAAACGAGCTTAGCGGGGACGATTTCTTTCTCGACGGAAACCGCATGGTCAACTCTTCCGTGTCCAGCGTGCGCCTGCGGGGCGTCTCCCTCAGTGATGTCTCGTTCGAGAACTGTATCCTGAGCGACGTGGAACTAGTCAATTGCGATGGGCCGATCACTTTTGAAGGCTGTGAACTCAGCGGTTTCAGCGTTAAGAATATGCGATCCAAGAAGAAGCCAGCGCTCAAATTTGTCGATTGCACCTTCATTGGCGAGAAGAATCTGCTGGTTCAAGATGTAGCTGCCTATGGCGATACGGCATATGGCTCCCCGGTCGTCTTCGAAAATTGCGAATGCGACTGCGATGTTGCGAAGCTGATGCAAGGCGAATGGACTGCCAAGGAAGAGGTGTTGACCGGCATCAGCCGCAAGAGCGTGCCAACCATGAGTGACGCAGAAGCGTGTCTACGGCGCGCACTGCGAGCCTTCTTCCCGACGCACCTCGGCGACGGCAGTGCCCTTCAAGCCCGCCGGTACATCAGACTGTCCGCATTGGGCAGAGGAAGCATGCCGGCTGCGTCTCCAGGCCAAGAAGCACTAAAGCAGATTCTTGAAAGCGTCGGCTTCACGGACGGCGGCCGTTCAGACCACATATATGCACCTTGGTCAGGCGTCGCCGGAGCGAGTCAAGCTGGCATGGAACTTCGAACCGAGCTTTTGGATTTCCTTCGCGACGGGTCCAATCGCAGCACCCGCGTGCGCAGTATGCTCACGAAGATCGAACGCTTCTTTTGATTGATACCAGCGGCTAGGCGAGTGACGTAATTCTGCGTTGCTTGCAGCCGCGCTGCGCCGCTTTAAAGCCGGTAGATTAACTGAGCGACCACTACGGCGGTGGATCTGAAGAACCGAGGATAGTGCACCACCTCATCATCGATGCGGCCCCGCTGCAGTTCTCAGTTTTCTGCATGTGCCAACTAGAGATGAGCTACCCCCAGAGTGGGCGTTAACAAACTTCAGCTCTCTGCCAGAAGCCGTCGCTCATGGGGGGGCGCTTCTGGCCGATTTCTGCCTCACAAGAGGATTCCCTCCGCTTGCAAAAATCGATCGGGCCGGCATGCGCAAAGGACACTGGACACCTTGTCATCGATGATCTCCTCGCTGGCCAGACGTCCCACTGTCGCCGCCAAAGTAATTCCAGGATGCATTGCACAAACGTAGACGCCACCCACTTTGGGTAGATAACCAATGATGGGGATGCCATCGGCAGGCATGGGCCTGAGTCCGACACAAGCCCGCTCCGGATCTATAGAAATAACACCATGGAGTTCGTTCTGGATCGTCTTGGCAGTTCGAAGCGCTATCGCTGCCGGCTGATTTTCCACGGCGTCGTCCAGGTAATCCTCTGCTGCCAGCAACGTACCATCCGAACTTTGCCTCACTTCCATTTCAGGGCTGGAGATGAGGGTGTGCACGAGGTTGGGTTGTGACTTGTAACGGATGAAAATGGCGGGAGATGCCTCTATTGGCAGGGACACTCCAAGCATGTCTGCCAGCTTCGTGATGCCTGTCCCGGCTGCCAGTACGACAATATCAGCATCGAGGATGCCTATTGTTGTTTCGACTCCAGTCACCGTTGCACTCTGGCTTACAAAACCGAGCACTCGCGTCCGAGTGAGAATCTTCGCCCCATGCGCCTGGGCACCTGCGATCAACGCATGCGTAGCTGCTACTGCGTCCAGCGCTCCTTCTTCAGCCGCATACAGAGCAGACTGGGGAGGGTTCTTGAGATTTGGTTCCAAGTCGAGAATCTGCGATCGAGACACCAGGTTTGCCGAAGCTTGGTGACCTGAGGTTGGCAGCGCTTCAATCGCTATCACGCTGTAAGACAAGGCGCCTGTCCATCTTATCTCCAGACCTGGCAGCTGGGTTTCGAGTCGGCGGTACTCCTTGATGGCAGAACCGCGCAGTTGCGCGATTGGGTCGGGTTCGGGGTGTGAGGCATTGAGCCAAGCGAATGAGCTGCCAGTCACTCCCGAAGCTATATCTTCAGCTTCTACCAAAGTGACATTCGCGCCTTTACCTGCCAAGTGATACGCCAATGACGCGCCAACGATGCCTGCACCAATGACAACGACTCGTTTGCCCTGACCATCTCCCATATCAACCTCCGTTTTGTTGATGTGCGGATGGTACGACAGCTGGATGATTTCTTTACATGAGAACCTGATCGTTCAGGACGCTTTCTGAGTGTCTGCTACTGGCCGCTTGCTGCCGCTCCTGACCGTCCGCTTTCGGCCAAAAGCGGACAATCAGTTAACGCATTTCTTATGCACTTTGCGAAATTCAAGATCTGATCTTGGAGTCGCAAGGGGAAAAAGGGCGGGATTAACCCGCCCCATTTTTTAGCTCCGCACGAACGCCAGCAGATCTGCGTTAATCGTCTCGGCGTTGGTTGTCGGCATTCCATGAGGGAAGCCCGGGTAGATTTTCAACGTACTGTTTTGCAGAAGTTTCGCCGACAAAACCCCTGCATTTTCATAAGGCACGATCTGGTCATCATCACCATGCATTACCAGGACGGGGATCTTGATGCTCTTCAAGTCTTCGGTGAAGTCGGTCTGAGAAAACGCCACTATCCCGTCATAGTGTGCCTGTGCACATCCCATCATGCCTTGTCGCCACCAGTTCAAGACAATGCCCTCGGAGGTCTTTGCACCCGGGCGGTTATAGCCATAGAAAGGTCCTGCAGGAACGTCGTGGTAAAACTGTGCCCGGTTGGCTTTCAGTTGTGCCTGCAAGTCGTCGAACACTGACTTCGGCAGGCCGCCAGGATTGGTCGGTGTCTGGACCATCAGCGGTGGCACGGCACTGATGATGGCTGCTTTCGAGACTCGGTCTTCGCCATGGCGAGCGATATAGTGAACGACTTCGCCGCCGCCGGTGGAGTGCCCGACGTGAACTGCGCCTTGTACACCCAGGTGATCAACTACGGCCGCGACGTCGTCGGCGTAGTGGTCCATGTCGTGTCCATCCCAGACCTGGCTGGATCGCCCGTGACCGCGCCGATCGTGTGCTACAACCCGGTAACCGGCACCCAGGAAAAAGAGCATTTGCGCGTCCCAATCATCTGCGCTCAGTGGCCATCCGTGGTGAAAAAAGATGACTTGGGCATCGCGTGGCCCCCAGTCTTTGTAGAAGATTTCAACACCATCTCTTGTAGTGACATACCCCATGTTCGTATCTCCTGAATGAAGTGGAGGCCTTCATCGAATCGCGTTCCGATTATGGCCTTGAGTTAACAGCATGCAGTCCTTCCGGTAGGCAGTTCAGAGTGCGTTGCTGGATTAGCCTGCGCTTACTCACGAACGCCATGACGACCAAGTCACAAGTTGCGCTTGGCCGCCCGAGGACTTTAGGTTTAAAGTCAACTTTAAGGTCAATAGATTTTTCAGGGTGAGGTATGAGAATAGGCGAACTGGCGAAAATCAGCGGACTGGCGCCGTCACGCATCCGTTTCTATGAGGCCAGTGGCTTGATCAGCTCCGTTGAGCGCAAGGCCAATGGCTACCGGGACTACGCGCCCGATACCGAATGGGTACTGGAACTCATCACCGGCGCACAAGCGGCAGGTTTCTCATTGGAGGAGATTCGGCAACTGATGCCGATGAATGCCAGTGGCTGGCGGCACGACGAGTTGCTCACTGGACTCAAGCAAAAGGTGGAAGAAATCAGCGTTCTGCAGGAGCGGCTAGCGCAAAACAAAGCTCAACTTCTGGTCGTCATCAAGGGCATCGAAGATAAACCCGAGGGCATGGCGTGTGGGGATAATGCTCAAATGCTGATAAATCGTCTGCGTGAAGAGGGAGTTGGCAAAGCTTCAGATAGGCCCGCGGTAACGTCTTCTACAAAAAAACACACCCGTCAGGCTTCCGGAGCCTGACAGGCGCAAAAGGTCTCAGCGCTCGCCAATCAGGCTGGCGAGTGGCTTGGGCGCATAAAGCGCACTCTGGAACTCTGGCACGTATTCGTACTTCATCATTTTCCCCAGCTTCAGGGCACGGAGGTAATTCGACAGACTGCCGTCGCCCAGTGTGAGGGTGGCCGAATCAGCGTCGCGGCTGGAGCCGTGACTGAGCTGGCGGGAAACCGCATACCCGTATGCCAGTTGGCCATGATGATCTAGATTGGTGAAGCTGCTGGTGACGATATCGACATCACGAGAGAGGTTGTCGAGTTTCTTCGCTTTGAAGGACACGTCGACTTTTCCGGTCTGGCTGTCGGTGATGTTATAGACCACAGATTGGGCATCTTCTTTGCGGTCAATACCGGTCAGCCATTTAGGCAGGTTGTAACCGACGACACCGCGCACCCGTGCAATCTCGGTATTCACCGGCAGCTTGAGCACATAGCCCCAGAAGTCGCCAGACATCGACTGGCCAATCAGTGTGAACGGACCCAGATTGGCTTTGCCTGGCTTGTTGGTGATGATCGACACGGCCACTTCGTTATAGGCGTCGTTATCACAATGCTCATAGGTGTACGCGGTGAACGCAATCAAGCCGCGACCCGGCCAGATTTGCAGGGGGTGTACGGTTGCCAATACTTCCGGCGGCATCAATGCCCGAAGTGCGTCCAGGTCGGCCGTGTAGACAGCCGTTACCCGACTGTTCTGGTAATAAAAGTTCGGAGAGTATGACTCGAAGCCAATGTCTACCTTGTGCTTTTCCAGTCCTTTGAACCAGCTCAAATCAACACCCGGCAGTTCTGCTGCAATCACCGACAAGGGAGGATTCGAGCGATAACGGTCGTACAAGCCGCCCTTGACGACCGGCACTGTGTGGCCTGCGATATCGATTGTGTTGGTTTCAGTCGGGCTGAGCATTTCAGGCGTCCCCGCCAACGCATGGTTGGCAATTGAGCTGAACAGCAATCCTGTTAATACGGCGCTTGCGAGTTTCAATCGGTCTTTCTCCGGGTGGTGGGAACTACTTGAGGGTTCAGCGAGCTACGTTGTCGCCTGAGAGCACCGCCATCACGGCTTCAGCTACGGCTTTGGGCGATTGAGGGTTTTGGCCGGTGACAAGCCTTCCATCAGTGATGGCGAATGACGTGAATGGCAGCCAGCCCTTGCGGTACCGCGCACCTTGGCTCACCAACTTGTCCTCAAGGAAGAAGGGCACCTGGCTTTTCATGCCGGAGAACAGCTCCTCGCGATCAGAGAAGCCGGTGATGTTCTTCCCTTTGATGATCAACTGGCCTTGTTCATCCTTCAGATCCAACAGACCCGCAACGCCATGGCAGACGGCCGAGACGATGCCACCCTGGTTGTAGATAGTTTCGGCGACACGCCGCAGGTCGGGATTATTGGGGAAGTCCCACATCACCCCATGGCCCCCGGTGAAGTAGATGACACTGAACTGGGACGGATCGACATCGGCGATCGGCAGTGTGTTTTGCAGGCGAGCGCGAAAGGCAGGGGACTGCAAATGCTCTCGGGCGGCCTTGTCCATGTACAACCAACCGAGGCTGCGCTCATCTAGAGGCACCGCACCGCCTTTGGGACTGGCAAAAACTGTGCTGTAGCCAGCTGCCTCCACTACGTCGGTGAAATGCGTCAGCTCAGTCAGCCACAACCCCGTCGTATCGGTTCGTGAGGGATAGCTGGAGTGGTTGGTCAGAATCACCAGAATTTGGCGATTCTTGGCAGTCATTGTGGAAGGGGCGGTGTCAGCATTTGCAAATGTCATGAAAGCGCTACCTATCAGTACCAACGCATAAGAAACAAAGGTCTTGAGCATCATCCGGGTTCCATCAATCAAGCAGGTCGGCGCATGCTCACCTTAAACCTCGCTTTAAGGTCAACCCCGCCGCTGCAAATAATTTCCACTGGTAGCTGCTCACTTCAACTTGACCCTCAACCTGACTTTAACGCTAGCGTCTGATGCTGAATGAGCAAGGCAATAACGCTCTTCACTAATCCACTCGGGAGCCATGCATGAGTCAGCAAGACAACTTTGATACGCAGATGAAATGGATGATTTATGGAGCCAATGGCTACACCGGCGAGTTGATCGCTCGTGATGCTGTAAAACGTGGGCTTAAACCTGTGCTGGCGGGGCGTAGCCGAGACAAGGTTGAAGCCCTGGCTCGGGAGTTGAGTCTTGAAGCTCGGGTGTTTGAACTCGAAGACGAAGTACGTTTACTTGCTCAGATTAAAGGCCATGGTTTAATTCTGCATTGTGCAGGGCCGTTCTCAGCGACCGCCGCACCGATGATGGAAGCTTGCTTACGTGCCAATGCACATTATCTGGATATCACCGGCGAGATTGCCGTATTCGAGCACGCTCAATCCCTGAATGAACGTGCGCGGGCGGCGGGCGTGGTCATTTGCCCAGGCGTCGGTTTCGATGTAGTACCTACGGACTGTGTAGCCGCTGCATTGAAAAATGCGATGCCGGATGCCACGCATCTGGCATTGGGTTTTGATTCGCGCTCAAGTTTTTCGCCCGGTACTGCTAAGACTTCAATTGAGGGTTTGGCGCAGGGTGGCAAGGTTCGCCGTGACGGCAAAATCACCTCGGTGCCGCTGGCCTACCGAGTGCGTCGCATCGATTTTGGTGCCGGAGAAAAGCTGGCAATGACTATTCCATGGGGCGACGTTTCCACTGCTTGGCACACCACCGGCATTGCCAACATCGAAGTTTTCATCCCTGGCTCCGCAGGCATGATCCGCGGCGCCCGGTTTGCTAATTGGATACGTCCGTTGCTGGGTTTGTCGTTCGTGCAGCGGTTGCTCAAAGCACGAATTGGAAAAACCGTGGTCGGCCCAGATCAGGAAAAACGCGCAGATCAAGGCACCTATGTTTGGGGCGAGGCTCGCAACGCCCGTGGTGAGTGCAGAACCGCGCGCCTGCATACCGCGAACGTCTACAGCCTGACGATCGACGCTGCATTGGCGGTGGTTGATTACCTGTTGCAAATGCGTCCGACTGGCGGGGCTTACACGCCCGCACAGTTGTTAGGTGCTGAGCTGGTGACGCAATTGCCAGGATCTGGCGCGATGAACATCGACTGATTCGGAAAAAAGATGTTGACCTTAAAGTTGACTTCAATCTTAAGGTGGCCTCATATCCAGTTGAGGACTGCCCCATGAATGTGTTCGACACCCTGATGCTTCCAAACGGTTCGTCTATCAAGAACCGAATCGCCAAAGCCGCCATGGAAGAGAACATGGCGGACGCCGATCAGGCACCCTCCGAAGAACTGATGCGTCTCTACCAAGCGTGGGCCGATGGTGGTGCAGGCCTGATCATCACCGGCAACGTGATGGTCGACGGCCGCGCCATGACCGGACCGGGTGGCGTAGTTTTACAGGACGATCAGCAACTGGCCAAGTTCAAGCGTTGGGCACGTATTGGTCGATCCGGCGGTGCGCAGTTCTGGTTGCAGATCAACCACCCAGGGCGGCAGATGCAGTCCAATCTTGGGCAAAAAACATGGGCACCGTCGGCCGTGCCGCTGGATTTGGGCAAACTGTCCAAGCGTTTCGCCACGCCTCACGCGATGACCTCCGGCGTGATTAAGGACGTTATCCAACGCTTTGCGAACACCGCGCGCCTCGGCGAACAAGCTGGATTCACCGGCGTGGAAATCCACGCTGCCCATGGCTATTTGTTGAGCCAGTTCCTTTCGCCGTTGACCAACCAAAGGACGGACGAATGGGGCGGTTCCCTAGAAAATCGGGCGCGCCTGTTACTCGAAATCGTCAAGGCGGTCAGGGCTGTGGTTTCTGCGGATTTCGCAGTAGCGGTCAAGCTCAACTCCGCCGATTTCCAGCGGGGAGGGTTTACCGCCGATGATGCGAAGAAGGTCGTTGAGCTGCTCAATGGCCTTGGTGTGGATTTGGTGGAATTATCCGGAGGCAGTTATGAAGCGCCCGCTATGCAGGGTGAGGCGCGCGATGGTCGCACGCTGGCTCGCGAAGCCTACTTCGTCGAGTTCGCCCGTGATATCCAAACAGTTGCCAGAATGCCGGTGATGGTCACCGGTGGTATACGTCGCCGCGCGGTGGCGGAAAACGTCGTGCAGAGCGGCGTCAATATGGTTGGGATCGGAACAGCGTTAGCCATCGATCCCAACTTGCCTCGGGACTGGCTGCTGGGCAAAGACAATGCTCCGCAATTGCCGCCGATTACCTGGAAAAATAAAGCCATCGCATCCTTGGCAAACATGGCGGTAGTGAAGTTTCAGTTACGCAAGCTGAGTCGAGAGAAAAAGCCCGATCCGAACGTTTCACCGCTGCGTGCGCTTATCCTGCAACAGCTCGGTATGGCATTTCGCACTCGTCAATATCGACGGTGGGTGGAAAACCGTTTGATGTGAGCCGATACGTTTTTTACTTGAAGAGCTAAGTTTTGTCGTATCGGTCTTTACTAACAGGAGCGTCCGCTATTGGCCGATAGCGGTCAGTCAGGTGTCATCAACACGGCCAAGGTCATCTTGATGAACTCCTCATTCCGATCGATTGCAGCGAGGGAACTGCGAACATTTTCTGCGACGTCGGCGGATCCGCGCTGCTCCACCCAGAGGGCAAGTTCCATGATGGCCGCTTCGAGGGCGAGCTGGTTTTCGTTGATTTTGAAGAGCAGAGAAGGGAGCAGATCAGAGTTCGGCATTTTGGGTTTCCTCCGAGGACGAAACCAGAGTAGCAGGGACGTTTTTCGGTCGGCAGAATGCCGGAGATGGGATGCGCAAAACCTCCTCTGGAGGCCGCGTATTTTCGTTTGCATACACACAAAAAAACGGATGTTTTGCTATTCCTAAAATTAGATATTTTCCTTATAAAACAGTCGATTAGCTCGCTACAGGCCCCAGCATGGGGTGCTAGGGGTCGAGTGTTCGAATCACTCCGTCCCGACCATATAATTCAATGACTTAGCCCAACTTTAGCGAGTTGGGCTTTTTCATGTGCGTGACTTTTGCGGGGCTCCTCGATTCTTCAGATCAGTGACGGGATCGGCCATCGAGCCAGGCCAGTCGCGGCACCTTTCTGAATGTTTAAAATCGGTTCAAGTTCAGGCCTGACCTGATCAGTTTGCCCTGTTATTCGAAACGAGCCTTCTTGATATCGCCGTGCTTGTTTTGCAAATAAATGGTGTATGGCAATACGAGAGTATCTGCGACCACTGACGCTCCCATATCCAGGACAATTAATGCTGGAGCAGGGTGTCCATCGAAACCATTGCTGCGGCGTGGCTCCGCATCAAGGGTGCAGTAGTCAAAAATGGTGCCGCCGTAGACGCGGGATACCGAGTCGCAGTGGGAATGCCAGCGAGCCAGTTTATTACTCGCTACGGCATCATCCCGGAAGGTTGTGTTGATCGTTCCGCATCCCGACGCTGAAACGGCTGCGAGCATCAACAGAAAGAATCTAAAGTTCATTTGGTCGACTCCATTCGAAAGATCTGAATGGTAGCTGAATGGATGGGGTGGTAGCTTCCAATTTCAAAGTCGTGACACGTTTTTGCGAATTGGTAAATTATGTCGCGATACAAGGAGTGTGCATGGTTGAGAAGCCTGTTGAGTTCAAGCGTGAGGGAGGGATGGAGCACAAGAACAGCACCCTGATTTTCCTCAAGCGTTTTCGCTACTGGATACTGGCCTTGATGGTTGCAGGAGCTGTGGTAAATGCCTTTGTGCGCTACACAGGAGAATGGAGCCTGTTCTGGCTCTCCCTGGCGATGCAAGCTTGGTTTATGCAAGCCGTCTTCAATTACCTGCGGGGCGGTTGGGTGGCCATTGGGCCGGGTGGTTTAGCTAAAGATGCCAGCCCGATTGGCAGGGCGATATTGGCGGCAACAGCGTTTGGATTGTATTTGCTGATGTTCGGCTACGACGGCCATAAGCACGAAGACTCTATTTATGAACGGCGCGCTTCGGACTGGACTATGCCGACTCGCGAGGAGATCGGTCAGTCTTCCGAGCGCAAGTGATTCATGCTGTTGTAGATTGTCCCTGGTTCGGTTGTCTGTCCTGGCGTTCATCTTAATGGAGCGTCGCAGCCCTGCGACTTTCTCCAATCCTGATTCTGTCGAGTGCCCGATTCAACGCATCCAGCGCATCAAGGAGTGCCTTGGCCTCGGCCTCGCGTCCGTCACCCCAGAGGCGTTCCGCCATTTTGTTCAGGGCCTGGATCGAGCGTTCTATTTCGGCAGCGGTCGCTGCTGTTTTACTTTGCGGCTGATTCTTTGGCATCGGTCACCTGGCTCCATTCAATCCCAAGCCGTCCCAGATACTTTCTCAATCGGTCGGCATCATTGGGCTGCGCCTTCGCCTGTCGGGACACGCCGAACAAGCGCCTGCCAGCATCCGACAAGCTATCTGACTCTCTACACACTGCCAGCACGGCCTTCAATTGCAACCGATCAAACAGGTCCATGCCTTCGGCATCTCCCGGTAAATCGTCCGTCACTCCTGCCGGTTGCTTCAGTCCCCAGGCATAACGAAGTCGATCAATTTCTTCCTGCACTTGCGTTTCATCAATTCGCCCGCTGTCGGCCAGTGTCGCCATGCGCGTGATCGAGGCCGAAAGTTCGCGAAAGTTGCCCAGCCATGCAGCTTCGCGTGAGCTGGCAAAGGTCAGATAGCGCTTGCGGGCCTCAAGGTTGAAACGTACCAGTTGACCGTGCTCGCGTGCGTGGCGCTCGAGCTCGAAATCGATGTTGGGTTCGATGTCTTCTCGACGGCCGGCCAGGCCGGGCAGATCAAATGTCCAAAGATTGATTCGTGCGTACAGGTCTTCCCGGAACAGGCCTTCGGCGACACGACTGCGCAGGTCGCGGTGAGTGCCGGCAATGATCAGGAAGTCACTGTCGACTTCCTTGTCCGAGCCGAGCGGGAAGAAGCGCTTCTCTTCAATGGCCTTGAGCAGCATGGCTTGTTCGTCTGCGCCCAGTTCGCCGATTTCATCGAGAAACAGCATGCCGCCGTCGGCGGCGCGCAACAGGCCGTCGCGGGCATTCTGCGCGCCGGTGAAGGCGCCTTTGACGTGGCCGAACAGCGCGGACATCGCGCCGTCGCCGCGCAGGGTGGCGCAGTTCACTTCAACGAAGCGTCCTTGCATTTGATGGCGGCCGCGCTTGAGTTCGTAGATCCGTCGAGCGAGGAAGGATTTGCCGGCCCCGGTCGGGCCGATCAGCAACATCGGCGCTTTCGAGCGCACGGCGACGCGTTCGATCTGTTCGATGGAGCGGTTGAACGCGGCGTTGCGTGTGGCGATGCCGGATTTAAGAAACTCCAGGCCTTCGAGGCGCTTGATGGTAAAGCGAGTGGCAATGCGATCGTAGCGCGACAGGTCGAGATCGATCAGCGCGTGAGTGCCGGTGGCCGGCTCATCTTCGCTCTTGCGGCGGGCGGGGGAGGTCTGGATCAGTCGTGCCGGCAGGTAGCGCGCCTCGGTCAGCAGGAACCAGCAGATCTGCGCCACATGGGTGCCGGTGGTGATGTGGACCAGATAGTCCTCGTGTTCGGTATCGAAGGTGTATTCGGTGGTGAAGTCATGCAGCGCGCCATAAACCTCTTCGAAATCCCACGGGTTACGCAGCGCCATCGGGTGCAGGCGGACCTCGGTTTCGGGCGATACCTGGCGAATGTCTTCGCGAACTCGCTCGGCCAGGCTGGCGTCTCGGGCGTCTGTGCCGTGAATCAGTTCCAGTCGATGAATCAACACATCCGGCTGCTGGCACAGGCCCACGCTCGGGCGCCAGTGGTTCCAGCGATTGGCACCTTTACCCACGCGATCGAGGGTTGCTCCGATAAAACCGATGGCAACAGTGCGCTTGTTTTGCATGGCTATCTCAAAAGATAAAAGACGATATTCAATGATAGTGTTCGGCGAATCGGTTTGTCGTGCTTAACGTTATGAGATCATCGCAATAATAATAAATATCTATATAAATCAAATAGTTAAATTATTTTCTGGTGATTTTTTTAAAACTGGCACGGCGGCTGCAATAGCTCTTGCAACGAACAGGACAACACAGCGAGACGCCACGATGGCCAATTTCAACCTCTTCAACACACAATCGAACAACCTGCCGGCGTGCGACACCTTGAATGCTTCTGGAGCGGCCGCCTATGCCTATACGCCCAAGCATCAATTGGCCCAGTTGGCAGTGACCGGTTGTCTGAACCAGACCTTTTACGCAACGGCTGAAAACCAGCTGGATCAGGTGTTGAAGCTGGTGGCTGAACTGGACAGCCGTTTTGTGGCCAACGCCGCAATATACGCCCGCCAAAAGGGCCATATGAAAGACATGCCGGCCTTGTTGTTGGCGGCGCTGACCGCCCAGCGTTCGGTGCTGGTACCGGAGGTGTTCGGAGGGATCGTCGACAGTGGCAAGATGCTGCGCAACTTCGTACAGATCCTGCGCAGTGGTGCCACCGGGCGCAAATCCCTCGGCTCGCAGCCCAAGCGGCTGGTGCAGAACTGGCTGAACAGCGCGACCGAGCGGCAACTGCTGCAAGCGTCGATCGGTAATCAGCCCTCGTTGGCGGACGTGGTGAAAATGGTTCATCCCAAACCGTCCGAAGCCTGGCGCGAAGCATTCTTCGCCTGGCTGATCGGCAAACCGGTGGATGTGCAGGCATTGCCGGAACTGACCCGCGATCTGCTGGCGTTCCGCAGTGGTGCAAGTGATCAGGTGCCAGAGGTGCCTTTTCAATTGCTCGGCAATGAAACCCTGAGCAAAGAGCAGTGGGCTGCTCAAGCGCGAAACATGGGCTGGCAGGGGCTTCGAATCAACCTCAACACCCTGGCGCGCCATGGTGCTTTTGAAGTGCCGGGTTGCACCGAATACGTGGCCGCGCGGTTGGCGGATCCCGAAGCAGTCGCCAGGGCGCGGGTGTACCCGTACCAGTTGCTGACGGCGTATCGAATGATCGGTGATGACATTCCGGCGCCGATACGCGAGGCGCTGCAAGATGCACTTGAGCTGTCGTTGACCAATGTGCCGAAGATTGAAGGCGCGGTGGTGGTCTGCCCGGACGTCTCCGGCTCGATGGGCAGCCCGCTGACCGGATACCGGCAGGGTGCGACCACGGCGGTGCGCTGCATCGATGTGGCGGCGTTGATCGCGGCAGCGGTGTTGCGCAAGCAGCCGGCTGCACGAGTGATGCCGTTCGAGGTCGACGTGGTGGATATCACGCTCAACCCGCGGGACAGTGTGATCAGCAATGCCGAAAAGCTTGCGGGCATTTTCGGTGGTGGAACCTGCTGTTCGGCGCCGCTGAAGAAGCTGGCGGACAGCAAGGCCAAAGTCGATACGCTGATCATGGTGTCGGACAACGAATCCTGGATCGATGCGCGACGTCGAGGGGCGAGTGAAACGATGCTGCAATGGGAGCGGATAAAGCGGATCAACCCGCAAGCACACCTGATCTGCATCGACCTGCAACCGGGTTGGGCGACGCCGGCGGCGGATCGCGACGACATCCTGAATGTCGGCGGTTTCAGTGACGCGGTGTTTGATGTGATCGAGCAATTCACCGCCGGCCGGTACGGTGCGCAGCACTGGGTCGAAGCGATCGAACGTATGGAATGAAGCTGAATAATTGATTTGTCACGGGCACTGAATGCCGGTGGGACTACATCCAAGACGTCTCATCAAACCCTTGTCAGTGCGCGTGACGGCACGAATGCCGATGGCTGTACATCTGAGGCCGGCTAACCCCGGTGCGCGGCGACGCGCAACAGTCATCAACCTTTGTCGTGCCACCTTTTTCGAATTTGCCCGGCGAATGCCGGTGGAACTACAGGACAGCGTGGGCACGGGTTCGAATCCCGTCGACCGAAAGGTCGTAGCTCAGCGGTAGAGCGCGCTGCATGTTTCACCCAACCTTGTCGCCGAAGGCTGTGTAACCGCGCCGAATCATCGGCCAGACAATAAAGAATCGAGATGATGAAACAACACACTTACCAACTGCTGGAAGTTGCCAACGGCAAGCCGATCAAGCTTTGGACGGAAGGCGTTCCGGTGGAAAACGAAGCCCGCGAGCAACTGATGAATACGGCGAAGATGCCATTCATTTTCAAGCACCTCGCCGTGATGCCGGATGTCCACCTGGGCAAGGGATCGACCATCGGCAGCGTGATTCCTACCGTAGGCGCGATCATCCCGGCGGCGGTCGGAGTCGATATCGGATGCGGCATGATTGCTGCGCGAACTTCTCTGACAGCTGCTGATTTGCCGGACAACCTGCATGGCCTGCGCAGTGCGATCGAACAGGCGGTGCCCCATGGCCGCAGTTCGACCCGATCACGGCGGGACAAGGGCGCCTGGGACGAGATTCCGGTGCAGGCCGATCAGGCGTGGGCGGCGCTGCATCCACGGTTCAAGGCAATCACCGACAAGTATCCGAAACTGGCCAACACCAACAACCGCGGGCATCTCGGAACATTGGGCAGCGGCAACCACTTCATCGAAGTGTGTCTGGATGAGGCCAACCGGGTCTGGTTCATGTTGCACAGCGGCTCGCGGGGTGTCGGCAACGCCATCGGCAACCTGTTTATCCAGATGGCACAGGCGGATATGCGTCAGCACATCGCCAACCTGCCGGACCGTGACCTGGCGTACTTCGAAGAAGGCAGCCAGCACTTTGATGATTACGTGGAAGCGGTGGGCTGGGCCCAGGACTTCGCCAAGCAGAATCGCGCGTTGATGATGCAGGCCGTGATTCAGGCCACGCGGCAGATTATCCGCAAGCCGTTCGAAGTGGCGCTGGAGGCGGTGAATTGCCATCACAACTACGTGCAGAAAGAACGGCATTTCGGCGAAGACATTCTGGTCACCCGCAAAGGCGCGGTATCGGCGAAGAAGGGCGAGTTGGGGATCATTCCCGGTTCGATGGGTGCCAAGAGCTTCATTGTGCGCGGTCTGGGCAACGAAGAATCGTTTTGCTCCTGCAGCCACGGTGCCGGTCGGACCATGAGCCGTACAAAGGCAAAAAACACCTTCACCGTTGAAGATCAGATTCGTGCCACCGCGCACGTTGAATGCCGCAAGGATGCTGCGGTGATCGATGAAATTCCGATGGCCTACAAGGACATCGACAAAGTCATGCACGCCCAGCGCGAGCTGGTGGAAGTGCTGCACACCTTGCGTCAGGTGGTGTGCGTCAAGGGATAGCGCGTGCCACGGCACGCTGGAACAAGGATTGAAGGACATGAAATTCGAAGAACGTCACCCGCTGTGCAGCGCCATGCGCGCCCGGGTGCTGGAAGAGCTGGCGCGCATAGAGCGCGAGCGTAATGTCACGGTGCTGTATGCCTGCGAGTCGGGTAGCCGGGCCTGGGGATTCGCCTCGACCGACAGCGATTACGATGTGCGCTTTGTTTATGTGGAGAAACCCGAGTGGTTCGTCCAGGTCGACGCGCCTCGGGACGTGATCGAACGGCCGCTGGATGATGAACTCGACGTGAGTGGCTGGGAGCTGCGCAAAACCCTCGGGCTGTTGCGAAAGTCCAATCCGACCTTGCTGGAGTGGCTCGACTCACCGCTGGTGTACCGCAGCGAAACCGCGGCGGTCTCTCAACTGCGGGCGCTTGCCGAGGCGTTTTACAGCCCGCCGGCCGCGCGCAATCACTACCTGTCGATGGCGAAGAAGAACTTCCGTGGTTATTTGCAGGGCGACAGCGTGAGGTTCAAAAAGTACTTCTACGTATTGCGGCCGCTGCTGGCCGTGCGCTGGATCGACCAGGGCCGTGGCCGGCCGCCGATGACATTTGCCGATCTACTGAGCACCGTCGATGACCAAGCGTTGCTCGACGAAGTCGATGAGCTGCTCGCACTCAAGCGCAATGCCGATGAGAGCGCCTATGGTCCTCGTCGCCCGGCGCTGCATCGATTCATCGCCGCTGAACTGGAGCGCGAAGTACCGACATTGGCCAGAACCCGGGAAGACTCCGGTCAGCTCGATCGATACCTCAGAGAAACCGTCGGGTTGTACGCATAAGGAAGAAAATGAAACAGGACGTGATTGAACTGGACGGCGCTATTGGTGGCGGCCAGGTGTTGCGCAGTGCCTTGAGCCTGTCGATGGTGACGGGACGGGCATTTCGCATCGAACGGATTCGTGCCAAACGTAGCCGTCCGGGTTTGTTGCGCCAGCACCTGACCGCCGTGATGGCGGCGGCACAGGTCTGCGGTGCACGGACTCAAGGCGCAGAGTTGGGGTCGCAAGCGTTGAGCTTCGAGCCCGGACCGATTCGCGGCGGCGAATACCGCTTTGCCATTGGTACCGCCGGCAGTTGCACACTGGTGTTGCAGACCTTGCTGCCCGCGTTGTTGCGGGCGCCGCAAGCCAGTCGTGTATGGATCAGTGGTGGTACCCATAATCCGTTGGCGCCACCGACCGATTTCCTCACCCGCAGCTGGTTGCCGTTGTTGCGACGCATGGGTGCCGAGGTTGATCTGAAGCTGCTTCGTCATGGATTCGTTCCTGCGGGTGGTGGCGAAATAGAGGCCACGGTGCAGCCGTCGAAACTGTCGGCGTTGCACGTGTGTGATCGCGGCTTGCCGCTTTCGCAAAAGGCGTTTGCGCTGTCGGCAGGTCTCGCTTCGGACATCGCCAGACGTGAGCTTGACCGTGTGGCCCGGCGTTTGAATATGCTGCCAGCGACGATGAATACGATCAGCCTTGATCCGGAGTGCGGGCCGGGTAACGTGCTGTTGCTGGAATATGCGTTTGAACACGTCACGGAAGTATTCAGTGCGTTTGGCCAGGCTTCACTGCGCGCAGAGGCCGTTGCGGACGTTGCGGTCAATCAGGCAGACGCTTGGCTGCGCAGTGGAGCAGCGGTGGCTGAGCACCTGGCCGATCAACTGTTGTTGCCGATGGCGCTGGCCGGATCAGGCTCGTTTACGACGCCCGGGATGACCGAGCATCTGCAGAGTAACGTCGCCGTGATCGAGCGCTTTTTACCAGTCACCATTGAGTGCCGTGAAGAAAGCACCGATCGGTTGAGGATCGAAGTCAGCACCCGAGACCAATAGGCGGCAAACTGCTGGCCCCCGAATGTTTCCGGCACCGGCAAACTCGCCTTTTTTCAAAAGGTTAGGCTGGCCCTATGCGGACGACTGTCATCACCGTTGCAACGCTTTCCCTGGCTCTCTTCGCGCTGGGCGCCCAGGCGAGGGAACTGAGCAAGAGCCATCGTTTTGCTTGTACCTGGGGTTCGGACATCGCAGCCGGCGCGCAGCAATCGAAGCTGTCGGGGATTTCCCTTTATGGCGCCCGCAAGCGCTTGCAGGTGCGCAGGTTTCAGCAACCGTGGATGCGCATGACCGCAATGGGCATCACAGAGCAGACCTACAACAGTACCTCGCGCCTCAAGCCTGCAGCCGTCAAGCAGACCTATTACGAACAATGCGTGAGACATGAACTGGCTCAGCGATAAACACAAAGCCCGACCTGAAGAGGTCGGGCTTTTTCATGTCCGGCGCAATGGCTGCATCACTTGTCGCTTTCGCAATTGACCATCCACGACACGCCAAAACGATCCACCAGCATGCCGAAACGCGCGGCCCAGAAGGTCGCTTCCAGTGGCATGTCCACTCGACCGTCCCTGGCCAGGGCATTGAAGACTCTTTCAGCCTCGGCGACGGTGTCGACGTTCAAGGACACCGAGCAACCGCTCATGCCCTGGGTCGGACGGTCGGGCGTGGTGTCCGATGCCATCAGCATCTGATCACCGACCTTCAGGCAGGTATGAATGATCAGATTGTGATGCTCTTTCGGAACATGCTCTGCGGCGGGCGTTTCGCCGAAAGTCATCATCGCTTCAAGCTTGCCTTGCAGGCATTGCTCGTAAAACGTGAAGGCCGCACGGCAATCGCCGTTGAAGATCAGGTACGGGTTGATTTTCATGGTGGTGCTCCCGAACAGGCAGTGAAACGCAGCGCGGCCGGGTGTGCCGAAGCTGCGTCATGGATTGACTCCATCCAGCAAAGCGTTAGATCGACGGATTGCCAGTCAGTGCTGCAATTATTTACGCCGGGATGACCGATGGTCTCTGTTTTCAGGAATCGCGCGCGCCTTGCAACAACGTTGCGCCTGCGACGCGTGCGGCGGGCTTGGTTTGCATCAATGCATCGATCGCCTTGCGATAGTTTTGTCCGCCAAGTGCCATGCTGTTGTTGTGCGTCCCGCCGGGTACCAGCAGCAATCGTTTGGGTTGGCTGGCGGCCGCGAACAGTTGCTCGCTGAAGCGTGACGGCACAAACGCATCGGCCAGGCCGTGCACGACCAGCAGCGGCATATGGATGTCGGCAATCTTGTCGATGGAGTCGAACTTCTGCGACAACAACCAGCGAACGGGCAGGGACGTGTTGGCCACCGCCGCGGCGACGTCGGCCAGTGAGGTAAAGGTGGACTCAATCACCAGACCCCGGACCGGCAGCGGCGTATGGTTTCTGGCGGCGTCCCGGCCCAGTTCGGCAGCCAGGTCGATGGCGACCGCACCACCGAGAGAGTGCCCGTAGATCAGACGTTTGCTCGGGTCCGGTTGCAGTTGCTGGAAGCGTTCCCAGGCCACCCGTGCATCCTCATAAACGGTGCTTTCTGACGGCAAGTCACCATGACTCTGACCAAAGCCTCGGTAATCGATGGCCAATACCGAATACCCCGCTGCGCGCAGCTGTTCGATGCGAAACAACTGCCCGGTCAGGTTCCAGCGCACGCCATGCAGATAAAGAATGGCCGGGGCATTGGCCCGTTCCGCCGGCCACCACCACGCATGAATGTTCTGCCCGGCCTTGAAGCTTTTGGGTTGCAGGTCAAGTTCCTGAACGCTGCCGGGCAAGCCGTGATACCAGCCGGCCGTGCCCGGTTCGATGCGAAACAGCAGCTTGCGTTCGGTGTGTTCCAGTACGGCGCAACTCGCCGGCAGACCGATGATCAGGGCGGCCATGCACGCAAACGCCAGGCGCCGGCGGCGAAGTCGGGTCATGAAGGCAAGGAACATTGAACGTTTCACCAGTGCGCGGACAAAGAAGGCTTTTTACCAGATGCCTTGGTCCGCGCGTGACATTTTCGATCGTCGTCCGCCTGCAATCATTACAAAACGATGCTGTGGCTCACGCCACGTTCAGCACGATCTTGCCGATGTGATCACCGGCTTCCATGTGCGCATGGGCCTGGGCCGCGTCGGTGAGCGGGTAGACCTTGTCGATGATCGGCAGGCAGCGCCCGGCGGCCAGTACCGGCCAGACGTGCTCGCGCAATTGATCGGCGATGGCAGCCTTTTCCGCAGAAGTGCGTGCGCGCAACAAGGAACCAGTGACCACGGCACGCTTGCCGAGAATGGTCAGCAGATCGACATCGTTGGCGCGGGCGCCGCCGAGAAAACCGAGCATCACCACGCGGCCATCCATTGCCAGTGCGCTGAGGTTGGCGTTCAGATACGAGCCGCCCATGATGTCGAGAATCACATTGACGCCCTGGCCGTTGGTTTTCTCGGCGATGACGGCAGCGAAATCCTGCTCACGATAGTTGATCGGCTCACCGCCCAATTCACGGATGGCCTCACATTTATCGGTACTGCCGGCGGTGGCGAAGGCTTCGATGCCAAACTCGCGGCACAGCATCAACGCGGTAGTGCCGATGCCACTGGTGCCACCGTGAATCAACACACGCTGCCCTCGAATCGCACCACCGAGACCGAACAGATTGGCCCATACCGTGAAAAAGGTTTCGGGGATTGCCGCGGCCTGAATCCAGTCCATCCCGTCGGGGATCGGCAGGGCCTGGCCCGCGGGAACCGTGCAGTATTCGGCATAACCGCCGCCATTGGTCAGTGCGCAAACCCTGTCGCCCACGGCAAAAGTGCTGACACCTGCACCCAGCGCCACGACTTCACCGGCCACCTCCAGACCGGGGATCGGGTTCATCCCGGGTCTCATCGGGTACTTGCCCGCACGTTGCAAGGCGTCCGGCCGATTGATGCCGGAGGCGTGCACGCGGATCAGCAGTTCGCCCTGCGCGACGACCGGCAGCGGGACTCGTCTGGATTGCAGAACCTCGGGCCCGCCCGGTTCAGTGATTTCGATGCGGGTCATTTCAGTGGGCAACGTCATTGTCGATTCCTCTTTAAACAAGTGATCAGTAGATGGGAGCGCACTCAGGGCGCAATGATTCCCGTCATTGGGCGCAGCAGCGTTGCGCGACGGAGGAGGGCAGCAGTTTTATGGCGTGCTCAAGTATCAGAGCGATCACAATGGCACCGCCGGCAATCACGAAGAGCAGCACGTGCTGTCCGCCCATGGCGTTGAACAGCGCCGAATAGGCGAATCCAGCCAGCGCCTGAAACGTGGCGAACGACACCGTGGCGCGGCTCCACGCCACCTGTTGGCGATGATGATCCGGCACCAGCTCATGCACCCGGGCCAACGCCAGCGGAACGATGCCCGGTGGAAACGAGCCGAGCACCACCGCCAGCAGCGCCAACGCCAGGAACGAATGAGAAATGGCCAGCAAACCAAGGGTGATCGCCTGCACCACCAGCACCAGACGAATGCCGGTTCGTGCGCCGAGATGATCGGCGAGAAAGCCATAACTCACCGGACCGACGATGGCGCCCAGACCGTACATGATCCAGACCAGCGCGCCGACGTGCGCCCCGGCGCCCAGTCCACGGGCGACGTAATCCACCAGGAAAACCATGGCCGGTACCAGCCCGGCGGCCATGAACGCGTACTGGGCAAACAACAGATAAACAGCAGGCGGTGTCGACTCGACCGGATCCACCTGAGCCGTTGCGGTGGTTGCATGGGGCAGCTCTGAGGGCCAGCCGAACCAGCTCAATGCCGTCAGCGCCAGCGACAGCGCGCCCAATCCAAGCCAGGTCGCTTGCAGGCCCAGACTCAACAGCAGCGGAACGATCGTGCCCGAGCCGGCGATGCCCAGACCGATGCCGAGGAAAATCGCCCCACTGGCCAGGCCTTTGCGCGCGGCCGGTACATGGGGCAATACGGTCGAGGCAACCAGCACCATGATCGCACCGCCCGCGATCCCGGACAGCAGGCGCCAGCCGAAATACCAGCTCACCGACACGGGGTACGCACAGGCGAAAAACGCCACGGTCACCGCCAGCATCATCAGACGCAGAGCGTTTCTCTGGGTAAACCTGCGTGCCAGCGGGCGGCCGAGGAGGGCGCCGATCAGGTAACCGACCAGGTTGGCCGCGCCGAGATAGACCACATCATGGGCGGAAAACCACTGCGCCTGAATCAGCGAAGGGATCAGCGGCGTGTAGGCGAAACGCGCCAGACCGATGCTGACCAGGCTGGCGCAGAGTCCGGCGAAGATCGCCAGCCAGACACTCGTGTCCGGACGCTCGGGCAAAGCAGTTGAAGTGTGCATGACGGCAATCCTGTGAAAGGTTTATGGCGCCCAGCATATCGGCTATCTTTGCTGCGTTAATGCAGCGAGTTTGCGTGATTATGATGCGTTTATGCATCAATGGAGAACGATGTGAACTGGGATGATGCGCGGGTGTTTCTTGCGGTCTGCCGCGAGTCGACATTGCGTGGCGCCGCGCGTGTACTGGGCGTGGATCAGGCGACGGTCGGGCGACGCATCACAGCACTGGAAAAGTCGCTGGGCGCGACCTTGTTTCTGCGCACCTCCGAGGGCTATGCACTGACGGCAGTCGGTGAAGCCGCGCTCAAGTCGGTGGAAAAAATGGAGCATTCGGCGCTGGAGCTGGAGAGGCGTATCCAAGGCCTGGACGACCGCCTGACCGGCAGTGTGCGAATCAGCACCACCGATTCGCTGGCCATCGATTTCCTGATTCCGGCCATTGCGCAGTTGCACGAACAGCATCCGGACGTGCGCGTGCACCTGGACGCCTCCACGCAGATCCTCAGCCTGGCCAAACGTGAAGCGGACATCGCGGTGCGCAATACCCGCCCGGACAACCCGGACCTGATCGCCCGGCGCATCGCGCGCTGGCCGGTGGGGCTGTTTGCCTCGCAGAGCTATGTCGACAGCCATGGCGTGCCGGCGCCAGGCAGTGCGTTCGAGGGCCATGATCTGGTGGTGTACCAGCCGTATCTGCAAGGCAACAAAGACTTGACCCTGGTGACCGAACCCGTGACTCGCGGGCGTATCGTCGCCGGTCTGAGCTCCAGTCTGCTGGTACGACGCTCGATTGCCGCCGGACTGGGTGTAGGAGAAATCCCGGTCTACATGGGCGAACGCGACGGTCTGGTCAGGCTGTGGCCGGAGCGCACGCGTCCGTTGCCTTATGAAGTGTGGCTGGTGACCCACGCGGATTTGCGCCATACCGCGCGGGTCAGGGCGGTGATCGAGCACATTGTCGAGGCGTTTGCGCTGGAGAATGAGTAGTCCTTGATGCTGTGTAGGACGGCTACATCAGCTGACGATCTTGCCTACAACAGCGCCAGAATCCGCTGGCTTGTGAGTTTTTTGGCCGGGTCCTATCGTTTCTCACACCCGGAGTGAGCAGGTGAAACCCTCCGAGGTGATCAATCCAGGGAAGTATTGATAAACGTCAGAGGTGCGGAATTGATTGCAAGGGAAGTCAGCCAATTTCAAGCAAGCGACATGGCCGGGCAAACGGATAGAACTGAGTCTATGACCTACATAACGCGAGACGAATTCAGCGCCAGGATCGAAGTCATCGAGACAAGAATCGATGCACGGATCGAGTCCATGTCCGCCAAGATCGATGGCTTTCTGACCCAGCAGGCCGAGCGGGACCAGGCACGGCTGGAGGTCGAAAAAAGTCAGGAGCAGGCACGGCTGGAGCAAAAGCGCTCCATGGAGGAGGCCCGGTTCGAGTGGGAGCGATCTCAGGAGGCGGCGCGGGTGGAGCGGGAGCAGGCTCGGGAGGCGGCGCGGCTGGAGCGGGAGCGGTCTCAAGAGGTGGCGCGGCTGGAGCAGAAGCGAGAGCAGGAGGCTGCACGGCAGGGATGGGAGAAGGCTCAGGCGGTAGCGCGGCTGGAGCAGAAACGAGAGCAGGAAACTGCACGGCAGGAGTGGGAGCAGTCTCAGGAGAAGTCGCGTCTTGAGCGGGAGGAGGCTCAGAAGAACGTGTGCCTTGAGCGCGAGCAGGCTCAGGAGAAGGTGCGTAAGGAGCGGGAGCTGGCTCAGGAGAAGCTGCGTCAGGAGCGGGAGCAGGCTCTGGAAAAAATTCAGCTGGCGCATGAGCAGAATCTGGAAAACCTTCGGCAGGAGCGCTTGAAGGCTCGACTGGGGCATGTAAAGGTCTTGGAGACGGCCCGACAGGAGCGGGAAACCGCTAGGGTCGAGCGAGAGAAAGCCTACGAAAAAGTCAGACTGGAGCAAGAAAAGGCTCACCTGGAGCGCGACCAGCGTTACGCGGTCATCTCGGCTCGCATGGACAGGTCTCTGGAGCGAATTGACGAAGCAATCAGGCAGATCTCGACGATCAAGGCGAATTACTGGGCGGCAACGGCCGTACATTTTCTCGGGATGGTTGCCATACTCGCGGGTTCTTACTACGCGAATCAGGCAAACGTGCTGGTAACGATGCAGACCACCCTGGCCATGATCCAGTCGGTGAAAGAGGCTGGGAGTTCCGTACCGGCAACGCTGATCACCCTGCCCACGGAATGAAAAACGGCCTTCAACGAAGGCCGTTTTTTGTGAGCGATGAACACCAGCGACTCATGGCATTTCCGGCAACTCCTGCGGCCGCAGATCAAACACCAGCACTTCGGCATCCTGGCCATTGCTCAGGGTCAGCGCCTGTTCTTCACGAACCCGCACACCGTCGCCTTCCTTCAACTGCACGCCGTTCAGTTCAACGCTGCCGCGAGCAACATGCACATAGGCGTAGCGGTTTGCTGGCAGCTCGAGTGTGGCGCTTTCCTGGCCATCGAACAGCCCGGCATACACGCGTGCATCCTGGCGCACTTTGAGCGAGCCGTGGGTGCCTTCGGGCGAGATGATCAGTTGCAGGCGACCGCGTTTTTTCTGTTCGCTGAAGTGCTCCTGTTGATAGCGCGGTTTGGCACCACTGACGTCCGGCACGATCCAGATCTGCAGGAAGTGCACAGGCTTGGTCGCCGAGTGGTTGAACTCGCTGTGGGCCACGCCGCTGCCAGCGCTCATCAGTTGCACATCGCCCGGGCGGATGACTGAGCCGGTGCCCAGGGTGTCCTTGTGTTCCAGTGCACCTTCGAGCACATAGGAGAAAATCTCCATGTCACGGTGCGGGTGCTGGCCGAAGCCTTTGCCAGCGGCGACGCGGTCATCGTTGATCACCAGCAGGTCGGAGAAACCCTGCTCACGCGGGTCGCGATAACTGGCGAAAGAAAAGGTGTGGAAGGACTTCAACCAGCCATGATTGGCCAGACCACGGTCGGAAGCTTTGCGAAGGGTCAGCATGATGAAATCTCCTTTCAGGACGTTGATTCGTCCGAGTGAGGAGAAGGTTACTGGTTACTCTTGGGCGCAATAAGTAGATGAAAATTGAAATACTGTCCCCTCAGGGTTGACAGTTGTGTGAGTCAGTTCACGCATTCTTTTTCAACGTTTGCGCTGTACTTGGCCATAATGCGGCAACTTATAACCGTTCATTGATTTCAGTGATGTCTGCTCATGAAAACCGTGGCAATGGTGTTGTTTCCCGAGTTTCTTCTGCTCGATATGGCCGGGCCGCTGGAAGTGTTTTCGGTTGCCAACCGATACCTGAAGCCGGACGCTCATTATCAACTGACGCTTCTGGGCACTGAGCGTGGGCCGCTGCGCGCCTCCAACGGCGTGCTGGTGCACACAGACCGGCACATCGACGAAGCCAGTGATCGCTATGACCTGCTGTTGGTGCCGGGCGGTCCCGGGGCCTACAACGAAAAATGCCCGCCGTTGCTGGCTTGGCTCCAAGGTGCGGTCGGCCGTGCCGAGCGCTACGGTTCGATTTGCACGGGGGCCTTTGTGTTGGGTTACGCCGGGTTGCTCGACGGTTATCGCGTGACCACCCACTGGAATTACACCGAACGCTTGATCAAGGGTTTTCCGAACGCGGATGTCGCCACCGACCAGATCTTTGTCGAGGACCGAAACCTGATCACGTCCGGCGGCGTCACGGCCGGCATCGATCTGGCACTGGCAGTGGTGGCCCGCGATCACGGCAAGAAACTCGCCCAGGACGTGGCCAAAGTGCTGTTGGTGGTGATGAAGCGTCAGGGCGGTCAGGCGCAATTCAGTCCGCTGATGGCGGCGGTTTCGCCCCAGGAAACGCCCATCACCCGGGTACAGAATCACGTTCTGGAACACCTTGAAGAAAGCTTCACCATCGAACGCATGGCAAGCCTTGCGAACATGAGCGCTCGTCATTTCGCCCGGGTGTTCGCTCGCGAAGTCAACATGACGCCCATGGAGTTCCTGCAAAGTGCGCGCATCGATTGCGCTCGCAATCTGCTGGAAACCAGCGATCTGCCGTTGAAGACGGTGGCCTACAAAAGTGGTTTCGGCAGCGTGCGCCACATGCGTTTTCTGTTCGGCGAAAAGCTTGGGCTGACCCCGGCCCAGTATCGCGAACAGTTCAGCTAGAGCGATTCTGTCCGTTACACGCACCCGGATGTCCGTGCTGCGCCCCGTGTGACGGTTGTACCGTCATCGTGGCCTGCCAAGATAACGGACATGAACAGCCTCAACGAATTGAACTCGGCGTCGGTCCTGCATTTCGGTCCGTACGCGTTCCATTTGCGCCAACGGCTGATCCTCGAAGGGGATCGGCAACTGCGCATGGGCGGTCGTGCGCTGGACATTCTGCAAGTGTTGGTCGAGCGTGCCGGCCGGGTGGTCAGCAAAGAGCAATTGATCGCGCTGGTATGGCCAACGTCGGTGGTCGAGGAGATCAATCTGCGGGTGCACATCGCGGCGTTGCGCCGGGCCCTGGGCGATGGCGAGAACGGACAGCGCTACATCGTCAATGTGCCGCAATGCGGGTACAGCTTCGTTGCACCGGTGCACGGCGACAGCGTCGCCCAGGTGGTGTTCGAAAGCCTGCAAGCTCCGCAGCACAATCTGCCCGCACGGCTGACGCCTGTCACCGGCCGCGATTCATTGGTCGGTGGTCTGGTGCGGCAATTGCCGCTGTCCCGACTGATAACGGTGACGGGACCTGCCGGCGTCGGCAAGAGCACCGTGGCGCTGAGAGCGGCGGAGCTGTTGCTGCAGCATTTTCGCGATGGCGTCTGGCGGGTGGATTTATCCCTGATCGACGAGCAAACCTCACTCGTCGATCATCTTTTGCATACCCTCGATATCGATTTCCCCACCCTGGCTACGCGCCACGCGTTGCTGGTGCTGGATAACTGCGACCCTCTGCACGAAGCCTGCCGGGGCCTGCTGGAGACCTTGCTCGACGCTGCGCCCCGTCTGTCGATCCTGGCCACCAGCCGCGAGCCGTTGCGTCTCGCCCTGGAAGTCCTCCAGCCATTGCCGCCTCTCACCACTCCTAAAACCTCGGCGCTCAACAGCGTCGACGAGGTCATGGATTATTCGGCGGTGCAACTGTTTGTCAGTCGCGCCCGTACCCGTCAACACGGCTTCTGTCTGCGTGAGCAGGATCTGGAAACGGTGCGCGATATCTGTCGACGACTCGACGGCCTTCCGCTGGCGATTGAACTCGCGGCGGCGCAGATCGACGCGCTGGCGCTGGTCGGGTTGCAGGCGCAGCTGGATAACGGCCTGCAAGTCTTGAGTCACGGCCGCCGGACCGCCGTGCCACGTCATCAGTCGATGATGGCCGCGCTGGACTGGAGTTATCAACGCTTGAGCGAGCACGAACAACGCGTGCTGCAGCGGTTATCGGTGTTCAAAATGGCGTTCACGCTGGATGCCGCCATCGGCGTGATCAGTTGCGTGCAACTGCCACCCTCTACGCTGGTGGCTGTCGTTGAACAGTTGGCGGCCAAGTCGTTGCTGACGGTGGATCGATCCAGCGGAACGCTGCGCTATCGAATGCTCAACACCACGCGCCGTTATGCCCGTGAGCAACTAGAGCAGGGCGGCGAGTTGGGTGATGTCGAGCGTCGGCATGCGCGTTACCTGGGACGCACGCGATCGAACTCACGCCCGCAACTGACTGCGCAATTCGTCGAGCAGTAAGCGCACCTTGCGCAAATCCGGGGTGGCGTAACCTTCGGTGAAGCGCTGGTAGACCGGTGTCAGTAACTCCAGTGCTTCGCGGTAGCGCGACTGGCGCTGCCACAACTGAGCCAGCGATGTCGCACTGCGCAGTTCCCACGCCAGGGCGCCTTGCGTCTTCGCAATCACAAGCGATTGCTGCAAGGCGCTTTCGACGGTGTGATGGCAGGGCGATTCAGCGGCCAGCAATCGCTCGGCCCGAGCTCGCAGGATTTCCGCGGTGCTCCAGCCAGCCGCGCCGCTTTGTGCTCGTTCGAGCAATGCATCATCAACGAAACCGGTGTCCAGTGTGACCATGATTTCCCTGACCAGGCCGCTATCGGCGGGCGGTATCGCGGGAGCCTTGTCGGCGTCGATCACCTGCGCATAGTGCCGCGCCCACGTGTAGAACAGCAGCACCGAATGCTTCTGCGCCTGTTCGAGCAGCAGTTGCAGCAACGCGCGGGCGTTTTGCCCGTCGCCGTTGTAATGGGCGATCAGGCACGAAGCGAGTGCCAGGGTGTAGCAGATCGAGGTGCCGTGGTTGATCTGTACCGCGATGTCCAGCGCCTGCCGCGCCGTGCGCCAGGCCTGCTCGGGAAAACCTTGCAGCCATAACACCCGGGCGAGAACGGTCAGCGAGGCGACGCTCTGATCGTATTGCACGCCGAAACCGTGGGTGAAGCGGTTGAGGTGGCCGCTGTGGGCCATGCGCTGAATGACTTGCTCGGCGTGGATTCGCGCCTGATGCTGATCGCCGGCGTAATGCAGCGCGAGCACCCGCAAACGGTGGGTACTCAGGGACAGTTGTGCATCGCCGTGCAGGCCGAGGCTTTCGAATTGCTCGCTCTGTTCCAGCGCCATCCGGTAATGCCCGCAACTGAGGTTGACCGCCATGTGCCCCGACACCGCACGCAATTGCCCGGCCTTGTCGTCGTGCCGTTGCGCCAACAGGCGGGCGCTGACGAAGGCTTCGATGGTTTCCGGTGTGCCGCCCCAGGTGTGATAGCAGGCGCTGCCGAGGGCCAGTTTCAAGGCGATTTCCAGTCGCGGGCAGGGCTCGTCGGATGACGCCAGCAACGCGAGTGCCCGGCGCACATGAACGCCGTACTCCTTGAGCAGGGACAACTCTTGCCACAACGGCGCCGAAGTCGCCGTCAGGCGCACGCCGAGCGGGCGCGAGCCTTCATCATTCAGCGTCCACTCCAGCGCCGCCCGCAGGTCTTCCAGGCCACGGGCGTAGCGCTCGATCCACACTTCGGTCGGCGTGTTCTCCCAATCGGCCTGGGCCTGATGCATCAACGCCAGGCAGCGTTCGGCATGACGCTCGCGGGTTTCGCCGAGTTCGGCGGCCTGGTCGAGTTTTTCCAGCGCATAGCGGCGGGTGGTGTCGAGCAGGCGATAGAACACTTCTTCATCGCCGACCTCGACGTTGAGCAACGACTTGGCGACCAGTTGCGTGATCGAGGCGAACACTTCGCCTGGCTCGATGTGCTGGCCGACGATGACCGCTGCCGCAGATTCCAGCGTGAACGCGCCACTGAACACGCCCAGTCGGCGCAGGCTGGTCTGCTCGCAGCCGTTGAGCAGGTTGAAGCTCCAGTCCAGCGTGGCACGCAAGGTTTCATGTCGGCCGAGGTGAGTCTGGTTACCCGCCGGCAAGCTTCCCTGAAGCTGACTCAGCACACCGTCCAGCCCAAGGCTCGCCACCTGTGCGGCCGCCAGCTCCAGCGCCAGCGGGATGCCATCCAGCCGACGGCAGATTTCGACGATCAAGGGCAGGTCGGCATTGCCCGGCTCAAAGTGTTCGTGGGCGGCCATTGCCCGTTCGACGAACAGCTGCAGCGCGGAAAATCCCATCGCCTGATCGCGGTCCAGCACCGCAATCGGTGGCGGGCAGTCGAGTGATTCCAGACGCTGCACGTATTCGCCCTCGGCGCGCAGGCTTTCGCGGCTGGTGGCCAGGATGTGCACCTGCGGCGCGCCACGCAGAATGCTTTCGCTGAGCAGTGCCACGGCGTCGATCAAGTGCTCGCAGTTATCGATCACCAGCAGCATCTGGCGCTCGCGCAGGCTGTTGATCAGGCACGCCATCGGTTCACTGTCATGCAGCGAAAGGTCCAGCAGGGCGGCGAGGTGCGAGCAGATCGAGCCGGAATCGTTGAGCGGTGCCAGATCCAGCAGACGAATACCGTCGCGATAACGGCCGATCAACTGTTCGGCGACGCGCAAGGCCACGGTGGTCTTGCCGATGCCGCCGGGGCCAACGAGGGTGATGCAGCGTTGGCGCGGCAGTTGCGTCATCAAGCTGTCGACCACCGGCTGACGACCGATCATCCGTGTACGACGCAATGGCAGGTTGTGCCGACCGATGGGGTCGGTTGCGGGGCGTTGTTCGATGGATTGCAGCAGGATCGGCGCGACGAAACTGTAACCGCGCTGCGCCACCGTGACGATGTAGCGCTGCCCGGCCTGACCGTCGCCGAGAGCCTTGCGCAGGGCGGCCATGTGCACTCGCAGGTTGATGTCTTCCACCACGCTGTCCGGCCAGATTTCGGCGATCAATTGCTGCTTGCTCACGACCTCGCCGGCGTTGGCCAGCAGGATCAGCAGAATGTCCATGGCGCGGCGGCCCAGGCGCAAAGGCTGGTCGCCTTCAAGCACCAGTCGCTGGCCGGGGTGGATCCGATAGGGGCCAAATCCGATGGCCTGATTCGGGGAAAGACTCAACCGCCCACTCCTTCGATGTTTTTTATGATCCTGACCCGAACAGGGTGAAAAAACCGTGACGGGGTGGTCGGACAGCGACTCGATGGGCATGCAAGCCGTCTAATCCGCAGTATCCGAGCATATTCTTCAGGAATGGGCGTCAACGCAACTTGCTTGAAGACCTGACATTTGAGCGTCTGTCCGTGTCGGGTGCTGACATCACTGTATTTAAAGGCTGGAACCTGTGCCGGCTCGCCCGACAGCCGGGAAAAATTAACAACGATTAACTCGTCCGCGCCCGTTCTAGAGCCAAAACTCCAAGGCAATGGAGTGCATACGTCCGGAGGACGCTGCGATGAGCAAGGTAGTGGTGGTCTATCACAGTGGCTACGGGCACACCCGCGTCATGGCCCAGGCTGTGGCGCAGGGTGTGGAACGCCACCTGGGCAGCACTTGCCTGTTGCTGGCGGTGGAAGACGTGGAAGCCCACTGGGATGACCTGCACCGCGCCGACGCCATCATCTTCGGCGCGCCGACCTACATGGGCAGCGCTTCGGCGGCGTTCAAGCAGTTCATGGAGGCCACGGCCTCGTTCTATCTTGCCCGGCCGTGGCGCAACAAACTCGCGGCGGGCTTCACCAACTCCGGCAGCCTGTGTGGCGACAAACTCAATACCCTGCTGCAACTGGCGGTGTTCGCCGCCCAGCATTCGATGATCTGGGTCGGGCTCGATCTGTTGCCGGCACGTGCACATGCTGGTGCCTTCGATGGCCAATTGAATCGCCTCGGCAGCTCCCTCGGCGCCATGTCCCAATCCTCGGTCGAGCAACCGCCCGAACAGGCACCGCCGCTGGAAGACCAACAAACCGCCGCGCACCTGGGCGAGCGGGTGGCGCGGCTGGCTCAGCGGATGGCGCGGGAATGACACCGCCTCAGCGGTTTTTCATGACCTGACAACGCCACGCAAACGGATTGATCCCTTCGCTGCGGGTGAAGATGTGGCAGAAGTGCGCCTGGTCACAGAAGCCGCATTCCAGGCTGATCTGCGTGAGGCTGTGGTTGGTGTGCTGGATCAACAGTTTGGCCCGGGCAATGCGCTGGGCGCGGATCCAGTCTTGCGGCGAGTACCCGGTGCTGCACTTGAACGCCCGGGAAAAGTGACTGCGCGACAGTGCACAGGCGTTGGCCAGTTCGGTGACTTCAAGGCTGTCGCCGAGGCGTTCGAGGATCAGTTGTTTCACCAAGCGTTCGCGCTGCGGGCTGAGGCCACCGGTGTTGATCTTGCGGGGTTCGCTGGCAGGGGCGAGGGCGACGGTTTGCTGTGAATGAGCCATGGCCAATGTCCGTGTCGGGGGGGGGAAGGCACGGTCAGCGCTTTCCCTCAGGTCAATAAAACAACGCTGCGCAGAGGGATTCATTGTTTGGCGAGGGGCGAAGGCTGACGAGTTAAACGTTGTTAATTCCGCTACCAAAGCTGATTTCGAATGGCCGCCGATCAAGTAAAGTGCGTAGCACTTGCGCCTGGCCAAAAGGAAAACACGCCCATGAACCGAAACGATCTGCGCCGCGTCGACATGAACCTGCTGGTGATTTTCGAAGCACTGATGTTCGAAAAGAACCTGACCCGCGTCGCCGAAAAACTGTTCATGGGCCAACCGGCGGTGAGCGCGGCACTGGGCCGCTTGCGCGATCTGTTCGACGACCCGCTGCTGCTGCGCAACGGTCGCGGCATGGAGCCGACGGCGCGGGCGTTGGCGATTCTTCAGGAACTGCAACCGGCGATGGACGTGATTTCCGGCGCGGTCAGTCGGGCCAAGGAATTCGATCCTGCCACCAGTTGTGACGTGTTCCGCATCGGCCTGTCGGATGACGCCGAGTTCGGTCTGTTTCCACCGCTATTGCGCCAGTTGCAGGAAGAGGCGCCGGGGATCGTGGTCGTGGTGCGCCGCGCCAACTACCTGCTGATGCCGACGCTGTTGGCGTCTGGGGAAATCTCCGTCGGCGTGAGCTACACCACCGATCTGCCGGCCAACGCCAAGCGCAAGAAACTGCGCGACATTCCCTGCAAGGTTCTGCGCGGCGATAACCGCCCGGGCCCGCTGACCCTCGACGAATACTGCGAGCGGCCTCATGCGATGGTGTCGTTCTCGGGTGACCTGAGTGGCAACATCGACGTGGATCTGGCCAAGGTTGGCCGCAGCCGCCGCGTGGTGCTTGGCGTGCCGCAATTCAGCGGTTTGCGCGCGCTGCTGGCGGGTACCGAGATGATCGCGACCGTGCCGGATTACGCGGCGTGTGCATTGGTCGAAGGCTGTGCGTTGCGGGCTGAGGATCCACCGTTCCCGATTGATGCCGCGCAACTGTCGATGGCGTGGAGCGGGGTGCATGACAACGATCCGGCGGAGAAATGGCTGCGGTCGCGGATCAGTCAGTTCATGTCGGTGACGCTGGATATACCGGCGGCTTAGTGTGTTGTTGAAAGGTGTTTAGCGTTACTTCCGGTAAGCCACAACGCCTTGCGCCTTTGCCTACGTGTACGCCAGAATCCGCCGGCTTGTGCGCCTTGGGGCTGGGTCTTATCGTTTCCGGGTCGCTGACGAATCAGTGATCGGGTCTCGCAGCCCGCGATCTCTAGACGCACAACATCCTCCGGTTTTATGGCGGCTGTACGTGGGAGACCCTTGGGTCTGCCGGTTCTAGAGTCCCGGTCTGCGACCCGCGTATGGCTGCCACCCCTTCGTATCGCAGCGAATCGTGGCAGCTCAATGACTCTGGAGATGCAACCATGATCAAACCCACGCCAAACCCACCTGAAACCGATACAACCTCGCCCTACGAAACCCTCGACTCCAGGAAATTCCACGAAGCCGCCGAACGCGCTCTCGATCATTACCTCAATCCGCTCCTCCCGCGAAAACCCGTGCTCAAACCCAACACCATGTACAAGATCGCCCCCGGCATCGAGCGCGAAGAACTGCTGGCCAACGCCTGTGAAACCCTGACCTCGGCCAAAGTCATGGCCAACGACTTCGCCGGAATGCTCGACGGCCCGCAGCGACATGTGTTGTTGGGGATTGCGCAGTTGATCATGTTGGGGGAGCTGGCGGTGAACAGAGTGCTGGATACTCTCGAACTAGCGGCTGAAGCGAGCGCGTAAACCCACGCAATTTGATCGTTCCCATACGGAGTGGGAACGATCTTGGTACATCTCGCTCAAGGACTCTCCTTCTAGATTTAGCTCGGCGGAGTTAGTGACGGTGTGGCCGGCGGCACAAGTCTTCAACGAATACGGTGATCGGGTAAAACCGTTGTACATCGGAGGTCACCAGCTTCGTAACAGTCGAGCGCTCAACCGGCTTTTTTGGGGGGATAGGGCGTTCTATGTCAGGAGATAACTGGGTGTTGGCGCTGATCGCGTTTGTAGTCTATTGGTTCAGGACCCAGCACGAAGCTATAAGAGGAACGGAAAATTGAACAGTGCAAGCGAATCGAGTTGGTCTGTTTTTCTGTGTGTTGTCGTATCTATTTGGGGGTGGGTTGAGCATGTGATAGCGGCAACTTGGGGTGGGTTAGAGATGCCTCATGCTGTGCTTATAATTTTCTGCATCATGGTGTATTGCTTCAAAAATGAAATCAGAAACATTATTTCAAGAATTAAAAAAGTTGGGGCTGACGGTTTTGAAGTCGAGTCGTCGCTTCCGCCGGTTCAACCTACAACAAAGAAAATTGAAATCCAAAACTCTCACACCGGCGATTTTCCTCACGTATTTAATCAGGCTGTTGAGGATATAAAGCTCCAGTTGGTTGATAAAGAGCAGCCTGAAATTGATCAGTTTCTTCTCATGGATAGTGCGGGTTGGAGGGTTCTTTGTTTTTTCGAAAATACGTATTCAAATATATTTGGTGGTCAGATTCAGCTGCTTCAGATCTTGAATGAGAGGGGTGTTGTTGGCCTACCATTTCACGAGGCAGAACGAGAGTGGGAGTCATACAAAGAACGCTTCAAACCACATCTTGATGAATGGCAAGCCGGTCCGTTTCTTGAGTTTTTGATCGGGCGTGGCTTAATGATCAGAGCGGACGATGCATTCAAAATCGCCCCATTCGGTAATGAATTTTTGATATGGATGACAAAGTATGGTCGTTCAACGTCCAGGCCTTGGTAGTACCGTTCCACTCGTTGCTAGCGTGATTTGTAGAAGTGGAGTATTTGTGTTCGGTCCGGTATTGAGTCGCATAGGGAGACGAATTTTGAAGAAGCTGTTTTTGTTTGTTGCTGTTGCGCTGTTCGCAACCTCAGCCTCTGCTGAGATCATTGAACCGATCCCCTCAAAGGCGTGTTCGTTGCTTTCGGACTCCGGTTTGAATGGGCGCAAATGGGTCGACGATTACGGAGATGGGTCATCAGGCTGTGCCAGTGACTATAAGGACATCGGCTCAGCAGCAGGCTTGGCGAATAATCTGGCCTTTTATGTTACTGGGGTTAGCCAGTACGTGATGGAGGTGAAGTTAGTGCTCAACTATAACCAGCCATCCCAATCTGGTGTCGCAACGAAAGCCCTGCTCGCGGCTGCCAACAAATTATCTCAGCGAGCACTTGGGGCTAGCCTGCCCGAATCTGTCTTGGCGCTGATAAAGCGGGGAGAACATGGTTCTGTGAAAGTTGGAAAAGGCGTTGTAGAGGTAGTGCGCGAAGACTGGCCAACGGGGAAAGGATACGAAGTTCACGTCATGATGCGGTGATCGCTGGCTAAATTTTTTATTGTCTGATGCACTCAGATACGCCGGATTTTAAAGTGGCTTCTATACAAAATGGAGTGCTTTTTTTCGTTTTGGTGCAACCCTAAATTGATTAGTTTTTAGCACTATGTCCGCAAAGCCACGCAACCTTGCGCCTTTGCCTATAGGGCTGCCGGAATCCGCTGGCTTGTGCGTATTTGGGGTAGGCTTTATCGTTTCCGGGCCACTGACAAATCAACGATTAGATTTCGCAGCCTGTGATCTATGGACGCATAAGACCCTCCAGCCTTATGGCCGCTGTACGTGGGAGACCTTCGGGTCTGCCGATTCTAGAGTCCCGGTCTGCGACTCGCGTATAGCTGCCACCTCTTCGTATCGCAGCGAATGGCGGCGGCTCCCGTATTCAAACCCAACACCATGTGCAAAATCGCGCCCGGCATCGAGTGCGAAGAACAGCTGGCCAATGCCTGCGTACCCCTGACGTCGGTTAAGGTAATTGATCGTTCCCACGCACCCGCGTGGAATGATCAAGGTTCTGCGTGTTCTCCCAAAAAGAGCACACCCATCCAATTTCCCCCCGATCAATCATTGCACTATTCCCTGCAATGATTGATCAAGGGTGGGCCCATGAACGCTGCACAACGCAATGACCAGGCGCAACACCTCGGCCTGCTGTTCCTGCGGGTCTCCGGCGGGTTGTTTCTGCTGTTCGTCCATGGCTTGCCCAAGCTGCTGGACTTCACCGCGCAGCTGCAACTGATCGAAGACCCGTTCCACCTCGGCGCCCACCTCACGCTGATCCTGGCGATCTTCGCTGAAGTCCTCTGTCCGCTAATGATCGTCGCCGGGGTGCTGGCGCGATTGGCGTGCTTGCCTATTCTGTTTGTGCTGCTGGTGGCGCTGCTGCTCGTGCATCCGCAATGGAGTGTGGCCGAAGGGCAGTTCGGCTGGTTGCTGTTGATCCTCTTCACCACTGTTCTGATCGCCGGGCCGGGACGGCTGGCGCTCAATGTTCGTTTGCCCGGAGTGCTCCGTTATGCCTGATTCCCAGACCCTGAAAAAGCCGGGACCCGAAGAAACCGTGACGTTGATCGTCAAGCATCGGGTCAAGGCCGGTTTCGAACAACCGTACGAAGCCTGGCTGCGCAATATCGTCAGCGTGGCGGGGCGCGAAGAAGGGCACCTGGGCGTGGACGTAATGCGCAGCAAGCAGGGCGGTCTCGCGCTGTTCACTTGCGTGCTGCGTTATTGCTCGACCGAGGCGATGCAGCGCTGGCTCGATTCACCGCAACGCCAGAAGCTGATCGATGAAGCGGCGCCGATGCTCGCCGACGGTGACCAGACCGAGGTCAATGCGGCCAACGAGTTCTGGTTCACGCCGCTGGCCGATGCCGCCTCGCCGCCACCGCGCTGGAAGCAGGCTGTGGTGACGTTGTTCGTGATTCTGCCGCACACCCTGCTGGTGCCGCTGATCTGGGGGCCGCTGCTGCAACTCAATGCCTTCCTGTCCAACTACGTGGTCGCCACGTTCCTGATCACCCTGACCATCGTGCTGTCGGTGGTGTACGTCTGCATGCCGGCCGCGACCCGCCTGTTCGCACCGTGGCTGACAGCCAGTCAGCCCCATGAACACCTGGATTCCAACACCAACCCGCCGCGCTGAGTCGGCAGGTCTGGGCTTCGTTTCACTAATATCGAAGGAACTGCGATGAACGCCAATGCTGATCTGATTCTGTTCAATGGCCAATTTCATACCGTAGACCGCACAAAACCCCTCGCCAGTGCCGTGGCGATCAAGGACGGCCGCTTCGCCGTCGTCGGCAATGATGCGCAAGCCATGGCCCTGCGCGGCGCCGGCACCCAGGTCGTCGATCTCAAGGGCCGCTGCGTGATCCCCGGCCTCAACGACTCGCACTTGCACCTGATCCGTGGCGGTTTGAACTACAACCTTGAACTGCGCTGGGAAGGTGTACCGTCGCTGGCCGATGCGCTGCGCATGCTCAAGGATCAGGCCGACCGCACACCGACCCCGCAATGGGTGCGCGTGGTTGGTGGCTGGAACGAATTCCAGTTCGCCGAAAAACGCATGCCGACCCTCGAAGAAATCAACCAGGCGGCGCCGGACACCCCGGTGTTCATCCTGCACCTGTATGACCGTGCGTTGCTCAACCGCGCTGCGTTGCGCGTTGCCGGCTACACCCGCGACACACCGAACCCGCCGGGCGGCGAGATCGTGCGCGATGCCAACGGCAACCCGACCGGCATGCTGGTGGCGCGGCCGAACGCGATGATTCTGTACTCGACGCTGGCCAAGGGGCCGAAGCTGCCGCTGGAATATCAGGTCAACTCGACCCGCCAGTTCATGCGCGAGCTCAATCGCCTCGGCCTGACCAGCGCCATCGATGCCGGCGGTGGTTTCCAGAACTACCCGGACGATTATCAGGTGATCGAGCAGTTGGCCAAGGATGAGCAACTGACGGTGCGCATCGCCTACAACCTGTTCACCCAGAAACCGAAAGAAGAGCTGACCGATTTCCAGAACTGGACCGGCAGCGTCAAGTTGCATCAGGGCGATGACTTCCTGCGCCACAACGGCGCCGGAGAAATGCTGGTGTTCTCGGCAGCGGACTTCGAAGACTTCCTCGAACCGCGCCCGGACCTGCCGCAGACCATGGAACAGGAGCTGGAGCCGGTGGTGCGCCACTTGGTCGAGCAACGCTGGCCGTTCCGTCTGCACGCCACCTATAACGAATCCATCAGCCGCATGCTCGACGTGTTCGAGAAGGTCAACCGCGACATTCCGTTCAACGGTTTGCCGTGGTTCTTCGACCACGCGGAAACCATCACCCCGCAGAACATCGAGCGAGTGAAAGCGCTGGGCGGCGGTATTGCGATCCAGGATCGCATGGCGTTCCAGGGTGAGTACTTCGTCGACCGTTACGGCAAACAGGCCGCCGAAGCCACGCCACCGATCAAACGCATGCTCGCCGAAGGCGTACCGGTCGGCGCGGGTACCGATGCCACGCGGGTGTCCAGTTACAACCCGTGGACTTCGCTGTACTGGATGGTCAGCGGTCGCACCGTGGGCGGTCTGGCGCTGTATGAAGAGGGTTTGCCGCGCGCCACCGCGCTGGAACTGTTTACCCACGGCAGCGCCTGGTTCTCGTCCGAGCAGGGCAACAAGGGCCAGATCAAGGTCGGTCAACTGGCGGATCTGGCAGCGCTGAGCGCGGACTTCTTCCATGTCGAGGAAGAGGCGATCAAGTGGATCGAGTCGGTACTGACCGTGGTCGGCGGCAAGATCGTTTATTCCGCCGGCGACTTCGAAGACCTAGGCCCACGTGCATTGCCGGTGCTGCCGGACTGGTCGCCAGTGGTGAAAGTCCCGGGCCACTGGCGCCCGAATTCGCCGTTGCAGGCGCAGGTGCACCAGTGCAGCGGCCCGTGCGCCGTGCATACCCACAGCCATGAAAAAGCCCGGATGTCGAATGCGCCGGTCAGCGATTTCGCCGGTTTCTGGGGCGCGTTCGGTTGCTCCTGCTTCGCTTTCTGAGTCTTGCAATAAAGCGTCGGCCACCGGGGTCGGCGCTTCACCTCACCACCACCCGAGGAGTTTCAAATGAGCAACGTTCCTTACAAGCGCCTGAACAAAGACGATGCCGTGGTCCTGCTGGTCGACCACCAGACCGGCCTGATCTCGCTGGTGCAGGATTTCTCGCCGAACGAGTTCAAGAACAACGTGCTGGCGCTGGGCGACATCGCCAAGTTCTTCAAACTGCCAACCATCCTCACCACCAGTTTCGACGCCGGTCCGAACGGCCCGATCGTGCCTGAACTGCGCGAACAATTCCCGGACGCGCCGTTCATTCAGCGTCCAGGCCAGATCAACGCCTGGGACAACGAAGACTTCGTCAAGGCCATCAAGGCCACCGGCCGCAAGCAACTGATCATCGCCGGTGTGGTGACTGACGTCTGCGTGGCGTTCCCGACCCTGTCGGCGCTGGCTGAAGGTTTTGAAGTGTTTGTGGTGACCGACTCGTCCGGCACCTTCAACGAAACCGTGCAGCAAGCAGCGTGGGCGCGCATGTCGGCGGCCGGTGCTCAGCTGTTGAACTGGTTCTCCGTGGCTTGCGAGCTGCAGGGCGACTGGCGCAACGACATGGAAGGTTTGGCGAATCTGCTGTCGAATCGCCTGCCGAACTACCGCAACCTGATCAACAGCTACACCAAGTTCACTGCCAAGTAATGGGTTGAAGAAAAATGCCCGCTGAAGAGCGGGCATTTTTTTGTCTGTCGCAAAGGGCTCAGCGCTTTTGCAGCCACCCCAGAAACCCACCCTTGCGAACCGGCAAAGGCTGGGCCATCAACTCCAGCCGACTGTTCTGCTGCCGCACTGCCTGCAACTTGTTCAACGCTTGGCCGACTTCGCCGCGCTGTTCCATGCACTGGCGGGTCAGGTTCTTGTCGAGCCGATAAATGATCGAAGACGTCAACGCCGTAAACGTTGCCTGCGAAGGCGTATCGGCCAGAATGCTCTGTTCACCCATGACCTCACTCGGCCCCATGCGCCCGGCTTCGGTGAAACCATTGCCGTCCGGCACGCTGGCGCTGACCACGCCGGTGGCAATCACGAACAGCTTGTCCGGCACTTCATTCAGATCCAGCACAACCTGCCCGGCGCTGTACTGCTGCGCGACCATCGATTCGGCGAGGCGATCGCGTTCTTCATGGCTGAGCGAGCGGAAGATTTTCACTTCATCGAGCAAGGCGCGGGCGCGGGTCGAAGGTTCGATCACGCCGTCCGGGTGCCGCGAAATACCGGCCGCTTCGAGATGACGATGGGCGAGGTCGAACAGTTGATTGCGCACTTCAGCCTTTTTGCCCAGCTCGGCGATAAAACCGCTGGCCACGTATTCCGACATCTCTTCGCCGGCCTCTTTGAGCACCGCTTTCGGCGCAGGCGTCAGCAACAGACTGCTGCTGCCTTGCAGCGTGCGGTCGAGGGCGTCGAGTACCCGGCGTGGGCGAATGTGGTTCGGCACCTTGATGCTGATCGACACGCCGTGCAGGTTGTTCGGGCGGCTGAGGTTGACGATCTTGGCCTTGGCCGCCATCGAGTTCGGCACCACGGCCAGGGTGCCGGCGCTGGTCAGCAGGTGCGTGGCGCGCCAGTCGATGTCGAGCACTTTGCCTTCGACGCCGTCGATCACCACGAAATCGTCGACCTGATACGGCTTGGTGGTGTTGAGCACGATGCCCGAGAACACGTCGCTCAAGGTGCTTTGCAGCGCCAGACCGACCACGATGGCGAACACCCCGGAAGTGGCGAGCAGGCCTTTCACCGGCAGCTCCAGCACATAACCGGCGGCCGCGACGATGGCCACCAGAAACACCAGCGCACCGATCACGTCCTGCAACAACCGGCCGCTGTGACCGATGCGGCGCATCAGAATCAGGCCGATCACTTCGGTCAGTGCCCGCGCGGCATACAGCCACCAGAAAATTCCCAGCGCCGTCGCGCCCAGTTGCGCTACCTGATCATCGGCAAAGACTGGCGCCTGCAACGGGCTGACGCCGGCATTGATGATCAGCGCGCTGAAGGCCAGAAACAGCACCAGCCGCATACCGACCCGTTGCGCGCGATGCTTGAACGGCGCGAGGTGCCAGAGCAGGGCGTCGAGCACCAGCAGCAGGGCACTCCAGGACAGCAGGTGGGCAGAAAAAACGCTCATGAGGTGAACTCCGGCGGGCACAAAAGAAAACGCCACACCCGAAGGTGTGGCGAGTGGCTGGACTCAGTTCAGATGGGTCTTGAGTTCCGCCGCGGCCTGGCGCACGGCGGCTTTTACTTCCGGAATCTGATTCAGCGGATTGAGCAGGCCGAAGTCATGAATCATCCCGTTGTAGCGCACCGAGGTCACCGGCACACCGGCCGCGTCGAGGTGGCGGGCGTAGCCTTCGCCTTCGTCACGCAGCACGTCGAACTCGGCGGTCTGCACCAGCGCGGCGGGCAGGCCCTTGAGCTGTTCGCTGCTGGCATTGAGCGGCGAGGCATGGATCTGCGCACGCTCGGCCGGGTTGGTGGTGTAGTTGTCCCAGAACCACTGCATCATGCCCTTGGTCAGGAAGTGGCCCTCGGCGAACTGCTGGTACGAGCCGTTATCGAACCCGGCGTTGGTCACAGGCCACATCAGCAACTGGAAGCGCAGGGCCGGGGTTTTCTGTTCCTTGGCCATCAACGCCACGACCGCCGCCATGTTGCCGCCGACGCTGTTGCCGGCCACCGCCAGACGCTTGCCGTCGACACCGATGTCCTTGCCGTGCTCGGCCACCCATTTCGTTGCGGCGTAGGCCTGATTGATCGCGGTCGGGTACTGCGCTTCCGGCGACGGCGTGTAATCGACGTACACCGCAACCGCGCCAGAGCCCACCACCAGATCACGAATCAGCCGTTGGTGCGTCGGGAAGTCGCCCAGCACCCAGCCGCCACCGTGGAAGAACATGAACACCGGCAGTTCGCCCTTGACCTTGGCCGGGCGCACCACTTTCAGGTTGATCGTCTGGCCATCGACCTTGATTGCCTTGTCGCTGACTTCAACGCCCGACAGGTCAACCTTCACCGAAGCCTGGGCGCCGGTCAGCACCGCACGGGCGTCTTTCGGGCTCAGTTGCTCCAGCGGTTTGCCACCGCCTGCGGCGAGGGCGTCGAGGAAGGCCTGGGTGGTGTGTTCGACGCCAGTGCCTTCGGCGGCGAACGCGTTGCCGATGGACAGGGCGAGGAGGGAAGCGGCGAGGGTTTTCTTGATGTTCATGTGCAATTCCTTTTTAAGTCGTTCGAGTTTTTGTATGCCTTGGGATCGGGCTGCTGTGGCGCTGGGCTTCAGGCCTCAGCAACACCGTGAGCACAGATTAATGAGGTGCCGGAAAGTGAAAAAGCGGCTATAAAGCGTTTAACTGTCAACCAGAGAGTGACAATGAACCCGTTCGAAGACATGCGTATTTTTTGCCAGGTGATGGACTCCGGCAGCTTCACGGCGGCGGCCGATCAGTTGGGCCTGTCCAAGCAGTTCGTCAGCCGTCGGTTGATGCAGCTGGAGGAACGCCTCGGCGTGCGTCTGCTCAACCGTTCGACCCGGCGCCTGGACGTGACGCCACTGGGCCAGAGCTATTACGAGTCGGCGCTGCGGCTGTTAAGCGAAGTTGAACAAGTGGAGCAGGGCATCGCCGGGCAGACCGCCGAACCGCGCGGGACGATTCGCGTCAGCGCGCCGCTGTCGTTTGCGGTGGCGCATCTGGGGTGTCTGCTGCCGCTGTTCTTGCAGCGTTATCGCGAAGTCACGGTGGAGGTTGATCTGAGTGACCGCCCGGTGGACTTGCTCGGCGAGGGTTACGACCTGGCGTTGCGCATCGGCGTGCTGGAAGACTCGACCCTGATCGCGCGACGCATCGCCGCCATCGAGCGGGTGTACTGCGCCAGCCCTGCGTATCTGGCCGAGCGCGGCACACCGGTCAAACCAGAGGATCTGCTCAACCACGATTGCCTGCCTTACGGCCACGGGCGTTCGGTGCAGTGGCGGTTCAATGCGGGGCAGGGCAAGCCGCAGCTGGTGAATGTCACCGGGCGGATGCGGGTCAACAACGGCGAGTTGCTGCGGGATGCAGCGGTGGCGGGGATGGGGATTACCTACTTGCCGACGTTCATTGTCGGGGCCGCGCTGAAGGATGGGCGCCTGGTGCCGGTGCTGGATGATTTGCGTCCGGAGCCGTTGATCCTGTCGGCGGTGTATCCGCAGCATCGTCAGGCATCGCGGCCGGTGCAGGCGTTGATCGAGTTTTTGCGCGAGCGGCTGGATCAGCGTCAGGGGGTGTTGTAGCCCCAGCCGCTCGCACAATCTTCAGCGTTGCTCAGTTGGCGCGCTTGTCATCGCCTGGCTCGCCGCCAACGTGAACCCCGCGATCATCGCCGGGTTCGCCTGCGGCATGTACGCCATGGTCGTCACCGATTTCGCCCGCGCGGTGTACGCCGTGGTCATCACCGATTTCGCCTGCACGATGAACCCCATGGTCATCGCCGATTTCTCCGGCCCGATGAACGCCGTGATCGTCCCCAGCCTCGGCGTGGGTGCCGTTGCGTCCTGAAGAGGCGCTGTCGCCGGAATGGCCCGAACCATGGTCGCTGCCGCTGTGGCCACTGTTTCCACCGCCGCCGCTGCCACTGTTGCCTCCACTGCCGCTGCCACCGTGGCTACCGCCATTGCCGCCATTGCCGCCACCGCCACTGCCACCGTTGCCGCCGCCCCCTCCGCCGCTACCGCCCCCTCCGTTGCCACCACCGCCCCCCCCACCACCGCTTCCTCCACCCCCACTGCCACCTTCCTTGGCCTGAACGCTGGACACCCCGGACAGGTTGTCCGGGATCAATACGGTAGACGCCGACAGGACTGCGCCGATGGCCATTGCGAGCATGAGCTTTTGAATGTGCATATCGTTCTCCGTCTTTGTTGTCTTGATTGGGAACCTGGATGTGCGGTGTTGCGCTTGAGTCGACCCGTTCCCGGGGTCAGTGAATGCTTGAAGCGAGTTCGAAGATCGGGATGTACATCAGGATCACGATCACCCCGATCAGCAGGCCGATGAAGGTCATGAGCAGCGGTTCGAACAGCCGCACGAACCACTCGATCCAGCGGCTGATTTCCTCGTCGTAGAAGTCGGCGCTGCGTTCCATCATTTGCCCGAGGTTGCCGGACTGCTCGCCGGCGCGCAGCAGGCGCAGGGACACGGGCGTCACCAGCCGATTGAGCTCCAGCGCGGTGGACAATGACTGTCCTTCGCGCACTCGTTCGCAGGCCTGGTCCAAACGCGCCTGTGAGGCCACGGTGAGCAGGCCGCGGACCATGCCCATGGCGGTCACCAGCGGAATCCCGCCTTGCAGCAGAATCCCCAGTGATCGGTAAAACCGCGCCAGCTCATACATGAAGATCCGCTGGTGCACGGCGGGGAGTTTTTCCACCAGTCGATCCAGCCCACGGCGAAACGCCGGTTGTTTCTGCAACACGGCGAGGGTGGTGATGATCGCCGCCAGAATCCCGAAAAACTCACCCTGATGTGCGTGCAAAAACATCCCGCTGCTCATCAGAATCTGCGACAGCCACGGCAGGTTCGAGCCCAGTCCTTCGAACACCAGGCTGAAGCGCGGCACCACGTAGCCCATCAAAAACAGCACCACGCCACCGCCGACCACCAGCAACAGCAAGGGGTAGATCGAGGCGCTGACGATCTTCTGACGCACCTCGTCCATGCGCTGGCGATAGCTGACATAACGACCCAGCGCATCGCCGACCGCGCCGGTCTTCTCGCTGGACTGCACCAGCGCCACGTACAGCGGCGGGAAAACCGCCGACAACTGGGCCAACGCCTGGGAGAACGATTTGCCTTCGTACAGCAGCCGCACCAGCTCAGTCAGGGTTTTTCGGGCGGCGGGCGCGGTTTCTTTTTCCGCCAGGCTTTCCAGTGCATCGATCAACGGCAGGCCGGCGTTGAGCAGCGTGGTCAGCTCCTGGCTGAACAGCACCAGGTTGAAGGTTTCGCGTTGGCTCAGGCGCAACGAACGCCAGTGACGCTCGGCGTGCAGGCTGACCACGCGCAAGCCCTGATCCTCGGCGATGCGCCGTGCTTCGCTGTGACCGGGCGCCTCGATGTTCAGCGACACCACGCCGGCCTTGCCCACTGCCTTCAGATGAAAACGCATGCCGTGTGCTCCGCTCATTGCCAGTTGGTGACTTCGGCGTTTTCGCCTTCACCACCGGGCTGGCCGTCCTTGCCCATCGACAGCAAGTCGTACTCGGCGTTTTCACCGGGGTAGCGGTAGGTGTAGTTACGGCCCCATGGGTCCTGCGGCAGTTTTTTCTGCAAGTACGGGCCGGTCCATTTCGCCTCGTCGCTCGGCGCGGTGACCAGCGCCTGCAAGCCTTGTTCGGTGGACGGGTAGTGGCCGACTTCCAGCCGATACAAGTCCAGTGCCTTGCCCAGGCCTTCGATCTGCGCCTTGGCGACTTTCACTTCGGAGCGCCCCAGCTGGGCGAAATATTTGGGCGCGACGATCCCGGCCAACAGGCCGAGCACCACCAGCACCACGAGCAATTCAAGCAGGGTGAAACCCTGTTGGGTGCGCGGACGAACATGCAGCTTCATGATGACCTCCGGTGAGTGGCAGCCGAGTCGCCTGAGGGCTTATGCAATTGCCATGCTCAGCCCCCGATAAATCCTGCGTGCGGGCTGAAGCCCTTGAAATACGGGCTTCTCGAGAGTCGGCACAGTGCTTGCGTACGGCTGATTCACGACAGGTCAGTGGGGCATTTCCCCCAATTTTTCGGGGCCTGTCAGGGGAGGCCCAATGCTCAATCCAATCTGCGCAGGACTGCTTGGCTGCATGCTGTTGACCGGCATCGCCGAGGCCGATGTGTTTGTCTCCGTGGACGCCAAGGGCAGCTATGTGCTGTCCAACGTCCACCGCCCCGGACGCACCTACGAACGGGTGATTCACGAGGCACAAATGCCCGTGGTCAGCCTTGACCGGCAACCGCAACTGATCGCCAACCAGCCCTACGCGGAACTGGTGTCGGCGGCGGCCACGGCCAATCACTTGCCCGAAGCCTTGCTGCACGCGGTGATCAACGCCGAGTCGAACTACAACCCCGGCGCCACCTCGCCCAAAGGCGCCGGCGGGCTGATGCAACTGATGCCCGACACCGCCCGGGAATTGGGGGTGACCGACGTCTACGACCCCAAGGCCAACATCCAGGGTGGGGCCCGGTATCTCAAGCGCCTGATGACCCTGTTCGACAACGATATCGCGCTCGCCGTGGCGGCCTACAACGCCGGCCCCGACGCGGTGCTCAGCCGTGGACGGGTGATCCCGCCGTTTGCCGAAACACAGCGTTATGTCCCCAGCGTCCTGCGCCAGTACCGGCGTTTGCAGGGGCTGGCGGCGGACGCGCCGTTGTAAAGCTTCAACCCGGTTTTCCCCACTTTCGGGGTAAATCCGCCGGGTCGGAAAAACGGGGAAACGGGTGGGGAAAATCCCCCGGATTCTCAAATGATTTCTGTAACTGATTGAACAGCAACACGATTTTTTGTGGCATGCGGATTGCTCCGAGGGCTTTGTCGAGAATCATTCCCTGTGAGCACCCACTACGAGGTTTCCGATCATGGTTGGCATTCACCACGCACCGTCCCTGTTGAACTGGCTGCTGTTGCTGGCCTCGATGCTCAGCGTCGAACTGGCCAGCGCCGCCGTGCGCTGCGAACGCAATCTGGTGGCCAACGTCGTGGCCTTCGATCAGCCGCTGATGTTCAACCGCCTCGGTGCGCAGAACGTCAACGGCATGATGTTCGCCTTGCGCCGCGACGTGGTCGATGACCATGACCGGTCACTGGCACAGGGCGGTTCGGCGGTGCCGGGCAAAGTGTCGCTGCGCCCGGACAAGCGTCCACGGCCGCTGGTGCTGCGCGTGGCGGCGGGGGACTGCCTGACGATCAACCTGCAAAACCTGCTGGCGTATCAGGCCAACCCGAACCATCACTCCGAGCCTGAGGGTGAAGAGGAAAACGCCAACGTCGGCGAAGCCTTCAAGGCCGACGAGCAAGTCGCCGACCGGCATGTCGGTTTCCAGGTCAACGGCCTGCAAGCGGTGAACAGCATCGATGACATCGCCTCGTTCACCGGGCGCAACGCCAACAGTCTGGTCGCCCCCGGTGCCAGCCGTTCCTATCTGTTATACGCGGAGCGCGAAGGGGCGTTCGATGTCAGCAGCCGTGGCGCGACGTTCGGCGGGGAGGGCGCGGCCGGCAACAATGCCAATGGTCTGTTTGCCCAAGTGGTGGTCGTGCCCAAGGGCGGCCGCACTTACCGCAATACCCTCACTGAAGAAGACATGCGCCTGGCCAGCACTGGCCGCACCCCCGCCGGACATCCCATCGTCGATTACCAGGCTCGTTACCCGCAGCGCGAGCCGTGGCTGCGCGAAGGCAAGGCCGGCATGCCAATCATCAGCATGGTCGACGGCAGCGAAATCATCTCCAGCGAAAGCGACGCCATCGTCATGGGCAGCAACCCCGACGGCAGCTTTCCGCCGATCACCTATCCACTGGAATCGGTGGGCAAACGCAACCCGGCGTTGCCCAACCGGCTGGAGCCGTTCCGCGATTTCGCCGCGCAGTTCCAGGACGAAACCGCCGTCACCCAGGCGTTCCCGGCGTACTTTGCCGACCCGGTGATGGGCCATGTGCTGGAGCCGACCCGCGACTCGTTCATGATCAACTACGGTGCCGGCGGCATGGGTGCCGAAGTAATCGCCAACCGTTTGGGCGTGGGGCCGATGCACGATTGCCTGTCCTGCGCCTACGAAGAATTCTTCCTCAGCTCGCACACCGTCGGCGACGTGGCGATGCTGGTGGACGTGCCGGCCAACACCGGGCTTGAGAACATCGCCCCCGGCCAGACGCCACGTGCCGATCAGGTCGGCGTGAAAGCCACCATGGCCCTGTATCCGTCTGAGCCATCGAACGTCGCCCACAGCTACATCGGTGACTTCGTCAAATTCCGCAACACCCATAACGGTTACGAGCACCACATCTTCCACTTGCACGGTCACCAGTGGCTGTTCAATCCCAACGATGACAACTCCGATTACGTCGACGCTCAGGGCATCGGGCCGGGGGCTGGCTACACCTATGAAATCGCCAATGGCGGCTCGGGCAATCGCAACCGGGTGGCGGGCGATGCGATCTACCATTGCCACTTCTATCCGCACTTTGCCCAGGGCATGTGGGCCATGTGGCGGGTGCACGATGTGTTTGAAGAGGGCACCCGACTGGAGGTTTCCCAGCAGGGTGCCGACAGTTACCACAGCGAACCCTATGCACTGCGCAGCGGTAAACCGGCCGCGGGTGCTCGCGCCTTGCCCGATGGCGAAATCATTGCCGGCACGCCAATCCCCGCCATCGTGCCGCTGCCGGGCAAAGCCATGGCGCCGATGCCGGGCAAGGTTGTGGTTGTGCCGAAAATCGGCGAAACGATGGTTGCCGCCAGCGATGACGACGATGAGGAAGAAGAGGGCGACGATGAACACCACGGCGGCAACGCTGGCGCTCAGGCTGTTGGTTCTCTGGCCCTGGTGGATCGCAGCGAAGCCAACCGCAACGCCGACGGCAGCCTGAAAAACCCTGGCTATCCGTTCTGGATCGGCGGCATGGAAAGTTCGGTCGGGCAACGTCCGCCGACTCCACCGCTGGACATGCTCGACGCCGCCACCGCGCAATCGCTCAAAGCCAGCGGCAAGGCGCTGTGGGCCAACCTCGACCCGACGCAATCCGGCGGCTGGGACGGTGGTTTGCCGCGTCATGCACTGGACGGAAAGTCTGCTGGCGGCGAAGCGCTCACCGTGACCACGTCGCTGGATTTCTCCAAGGAAGTCACCCGCGCCAAACCGATTTATCTGCCCGAAGAGGGCACCGAAGTCGAACAGGCGGCGATGGCTTTCCACGCGAAAAAGGATCACCCAAGCTTCGCCTTGCTGCCCGGCAATCAAGTGGTGGCCAAGGCCTTCCGCACCAATGGCGCCTTGCCGATTGCCGGCGCGCCGTACTACGAACCGTGCATGGACGATCGGCAAAAACGCCTGACCAGCAGCGCCGGTACAGGCGAATTCAACAGCGGCGAGCGTCTCGATGGCATGTCCTTCGTCGGCGCCTCGGCTTTCACCGCCGACCGGCCACGGGTCTACAAAGCCGCCAACATTCAGTTCGACGCGGTGTACAACAAGGTCGGTTATCACTTCCCGCAGGCCCGGATTCTGGCGCTGTGGGAAGACGCCTGGCCGGTGATCACCAAGCAGCGTCCGCCAGAGCCGCTGGTGATGCGCATGAACACCTTCGACTGCGTGCAATACCAGCAAACCAACCTGGTGCCGGCCGTCTACGAGATGGACGACTATCAGGTGCGCACCCCGACCGACGTGATCGGCCAGCACATTCACCTGCCGAAGTGGGACCTGACGGCGGCGGACGGTTCCTCCAACGGCTGGAACTATGAAGACGGCGTACTTTCCCCAGGCGCTGTGCAAGAGCGTGTGCACGCGATCCGCGAGTTCAACCAGTGCGCCGGCACCGACCCGCGTGATGGCACCCCGGCCTGCCCGAAAGCCAAGGCGCATCCGTTTTTCGGCCAGTACGGGCGCAGCGACTGGATGGGCGCGCGCACGGCGATGCAGCGCTGGTTCGTCGATCCGGTGATCAACAGCAAAGGCGTGGATCGCGGCCTCGGCACGATTTTCACTCACGACCATCTCGGCCCATCGACGCACCAACAGATCGGCCTCTACGCCACCGTATTGGCTGAACCGGCCGGTTCCACCTGGTTCCACGCCGAAACCGGCGAGCCTCTGTACAGCGGCGCGCGGCAGGACGGCGGGCCGACGTCGTGGCAAGCGGTGATCAACACCGGCGACCTCGACGGCGACGGTTTGAACGACAGCTTCCGCGAGTTCTTCCTGGAGTACAGCGACTTCCAGCACGCCTATGAAGCCGGGGTGTATGTGGGCGCCGGCCCGAACGGCATCCCGAATGCGCAAGCGTTCCCGGCCACGGCCGACAGCTTCCGCTTTGCGATCAACCCGCCGGTGCGCAACAACGCCGGCAACCTGCTCGAAGCGGTGGTCGAGGCGCGCGGTGGGATCAAACCGGGCTGCCCGAGCCGGCCGTGCCCACAGGCGATTTCCGTGGATGACCCCGGCATGTTCGTCGTCAACTACCGTAACGAACCGCTGGGCCTGCGGGTGTTCGACCCGAACAAGGTCGGCCCGGACGGCAAGCGCGGCATGCAGGCCGACGGCCTCGGCGGTGACCTGGCGTACGCCATGCAGAGCCGCACCGATCGGGCGATCCAGGCGCTGAACCTGGCACCGAACCAGATCAGTTCGGCCACCGGGCCTACTGGCGGCACCACGCAGTTTCCGCCGCACATCAACAAGGGTGGCGCCGAACCGGGCGATCCGTTCACGCCGATGCTGCGCACCTACACCGGCGATAACGTGCGGTTGCGGGTGCATGCCGGCGGCCACGAGGAAGAGCACAACGTCACCCTGCACGGCGTGAAGTGGCTGCAGAGCGGCTCCGGGTTCGGCAACAGTTCCAACTCCGGGTGGCGCGCTTCGCAGATGGTCGGGATCTCCGAGCAGATGGGCTTCATCGCGCCGGTGTCGATGCTGTCGAGTTCGGCGGCGACCACCGGGGATTATCTGTACTCAATGGACGCCTCGATCGAAGGCTACTGGAACGGCATCTGGGGCGTGATGCGCAACTACACCGCGCAACGCAACGACCTGTTCGCGCTGCCGAACAACCCGAAACCCACCGGCATGCGCAACACCGTGGCGTTCGAAGGCAGTTGCCCACGGATCAGCGCCAACCCCAACGGCATCGGCACCCGACCCACCGTGCAGCGCAATTATGAAGTGGTCGCGGCGCTGGCCAACGACATCCTGCGCAACCCGCTGGGGCTGACCATCGGCGACTCGGCCGGGCTCGGCCAGCATGTTGGCGGGCCGTTGAATCCGGCGGGCGGCACGCTGGTGTTCAATTCGCGGCCGGTGAGCATTCCGCAGGTGACGGTGAGCGATCCAGAGGATGGCGAAACCATCACCATCGGCGGTCAGAGCGGGCCGATCCATGACCCGACCGCGATCCTTTATGTGCGCAAGGCGGATCTCGATCCAGCCACCGGCAAGCTCAAACCCGGCATTCCGGTCGAGCCGCTGGTGCTGCGCGCTGCTGCCGGGGACTGCATCAACATCACCCTGGAAAACCGCCTGCCAAGCGTGATGCCCGATCTGGCGCAGACCGCCATCCTGCAAGGCCTGGTCAAGCGTGATCGCAACGGTGGTGATGGCTCGACCACCTTCAACAACAACCTGCTGCGGCCGTCCAGCCACGTCGGACTGCACGCACAATTGCTGGCCTACGACATCACCAAGTCGGACGGTGTGAACGTCGGCGCCAACCCGATCCAGACCGTGCCACCGCGTGCCGGAAGCACCGGTGCGTACCCGACCCGTACCTATCAGTACTACGCCGGGCACCTGGAGCGCGAAGGCAAACCGATCACCCAACTGGGGCGCAGCGTCGACAACATCAACGCCACAGCCGTGGAGTTCGGCGGCCTCAACTTCACCCCGGCGGACGTGATCAAACAACCGCAAAAAGGCCTGGGCGGGGCGATGAGCATCCTGCCGGCGGGCGCCACCTGGGTCGACGATGCACGCAAGGTCAGCGCCACGGTGACGGCGGCGGGGCAAACGGCTTATCGCGATTTTGCGATGGTCTGGCAGCGTGCCCTGAACCTGCGCTGGGCCAATGGTCGGCCGGTGGAGGGCATTGCCTCCGAAGGCATGGGCGTGCCGAACGATCCGAAGGACAACGCCGGCATGGCCATCAACTACAAGGCCGAACCGATGTGGTACCGCTTCGGCCTGGCGCCGGATGCACCGTTCGGCCGTGCCGACGGCCACGGTTACGGCGACGTGCCGAACGCACACATGGCGTACAGCAACGCGCTGGTCGGCGGCGATCCACAGACCCCGGTGTTCTACGCCAGACCGGGGCAGCCGTTCCGCACCCACATCCTGATGCCGACCGGTGGCAGCCGTGGCTCGACCTTCCAGCTCGACGGGCATCTGTGGTCGGTCAATCCGTTCCAGTCGGAGAAGAGCGATGTCGGCGGCTACCCGATGAACACCCCCGGCGTGGGTTCGGTGAAGTTCGGCTACAACCCGATGTCGATGTACATCGGCGCCCGCGAGAGCGTGCTGCCGGCGGCGCACTTCAGCTTCATGTTGCCGAGCGCCGGCGGTGCCAACGCGATAGCGGGGGATTACCTGTTCCGCGACAACGCCTCGTTCGGCAACACGGCGGGGTTGTGGGGGTTGTTGCGGGTGACCAATGAGCCCGAGCCGGCACCTCAGGGCCAATAGCGGAAATGCAGTCGAGGGGAGAGCGACATGAACAGGATCATCAACATCATCGGTGTCTGCCTGCTGGCGATGGCCGGGGCGTTGCTCACGCTGAGCGAGATTGCCCTGGCGCAAACCGGGCCCGGGCAGGTGCTGACCCGCGACGGCGTGTCGATTGCATTCAACCTGCAACCGCTGGCTCGCGACGGCAAATTGCGTGAAGGCGAGTTCGCCGACGTGCAGTTTCGCGTCAGCGATGGCGCCTCCGGCCAGCCGCTGTCCGGTGTGGCGCCGGGAGCGTGGATCGATCCCGAAACCGTTGCCGCCGACCAGGCCCAGGGCCGCGACAAGAGCTGCAAATCCCGGGTCGGGACGTTCCTCAAATCCAACATCGGCGCGCGGCCGCTACTCGATCTCAACAGCTACTTCCTGCTGGTGATGAACCGCGATGCCAGCGTTTCGGTGATTGATCCGTCGGTCTCGGTCGGCGGCATCACCAGTACGTTGGCGCGGATCGAACTCAAGCAGCCGCCGATGGATTGGGTCACGCCCAGGGACAACAAACGGGTGTTCGTGTCGATGCCGACAGCAGGGGAGGTGGCGGTGATCGACAGCGAGCAATTCAAAGTCCTCGACTCGGTGGCCGCCGGCAGCCAACCGGTGCGGGTGGTATTGCAACCGGACGAGCGCCTGCTGTGGGTCGGCAACAACGCGGCGAAGGCCGAAGAGTCCGGTATCACCGTGATCGACGCGCAAAGCTTGAAACCGCTCAAACACTTGGCGACTGGTCGTGGCCACCACGAAATCACTTTCAGCAAGGACAGCCGCTTTGCCTTCGTCAGCAACCGCGACGACGGCACGTTGAGCGTCATCGACATCGCCAGCCTGAGCCTCCTGCAACAGATCAAAACCGGCTCCAGCCCGTTGTCGGTGGCGTATTCGCCGCTGTCCGGGGCGGTATATGTGGCCGATGGCAAGGACGGCACCGTCACGGTGATCGACAGCAACAGCCGCGCCGTGCGGCGGGTGATCAAGCTGCAACAGGGCCTTGGCCCGATGGGGTTCAGCGCCGATGGTCGCTTCGGTGTGGTGTTGAACACGGTAGAGAATCGCGCCACCGTCATCGATGCGGCCAATGATTCAGCGATCCATGATCTGGAAGTCTCGGCCGAACCCTATCAAGTGGTGTTCACCAAGGCCTACGCCTACGTGCGCGGCCTGGCCTCGCCGAAAGTCACCATGATCAATCTGGCGTCGCTCGGCGAAGGACGGCAGCCGATCAGCCAGGGTTTCGAGGCCGGGCCGCAGCCGCCACGGCTGGCCGGGGATTTGCCGCTGGCGTCGAGCCTTGCCGTGTCGCGGGATGACAACGCGGTGTTCGTGGTCAACCCGGTGGACAACACCACCTATTTCTACGCCGAAGGCATGAACGCGCCGATGTCCGGTTACCCCAATCGCGGGCAGGTGGCGCGTGCGGCGATGGTTGTCGACCGCAGCCTGCGCGAGGTGTCGCCGGGCCTGTACAGCGCCCGGGTGAAACTGCCGGCGGCGGGGCGTTTCGACGTGGCGTTCCTGCTCAATCAACCGAACATCATTCATTGCTTCAGCGCGCAGGTGGAGCCCGACGGCGCGGCTGAAAAACACGTCGGCCCGCCGAAAGTCGAGTTCCTGCCGGGCAAGACCGCCGTGGCGCTGAACGACCCGTACGTGGTGCGGTTCCGCATCGTTGAAGGCAAGCAAAAGGTGCAGCGCAGCGGCGTGAAAGACGTGCAGTTGCGCTACTTCCTCGCGCCGACATCGCGGCCCCGTGAAGTCGCGGCGCTGGAAGTCGCCGACGGTGTGTACGAAGCCCCGGTGACCCTCGACCGTAGCGGCGCCTGGTACCTGCATGTGCGCGCAGCATCGCTGGGCGCCGGTTTCGACGACAAGACATTTGCCAGTGTCCGGGTGCTGCCCGGTCAGACTCAGTGACGAGGACAACGCCATGAACCGATTCGCATCATCCGGCCTGCTGACCTTGTGTCTGTTGGCCGCTGGCATTCATCAGGCCCGAGCCCATTCGGCGGACGAACACGCGGGGCACAAGGCACCGGCCGCCAGCACCCAGGAACACACCCAGGTCAAATTCGTCGACGTGCCGCTGCTCGACCAGAACGGCAAGACCGTGCGCCTGGAACAGGATCTGGTGCACAACAAAATCGTCGTCATGAGTTTCATCTACACCAGTTGCACCACGGTTTGTCCGGTGGTCTCGTCGATCATGGGCAAGGTGCAGAAACAGCTGGGTTCGCGGGTCGGCGGCGAAGTGCAACTGGTGTCGATCAGCATCGACCCGCAGCGCGACGACCCGAAACGCCTGCTGGATTACGCCCGCTCTTTCCAGCGTGGGCCGGGCTGGAGCTGGCTGACCGGTTCGCCGCAGTCGATCAGCGCCACGCTCAAGGGCCTCGGCAGTTTCAGCGGTGACTTCAAGAACCATCAGCCGCTGATCCTCGTCGGTGACGGCAACAGCCGCCACTGGATGCGCTACTACGGTTTCACCGACCCGGCGTTGCTGGCCAAGGAAGTGGAAAAACTCAGCGGCCTGCGCACCCACGCCAAACACACCGCGATTGCCATGGAGCAACAGCCATGAGAATGCTCGACTGGATCAGCCTGACTGTGTGCTTCTGGATTCTCGGCAACGTGGCCTTTGCCCACGAAGGCCACGCGCCCGAGGCCCCGGCGACGGTTGCCGCCGCGCCGGCCAGAGGCACTCACGACGCAAAGACCTGGTTCACCGACACGCCGTTGCTGGATCAGCACGGCGTCACCCAGCGTTTTTACAGTGATGCGCTGCAGAATCGCGTGGTGCTGCTCAACGTGATCTTCACCAGTTGCAACGATGCCTGTCCGCTGATCACCCGCAAGCTCAAGGAAGTCCGCGAGCTGCTGGGCGACAAGGCCGACGGCATCACTTTCATTTCCCTTACCAGTGATCCGCTGCGCGACACGCCGGCGGTGCTCAAGGCTTACACCTTGAAGCAGGGTGCCGATGACCCTCACTGGCTTTTCCTTACCGGCGACAAGGCGCAGATGGATCTGGTGCTCGGTCGCATCGGCCAGATCGTGCCGACGCCGGAGCAGCACTCGACCCAGTTGATCGTCGGCGATGTCGCCAACAAACGCTGGAGCAAGATCCGTCCCGACGCCCCGGCCGCCGCCATTGCCCAGCGCTTGCAACTGCTGACAATGCCCGTGGCCGGCCGCTGAGTCCGCGCCATGAACCTGCGCCGCGTTCTCGCCTTGATCCTGCTCGCTGGCGCCAGCCTCGGCGCGGCCGCGTTGCCGCTGACCGCTGAGGAAAGCGCCGGCAAGCGCCTGTACCGCGAAGGCCTGTCGGCCAGCGGCGAGGCGATCATGGCGCGGGTCGGTGCGGCGGACGTGTTGCTGCCGGCCACTAGCCTGCCGTGCGCCAACTGCCACGGTGCCGATGGTCTCGGCCGACCCGAAGGCGGCGTGCGTCCACCGGAGCTGAACTGGTCGCGGCTGACCAGCCTCCACGGTCAGCAACAGATCAATGGCCGCAACTACCCGGCCTACACCGACAGCAGTCTGGCGCGGGTGATTCAGGAGGGGCGTGACCCCGGCAACAATCGGCTCGATCCGAGCATGCCGCGCTTTCTGCTGTCGATGAAGGATCAGCGCAACCTCACTGCCTATCTCAAACGCCTGGCCGATGATCGCGATCCGGGGCTCGATGACCTGACTTTGCACTTGGGCACTTTGCTGCCGAGCCAGGGGCCGCTGGCCGAGGAGGGCGCCACGGTGGCGGCGGTGCTCAACGGCAGCGTGGCGCGGATCAATCAGGCGGGCGGCATTCATGGCCGGCAACTGCGCCTGACCGTGGTCGATCCCGGCCCGGATCGCGCCAGCGCCGAGCAGGCCCTGCAACGACTGATCGTCGACGAAAAGGTCTTTGCGCTGATCGCCCCGCTGGCCCCGGCGCTGGATAGCGAACTGGCACCGCGTCTGGAGCAGGCCGGTCTGCCCCTGATCGGGACGCTGTCCTTGATGGGCTCGGTGCAGGCCAGTGCGCAGATTTTCGAACCGCTGCCGGGATTGCGCGAGCAGTTGATCGCCCTGGCCGACTACGCCACCGCCAGCCTGAAAGTGCTGCAAGGGCCGACGCTGATCGCCTATCCCGACGACCCGACCCAGGTGCAGGCCGCGCAGGCGCTGGGGCAATACTTGCAGGATCACGGCTGGAAAAATGTCCGAATGCAGGCCTACGACCCGGCAGCGGATGCCTTGCCGCTGGGCTCACGCTCGGTGTTCTACCTGGGCAGCGGCAGTGGTTTCAGTCGGCTGGCGGCGGGGTTGCAGCATGCCGGGCAGGTGCCGTACCTGTTCGCCACGTCGGGCCAGGTGGCGGGCGACCTGCTGCAAGTGCCCGAGGGCTTTTCCCGGCGCGTATTCCTGGCCTATCCCTTTGTGCCTAGCGACTGGACTCAGGCCGGGCGCATGGCCCTGACCCTGCTGCGCGAACATCAGGGCCTCGGCGCGCAGCATGCGGTGCTGCAAGTCGGCGCCTATGCCTCGATGCTGCTGTTCAGCGAAGCCATGAAGCAGGCCGGGCGCGACGCCAGCCGCGAAAAAATGGTGGCGGCCCTCGAAGGCCTGCACGACTTCGACACCGGCCTGACCCAGCGCCTCAGCTTCGGCCCCGGACGACGATCGGGCTTGAGCGGGGCGCATGTGGTCACCGTGGACTTGCCCGATCAGCGCTTCTATCTGGTCGCGCCCTACAAACCGATTCTCGCGAGCCCCTGAACGGAGGCCTGGATCATGATGCTCAAAAGCGTGTTGTGGTTGCTGGCGTGCTGGCTGCCGATGGCGTTCGCCAGTACGGAGCCGGTGGCGGCGCGGGTCAATGGCGAGGTGATTTCCGAGTTTCGTCTGGAACGGTTTTTCGCCGAGTACCTGGAAGACCGGGGCCGCGCCGTCGCGAGCATCCGCAGTCCCAAGGCCTATAAACAGCTGCGCCAGGCCGCGCTGGACACGCTGATCGACAAGGAACTGCTGTGGCAGGAGGCGCAAAAACGTGGCCTGAAGGTGGATGATCAAGCAGTGCAGCAACAGGTCGAACAGATTCGCGTGGCCATCGGCGGCAGAGACAACTTCCTGCGGCGTTTGCAGGATGCGGGGTTCGACGAAGCTTCGTTCACCGAATACACCCGACGTGAACTGGCGGCGCAGCAGATGTTCGCCGCGTTGATCCGCGCCAACACCTTGCAGGCTCGGCATCTGCTGGTTCGGGTGGCGCCGGACGCCGATGCCGCCACAGACGCGGCGGCGCGTCTACGCTTGATGCAGATGCGCGCCTCTGTGATTGAGGGAGCAACGTTCGCCAGCGATGCCGTTCGCTCGCCATTCGGCTGGCATTTGATCTATTTGCAGAACCACTTGGAGGCAGCCGATGTCCCACAGATGCAGGGGCTTGCAACAGTCCGGGTACAGCGTGCCCGACAGCAACAGGTCCAGGCTCGTCGCCAGGTGCTCGCGCAATTGCGGGCGCAGAACAGGATCGAACGAATTGACGACGATTGAAGGTTCCCCCCCAATAGTGGGGAATGGCTTCGATGCCCATTCAGGTGCTTCCCCGTTTCTGGGGAACGGGGTACCGGGACGAGCGGGCATTGTCATCAAATTCAAGGACATGAAGACATCAATTTACCGGCACTCGGCCTGGCATGAAGTGTGCGTTACCTCTTGTGAGGCGCACTCCAGCAGGATCGGGCAGTTGATTTGAAAAGGCCGGATCTGTCGCTGCAAGGAGTAGACCTTGGTTAACAAAGTACTGGTTGTCGAAGACGAACAGCTGCTTGCACAGAACCTTCAGGATTATCTGTCGGCGCAAGGGCTGGATGTCCGGATTGCACATGACGGCGCAGACGGAATCGGCCAGGCCGAGACCTTCGCTCCCGACGTGCTGGTGTTCGATTACCGCTTGCCCGATATGGAAGGGTTCGAGGTGCTCGACGCGGTCCGCCAGAACAGGACGTGTCATTTCGTGCTGATAACGGGTCACCCGACCGCTGAAGTCTGTGAGCGGGCGCGGCAACTGGGGGTCAGTCACATCCTGTTCAAACCGTTTCCACTGGCGGAACTGGCCCGAGCTGTCTGCGACCTTCTGGGGATCCAGCGCGAAGCGAAACCCGGTGCGAGCCCGTCCGAAGGGTTCGTCGAACGACGCCAGAGCAGGACCGAGAGCTTCCCGTTGCAGTTGTACGATGGCAGTTGGGTGCTGGCGGACCGCCGACGAAACCGGTCGGAGGTCATGGCACCGGACGACGATCAAATGCTCACCGGGGAGTAATGGCGCGATAGACGTTCCGGCACTCGCCGAACTCGCCTCCCGCGCCGTCAGGGCCTCAAGCCCCGGGTGTTGGAGAGCAAGCCATGGAACGTCTGTCCGTTGTCGTCGAAGCGTTGCAGCCTGCGTGTGCCCCGACACGCTTCTCCAGTGAACAACTGGCCCAGGCCCGGGCGCGGGCCGGCACCTCCGGGGAACGGGTGCTCGACGCACTCAATGTCCTTTGCGAACTGGCGCCGATGCCGTTCATTGCCAGCCTCGGCGCCACCCTGCATTACCCGGTGCTCGACACCGACACCCTGTTTCTGGCGACCCCGGTGTTCGACCGGGTCACCCTCGCGCAATGCCTCAAACGTGAATTCATCCTGCTGCGGCACAACGATGAAGTCATCGGTGTGTTCGCTGACCCCTTCGACACTGCGCGCCTGGCCTGGATCGACGAATGCCTGCACGGCGCGCCGCTGTATCTGGTGCACGCCGACGACCTCAAGGCCTATCTGGCCCGCCACGAAGAAAGCTTCCACGCCGTCGAATCGCTCAACGCCCAGGCCGATGCCGGCAGCGAGGTCGACACCCTGCAAAGCCTGTCGCTGACCAGCATCAGCGAAGACTCGAGCGTGGTGGTGAAACTGGTCAACTCGACCCTCTACGACGCGCTGAAAATGCACGCCAGCGACATCCACCTCGGCACCACCGGCAACGGTCTGGTGATCAAGTACCGGATCGACGGCGTGCTCAACAACATCAGCAAGATCCAGGGCAGCGAATTCGCCGAGCAGGTGATTTCCCGGGTCAAAGTCATGGCCGAACTGGACATCGGCGAAAAACGCGTGCCCCAGGACGGTCGCTTCAAGATCGGCATCAGCGGCCGGCAGATCGACTTCCGGGTGTCGATCATGCCGAGCATCTTCGGCGAAGACGCGGTGCTGCGGGTACTCGACAAACAGGACCTGGCCGACAAGGTCTGCGGCGTGCAGTTGCAGGCGCTGGGCTTTGAAGACGAAACCCTGCGCCAGCTGCGGCGTCTGGCCGCCGAACCCTACGGCATGGTGCTGGTGACTGGCCCCACCGGCAGCGGCAAGACCACCACGCTGTACGCGATGATCACCGAGATCAACCACGGTGTGGACAAGATCATCACCATCGAAGACCCGGTGGAATATCAGTTGCCGGGCGTGCTGCAAATCCCGGTCAACGAGAAAAAAGGCCTGACCTTCGCCCGTGGCCTGCGCTCGATCCTGCGCCACGACCCGGACAAGATCATGGTCGGCGAGATCCGCGACCCGGACACCGCGCAGATCGCCGTGCAATCGGCACTCACCGGGCACCTGGTGTTCACCACCATCCACGCCAACAACGTGTTCGACGTAATCGGTCGTTTCACTCAAATGGAAATCGACCCCTACAGCCTGGTCTCGGCGCTCAACGCGATTCTCGCGCAACGCCTGATCCGTCTGGTGTGCAGCAGTTGCAGCGCACCGGCCACCCCGAGCGATGAAGAACTGCGCGCTTCAGGCCTCGACCCGCACAAGGTCGGCCACTACCACTTCGTCCACGGCAAGGGCTGCGGCCACTGCCGGGGCAGCGGCTATCGCGGACGCACGGCGATTGCCGAACTGCTGCACCTGGACGACGAACTGCGGCAGATGATCGTCGAGCGCCAACCCATCACTCAGATCAAAGCCCTGGCCTGCGCCCGTGGTTTGCGCCTGTTGCGCGAATCGGCGCTGGAGCTGGTGGAGCACGGTAGGACCACGCTGGAGGAGATCAATCGTGTCACTTTTATCGCGTGATCAATTTATCGCCGTGCTCGGCGCCAGCGGTGTCGGCCTCGGCCAGCGCCGGGGCAGCGACACCCTGTGGCTGGGCAGCGTCGGCTACATCGACGAAGGCTTCCACAGCTACACCGTGGCGCTGGACACCCTCGACCGTCTGCTCGGCGAACACGCTCGCGCAGGTTCCGAGCTGAACGTGGTGATCTCCGGGCACTTCAGCCGTTTCTGCCTGGTGCCGTGGAGCGAGCAGATCAGCAGCCCCGAAGAACTGCGCGGCTTCGCCCAACTGTGTTTCGAAGACCTGTTTGGTGTACCGACGCAACCCTGGAGTCTGGTGCTGTCAGCCGAGCCGGCCGGTCACGACCGGATCGCCAGCGCCTTGCCGCAGGATCTGCTGGAACGCCTGCGCACCCTGGTCAGCGGTCGCAACCTGCGTCTGCGTTCGGTGCAGCCGTACCTGATGAGCGCCTTCAACCGCTTCGACAAAAGCCTCGACGCTGGCGACTTCCTGTTCGTGGTCGCCGAGCCGCAACGCAGCGTGTTGCTGCTGGCAAGGGAAGGGCGCTGGGTATCGGTGCGCTCGGTGGGCGGCAGCGACAGTGACGCGGCGCTGAGCGCTTTGATCGGTCGCGAACGGCAACTGCAAGCCTCCACCAGCGAACGCGCGTTCAACGTTTATTTGCACGCCCCGGCGCGCCTCGATGCGCAACCGGATGTAGCGGGGGTGCACTTGCGGACCCTCGAAGATGACTCGATGACCGTGCGTGACGCCTTGTACGTCATGTCCCGGGCGGTGGCCTGAGATGCGCGCCCTGAACCTCGACTTCCAGCCCCGTCCACGTTCCGGCCCATTGGGCTGGAGCCTGCTCGGCGGCGGTGTGTTCCTTGCGCTGGTGTGCTTCGGCGTGCAGCAGCACCTCGGCGATCAGGCCGAACAGCAGCAAGGTCACTTGCAGCACACCCAGCGTCAGCTCACTGGGGACAGCGATGCCAAGACCAGCCTGAGCCCGGCCGAGACCCGCGAGCAGGCGCAGAACCTTGCCGAAATGCGCAAGGTCTCGCAGCAACTGCGCCGCCCCTGGGAACGCCTGTTCGCCATGCTCGAAGCCATGCCGCGCGACGACATCGCGTTGCTGACCCTGACCCCGGATGCGCGCAAGGGGCAGGTACGGATCAGCGCCGAGGCGCGGGATCTGCAAGCGATGCTGGATTTCCACAAACGGCTGGAGGCCAGCGACGAGCTGTCCGACGTGTCGCTGCTGAGCCACGAAATCGTCGTCAAATCGCCGGAGCAACCGGTGCAGTTCAACCTGTCGGCAACCTGGGAGATGGGCGATGCGAATCCCTAGACTGATCGTCCACGAATACCTGCAAGGCCTCGGCGTTCCGGGTCTGGCCGGGCTGGCGTTGCTGCTTGTCACACTTGCCTGGGCACTCGGCGGTTTGCTGCCGGGCTGGCAATCGCTGCAACAGCTCAGCCAGCAAACCCAGGAAGCCACCGAATACCTGGCCAAGGTCGAGGACGGCAGCATTGCCCCGCCGGTGGTGCCGCAGCGTCAGCTCGATGATTTTCGCAACAAGCTGCCGGCCCAGCCGCAAGCCACCGTCGCCATCGACCGCATCTACGCCTTGGCCGCGCAGGAGCACATCACCCTGGCACGTGGCGAATACGCCCTTGGCGTCGATCCCAAGACCCATCTGGCGCGCTACCAGATCCTGTTGCCGGTGCGTGGCAGCTATCCGCAACTGCGCCGCTTCCTGCATGCCTTGCTCGGCCAGTTGCCGGCGGTGGTGGTGGAAGACGTCGAGTTTCAACGCAAGAAGATCGCCGACACCGACCTCTCCGGGCGGATCCGTATGACCCTTTACCTGTCGAGGTCGTGATGAACACCAAGCGTGTAACAGGGTGGGTGGCGTTCTTCGGCGTGGCGGCGGCGCTGGCCTGGTTGCCCGAATATTTTTCGCCGAGCGACGACGCGGACGCCACTGATGTCGCCGTCTCGACCCCGGCCAAAGCCACCGCCCGTGGCGCCTTGCCGGCCAGCAGCGCCAAGGCTGGCGCAGCCCCGATCAAGGACTTGAGCCCGGCCGGCGACCTGTTCGCCGCCAAATCCTGGAAGGCCGCGCCGACTCTGGCCACCGTCACCGAACAACCCGTCAACCTGACCCCGGTGGTGCAAGCCCCGAGCCTGCCACCGGTGCCGTTTCAGTTCGTCGGCCGCCTGCATGACCGCAGCGACCTGCAGGTGTTTTTGCAGGACGGCGAAAAAATCTACGTCGTGCGCAACGGGGATGTGATCGACGACACCTGGAAGATCACCGGCATTTCCGATCTGGAATTGAGCCTGGTCTACCTGCCTCTGCATTTGTCGCAGACCTTGTCTGTGGGGAGTACGCAATGAACAGATCCCGTTTGCTGATGAGCCTTGGCCTGTGCGCCGGGCTGGCCGCGTGCAGCACCGCGCAGGTCGCCAACAAGGAGGCTTCCGACCTGATCGATCAGGGCCAGTACGAGGCGGGCCTGGCCCGGATCCAGGAAGGCTTGCGGGAAAACCCTCGCGACACCGAGCTGCACCTGCTGCTCAACAGCGGCCGGGCCAAGGCGATCACCGCGTTGCTGACTTCCGGCGACACCGACCGCGCTCGCCGCGACTTCGCCAACGCACGCCTGGCCTACAGCCGGGTGCTGACCATCGAACCGAACAACCGCCGCGCCCAGGATGCCCTGCGTCAGCTCGACTACCTGCGCAGCATGGACGAGAAACTTGAGCTGGCCCGTGGCGACCTGCGCCGGGGCGACATCTACGGCGCCGACCGCCAGGTCAAACAGATCCTCGAACTCGATCCGAAGAACGACGGTGCGTTGGAACTGCAAGGCAACATCCGTCTGGTGCAGAGCCGCAACGTCATCCAGTACCCGCAACTGCGCACCCGGCTCGATCGCCCGGTGACCCTGGAATTTCGCGACGCCAACCTCAAGACCATTTTCGAAGTACTGTCGCAGGTCGCCGGCCTGAATTTCATCTTCGACAAGGACCTGCGCCCGGACATGAAAGCCACGATCTTCGTGCGTGATGTGCGCATCGAAGACGCGGTGGCCTTGCTGCTGCAACAGAACCAGTTGCACCAGAAAGTGGTGAACGAAAACACCTTGCTGATCTACCCGGACTCGCCGCAGAAGCTCAAGGACTATCAAGAGCTGGTGATGCGCACCTTCTACCTGACCAGCATCGACGCCAACACCGCACTGAACATGATCAAGACCATGCTCAAGACCCGCGACGTGTTCGTCGATGAACGCCTGAACACCCTGACCATGCGCGACACCGAAGACGCGATCCGCATGGCCGAGAAACTCCTGCAATCGCAAGACCAGTCCAACCCCGAAGTGGTGCTGGAAGTGGAGGTGATGGAGGTTGCCACCCAGCGCATTCTCGATCTGGGTCTGCAATGGCCGAGTACCTTCGGCGTGCTCAACAGTGATGGTTCGCCCGTCACGCTGCTGGGCCAGCTCAAGGGCATCAACTCCGACCGCATCTCGATCGGGCCATCGCCGCAGGCCAAGATCAACGCGCAGGACAACGACATCAACACCCTCGCCAGCCCGGTGATCCGAGTCAGCAACCGTGAGCAGGCGCGCATTCACATCGGTCAGCGCGTGCCGATCATCAGCGCCACCTCGGTGCCGTCCACGCAAGGGCCGGTGATCACCGAAAGCGTCACGTATCTGGATGTCGGTCTGAAGCTCGAAGTGACTCCAACGGTGCACCTGAACAACGAAGTGGCGATCAAGATTGCCCTGGAAGTGAGTAACGCCACGCCGCTGGAACCGACCCGCCAAGGGACGATCCCTGTGCAGGTCGACACCCGCAACGCGCAGACCTCGCTGCGCCTGCACGACGGCGAAACCCAGATCCTTGCCGGCCTGGTGCGCAACGACCATGGCGCCACCGGCAACAAGATTCCGGGCCTCGGCGACATTCCCGGTCTGGGCCGGCTGTTCGGTAGCAACAAGGACACCATCGGCAAATCGGAACTGGTGCTGTCGATCACCCCACGGATCGTGCGCAACCTGCCGTACCAGAGCCCGTCGGACATGGAATTCCCGACCGGCACCGAAACCAGCATGCACATCCAGGCACCGGATCGCTCGCAGAATTTCGTGATGCCGACGCCTGCCGCGCAGCCTCGCGCCATCGGCGATGCCGCCGTGGCAACCACTCGTGTCACTGTCGAGAAGCCTTGATCATGAACGCTTCCCAGCGCGGTTTTACCTTGATCGAAGTCGTGGTGACGCTGGCCCTGATCGGCCTGCTGGCCGGCATGGCTGCGCCGCTGACCGAGACCCTGGTACGGCGTGGCAAGGAGCAGGAACTGCGCACCGCGCTGTATCAGATTCGCGATGGCATCGACGCCTACAAGCGTGCCTTCGATGCCGGCTACATCGAGAAATCGCTGAACAGCAGCGGTTACCCGCCGAACCTGAAGGTGCTGGTCGAAGGCGTGCGTGACGTGCGTAGCGCCAAGGGTGCCAAGTTCTACTTTCTGCGCCGGATACCCCGCGATCCGCTGGTGCCGGCCAAACGTGACGACAACGGCGGTTGGGGCCTGCGGGCCTACGACAGTTCGGCCCAGAACCCGCGCGATGGCGAAGACGTGTTCGACGTCTACTCCCACGCCAAGGGCCGTGGCCTCAACGGCATCGCTTACCGCGAGTGGTGACTCTCATGCGCCGGGAAAAGGGTTTTACCTTGCTCGAACTGATGGTGGTGATGGCGATCATCGCGACCCTGATGACCATCGCCTTGCCACGCTACTTCAACAGTCTCGAAGCTTCGAAAGAAACCACGTTGCACCAGAGCCTGTCGGCGATGCGCGAGGCGCTGGATCACTACTACGGCGACACCGGGCGTTATCCCGATTCCATTGAGCAACTGGTCGAACAGCGTTACCTGCGCAATGCGCCACTGGACCCGATCACTGAACGCAATGACCAGTGGGTGCTCGTCGCACCGCCGGAAGGTGTGGCGGGCGGCGTGGCGGATATCAAGAGCGGTGCTACCGGGAGGGCGCGTGATGGCAGCCAGTATTCCGAGTGGTAAGCGCGCTGAGCAGGGCGGGTTCACCTACCTGGGCGTGCTGTTCCTGATCGTGATCATGGGCATGGGCCTGGCCAGTGCCGGCGAGTTGTGGTCGACGGTTTCGCGGCGCGATCGCGAGAAGCAACTGCTGTGGGTCGGCACTCAATACGCCCAGGCGCTGCGCAGCTACTACCGCAGTTCACCAGGGCTGGCGCAGTACCCGAAAGACCTGGCCGACCTGCTGCAGGACGAACGTTTTCCTGAGCCACGGCATCACCTGCGCCAGCTCTACCCGGATCCGATTGGCGGCGGTGAATGGGCGCTGCAACGGGGCTTCGACGGGCGCATCACCGGGATCAACAGTCCGTCTACCGAGGTGCCGTTGAAACAGGCGGACTTCCCGTCGCAGTGGTCGGATTTTGAAGGGATGCAGCGTTATTCGGACTGGCAGTTCGTGGCTGAAAAAGCCTTTCTCGATGGCACCGGCCCTGGCAACGGGTCTCCGGTCAAAGGCCAGTCGGCCCTGCCGCAGGCATTGCAGCCATGAGCCGTCCGTGGTGGTGCGCGTTGATCCTCGCTGCTGTGGCGTGCTGCGCCAGCGCCGCCGAGGAAGACGAAATGATGGGCTTCATCGTCGACGACACGATCTCGCACATCGGCCACGACTTTTACTACTCGTTCAGCGAACGCCTGCGCGACACCAGCCCGATGGATTTCAACCTGGTGGTGCGCGAGCGCCCCGACGCGCGCTGGGGGAGCCTTGTGACCGTGGAATATCAGCAACGCCTGGTGTATCGGCGCTTCCTGCCGCCGAACACCGTAGAACTGAAGGACGAGGCCTACGAGGCCGCCGACTCGGTTCGACTGGAGGTCGTCCGGCGCAAGCTGGAAGCCTTGTTGCAGGACACCACCGACCTTGAGAAGGACGAACTATGAACACGACAACGTTCTCACGGCGCCGCGGATTCTGGATCTCGGGGTTGTTGATCGGGCTCGCCAGCGCCGCCGCCGTCCAGGCCACCGAACTGGTCTACACGCCGGTCAACCCGTCGTTCGGCGGCAACCCGCTCAACGGCACCTGGCTGCTCAACAACGCCCAGGCGCAAAACGATTTCGATGACCCGGATCTGAAAAAGCGCACGACTGTGGCCGGGACTTCGGCGCTCGAACGCTTCACCAGTCAATTGCAGTCGCGGTTGCTAGGGCAACTGCTGGACAACATCTCCACCGGCAACACGGGGAGCCTGTCCACCGACGCTTTTATCGTCAACGTGGTCGACGACTCGGGGGCACTGACGATTGAAGTGACCGATCGAGCGACCGGGCAAGTTTCCGAAATTCAGGTGAACGGCCTCAACCCATGACGGGATGACGGTTCCGGGGAGTGATGGACATGAAAAAAATAATAGCGCTAGGGCTGATGTTGGCAGCATTACAAGGGTGTGGTCTGCGCGAGCCGATGTCGGCCGAGCAGGACACCGATACCCCGACCCTGACCCCCAGGGCCTCGACCTACTACGACTTGCTGAAAATGCCCCGACCCAAGGGCCGTTTGATGGCGGTGGTGTACGGCTTCCGTGACCAGACCGGACAGTACAAACCGACCCCGGCCAGTTCGTTTTCCACCAGCGTCACCCAGGGCGCGGCGTCGATGTTGATGGATGCCTTGCAGGCCAGTGGCTGGTTTGTGGTGCTTGAGCGTGAAGGGCTGCAGAACCTGCTGACCGAACGCAAGATCATTCGTGCGTCGCAGAAAAAGCCCAATACGCCGGTGAACATCCAGGCTGAACTGCCGCCGTTGCAGGCGGCGAACATGATGCTTGAGGGCGGGATCATTGCTTATGACACCAACGTGCGCAGCGGCGGGGAAGGGGCGCGGTATCTGGGGATTGATCTGTTCCGTGAGTACCGGGTGGATCAGGTGACCGTGAATTTGCGCGCGGTGGATGTGCGCAGCGGGCAGGTGTTGGCGAATGTGATGACCAGCAAGACGATTTATTCGGTGGCGCGCAGTGCCGGGGTGTTCAAGTTTATCGAGTTCAAGAAGTTGCTTGAGGCTGAGGCGGGGTATACGACCAATGAGCCGGCTCAGTTGTGTGTGTTGTCGGCGATCGAGGCGGCGGTGGGGCATTTGCTGGCGCAGGGGATTGAGCGGCGGTTGTGGCAGGTGGCGGGGGATAATTCTTCGCCTGCGGGGGATGAGACTTTGAATCGGTATCTCACCCAGAACAAAGTTGATCCTGAGGCAGAGTGAACGTGGCGGCCTTAGGGCCGACCAGGTTCTTTTGAGGTTGTGTGTATATCCGTTTTTTTGGGTGTTGCCACTGGCGGTTTCGCTCTTACAGCGACTCCCTTTGGCAAACGCCCCAAAGGAAGCAAAGGTCTGGGCCCCGGCGTTCGGCCCCTCGCTGGGGCTCGGGGTTCCTTCGTTCCGGGATTCATCCGGGGGCATCGCCTCCGGTTTGCTTCGCTGCACCTCCTCTCGATGTGTTCGACTTCGTCGAACGGTCGCTGCGCTCCCACCCCCGGATAAATCCCTCCACTCAGCCTGCCGAAGGGGCCGGCACGTCAAAAGCGGTACTCGAGCTAACGCTCATTGTGTTGAGTGGTTAGAAGCGAAAAGCATAAAGCAGAAAGCGGACTGCTTTTGCTTTGATCGTTCCCACGCTCCGCGTGGGAATGCCGCCCGGGACGCTCCGCGTTCCATTCTTGAATGTTTAAAAGTTGTGTCTGTTTTAACGATCCTTCCCACAAGGTTTTCAGGTTGTCCGTCGGAAGCGCGGGCTCTAGCCTGTTTCGGTCGCTGCCAATTCAGCGATCGGGTCTGGAAACCCGGATGTGCGAGAAAGCGAAATCGCTTTTCATAACGTATGCTTGCGCACCTTCATTGTGTGCACGCTGTTATGGCGGCTGTGCGCGGGAGACATTTATGTCTGCCGGGTCGCGTTCTCCCCGGATTTCCAGCCCGCGTACTGCTGCCACCCATTCTTCCTGGAAGTCGATTGGGCCGGCTGCAACCATCAATGAGGACGAAATGACCATGAAGAAACCAACACCCAACCCACCCGAAAACCAGGCCAGTCTCGAAACCGACCCAACCTCCCCATACACCTCCATCAACTCAAAAAAACTCCACGAAGCCGCCGAACGCGCCCTGGACCATTACCTCTGCCCCGGCGCCCACATCATGGGCAGCGTCAACGAACCCGCCCCGATGTACCTCGCCAACCCGGTCTACAACACCGAATCCCTGCTCGCTAACGCCTGCGAATCCCTCGGCTCCGCCAGCGAAATGCTCAACAACTTCGCCGCCACCCTCGACCCCGCCCACCGCAAGACCGCGCTGGGTATCGCACAGATCCTCATGTTGAGTGAGCTGGCCGTAAATCAGGCCTTGGATCATGTCGAGCTGAAGGACTGATCCATCCCCAATAAAAAACGCGACCCAAGAACAGGGCCGCGTTTTTCATATTCAAATTGGAGTCACCATGGATCCCCTGATCTCCCCAATCGTTTCAGACTTCGAAAGCGAAGAGCAGGCCGCCAGCTATGACCGTTGGTTGCGTGCCAAAGTACAGGCTTCAATCGATGACCCACGACCCAGCATTCCGAATGCGCAGGTGATGGCTGAAATGTCGGCCCTGATGGAGGACAAACGAAGAAAGCATGAGGCGGGGTGAGTGCTTTGCGTTGGCAATGTGAAAAGTAGAAAAGCGCAATGCCGATTGCGGCTACTCTACTGCTTCCTGACGACTAACTATTTTTGAGGAGCGCATGGACCTTTCACCACCACTGGAAATCGACAGCGCTACCTATGCAGAATTCTTGGGCCTGTGGGAAATGGGTTCCTTTGATAATCAGCGATTGGGACAAGCCTTCTACAACCATTTCCGTCTCCATCGGTTAACCGATCAGGCTTTGTTGCATGGGCTTTACGAGGCAGACGGCAAGAAGGCTCGAGCCGCTATAAGTCGCATATTTAATCTCAATTAGCATCAGCCCTTTTGCGCATTGATTCCATTAAGGCATGTATCTCGGCCATCACCTGGTCATGCGGGATGTTCGGACGCGGATCATCGAGAGAGGCCTGTACTTCGGCCCTAAACCAACGATCATAACTAGCAGACTGTTCCTCAGGATCAAGATCCGAAACAACCGGGCACAGTGGGTCGATCATGGAACCTCCGGGTATCGCTGTCGTCGCTGTCTGGATGAGTTGCATGTAGGCCAAGCTCCATGAGGATCAAGTTGTCCCGGCAAATCCTAGAGCCTGCACTTCCGACGGCCAACCGCCAGAATTCGTCAGAAAACTCCCCGAATTTCTGAAGAGGTTCCGTTTTCCGTAGGACGCCACTCAAGCGTCAGCGCAAAAAAACCGCGACCCCAAGAGATCGCGGTTTTCCAACACCCAAGCCTTACTGTTGCAAAACCGTCGCCTGGTTAGCCGACCCGAACTGCTGAATATTCGCGGTCTGTGTCATCCCGCTCTGGTCCACATTGGCAATGTTCCCGGTCCCGCCCTGGGTCACGTACGCCACGTTCATGGTGTCAGCCTGTTTCACGGTGATCATGTTGTCGCTGCCATACAGCTGCGCGGTGTACGCCTGGTTGCCGGTGCCCGACTGGTCGAATTCGGTGCTGTTGCCCGTGCCGTTCGAGCTGCCTTGGGCCAGGTTGGTGGTGCCGCGTTGATCGGAGATCAGGATGTTGTCGCTGCCGTTCTGATCGAAGTACAGCTCGTTGTAGGAATCAGCCTGGCTGACTGTGGTTTTGTTGCCGGTGCCAGTCTGGTGGGTCGTCATGATGTGGCCGACGCCGTCCTGGGTGAAGCTGGCGATGTTGCCGTTACCCGCCTGATTGATCGTCGCACGCTGGTTGCTGCCGAACTGGCCGCCGTGTTGCGGGCCTTTCCAGTTGCTGGCGTAGACCTTGTTGTCGTTGCCCACTGAGGTGGCGTTGAGCGTGTGACCGTCGCCGCTCTGGTAGGTGTAGTGCACGTTGCCGTTGCCGACTTGATAGAGCGACAGCGTCGAGTTGACCGACTCGAACTGGTCGGCGTAGATGGCGTTGGTGTTGCCGACCTGGGTGACGGCGGCGGTGTTGTTTTCGCCGAAGCTCTGGTCGACCACGGTTTCGTTGCTGTCGCCGTATTGGTTGACGGTGGCCTGGCTGGCCAGTTGGGTGTCTTGCCAGATTTCGCTGCCGTTGAGGTTGCCGAACTGGTTGATGGTGATGTTGCCGCCGGTGCCGTTGCGTTGGTCGGCGTAGCCGTAGTTGTTTTCGCCGGCCTGGTTGATGCCGATCTGCCCACCGTTGTGGGTGACCTGTTCGGCGGTGCCGTAGTTGGCGGTGCCGTATTGGGTGATCACCGAGCTGTTGCCGCTGCCTTCATAGAGTTGTTCGATGTTGGCTTCGTTGCTGTCACCGAACTGGAAGGTCTTGCCTTCGCTGCCGTTCTGCGAGTCCTGGTAGACGAACGAGAAGTTGCCGGTGCCTTGCTGCTGTTGCAGGGCGGTGTTGGGTGAGCCGAAGCCCAGCGACTGGCTGGCGTGGGTGGTGTTGAAGGCGCCGACCTGTTGTTGGGTGATGGTGCCATTGTCTTCGTAAAGTTGTTCGGCATAGGCGGCGTTGTAGTCGCCGACCGCGTCCTGGGTGATGACGCTGCTGGCGGTGTCTTGCACGGCGGCGGCGTCGTTGCCTTGGCCGAGTTGGGTCTGGGTGGCGCTGCTGAACGGGGCCTGGGTCTGCTTCACATTGGCGATGTTGGCAGTACCGACCTGGCTCTGGGTGGACAGGCTGTCGTCGGCCATGGCCTGGGCACTGATCATGACCAGGATGGCGGCGGTGAGGGGCGTCAGTTTGAACATGATGAACTCTCCGATGATTGCAGTGCTTAGCGATATTGCTTGACCGAAACGCTCATGCCGTTGCCCGACTGGGTCACGGCGCTTTGCAGCCCCGTGCCGGCCTGCTCGATGCTGGCGTCGTTGTTGTTGCCGTTTTGCGAAATCTGCGCGCGGTTGTGGCTGCCGTTTTGTGTGATGGACGCGGCGTTGCCGGAACCGTTTTGCGTGATCAACGCCATCAGGTCGCTGCCTTGCTGAAGGATGTACGCCTCTTGATTGCTGCCCGACTGCACGATCTTTCCAAGCAGCGACTGACCGTTCTGCGAGAGCAGCGCGAGGTTGGCCTGGCCGTTCTGGTCGATCAGGGCTTGCTGGCCCACCGGGGGCGGCAGTTCGCCGAGGTCGGCGGAGGGCGCCAGGTCGTCGTTTTCCATCAGGTCGTCGGCGCGCACGCCCGCACTGCCACACAGGGCTAGCAGGCAAAGCAGGGCGGCGGTCGGCGTGTTCATGGCGTTGTCCTGTGGTGTGTCGTGTTGCGCAAACCTGAAATCGTGGCTGAGACCGACCCCACCCACTCCGCGCCTAGCGGTGTGGGGCGGGTGGGGCGTGGGCTCAGAGGGTGGTCACCGAGATGGTGCGTACGGTGCCCTGGGACGAACGGATGGTGGCGGTCGGGTTGGCCGATGGCACCACCGTCGTGTTGTTCAACGTCAGCCGCCAGCGTCCGGTGACCGGTACCGTCGTCGTGCCCAGGGTGACCAGCCCGGTCGGGGTGGTGACCTGCACGGTGATGGTGTTGCCGGTGGTCACCGACGAGGTGCCGGCGAAGTCCCAGTTGAAGCGGTTGCCGGAACGGGCCTGCACGGTCGAGGTGGTGATCGTGAAGGTTTCCGCCGCTGGCCGTGGCGACACTTGCACAGTGACCGTGGCCGGCGTCGACTGGGCGCCGAAGCTGTCCCGGGCGATGTAGGTGAAGGTCGTGGTGAAAGCGGTGGTCACGGTGGCCGGTGGGGTGTAGGTGATCACCGTGCCGTCAGTGCTGACGGTGCCGCGTCCTGCCGGCGGTTGGGTCAGGCTGGCGACGCCCAGCGGCGTGTTGCCTTCCGGATCGGTGTCGTTGGCCAGGACGTTGATCGGGATCGCCACGCCCAGCGTTGCGACGCTGTCGGCGACGGCGGTCGGTGGCCGGTTCGGCGCGACGCTGATGGTCACCGTGGCCGGGTTCACCGAGGCCAGGCCTTTGCTGTCCTGGGCCTTGTAGGTGAAGGTCGTGGTCAGCGGTGCGTTGACCACGGCTGGCGGGGTGTAAACCACCGAGGTGGTGCCGTTCAGGGCAACGGTGCCCTGGCCGGCCGCCGGTTGGGTCAGCGCGGTGATGGTCAGCGGTACGTTGCCGTCCGGGTCGTTGTCGTTGGTCAGCACGTTGAGGGTGATCGGCACGCCGAAGCTGGTGCTGCCGGTGTCGGCGACGGACAGTGGCGCCTGGTTTTCACCGGTGTCCGGTGCGTTGCCGACGACCACGACCGGCTCGGTGTCGCTGCCGCCAGCGGCGGATTTGACCGTGACGGTGGCCGGCGGCTGGGTCAGGTCGGCGACGGTGATTTTTTGCAGGGTGCCGGTTTTCGACAGGCGTCCGTAGCCTTGGGCGACCATGTCCGGCACGGCGACTTCATCAGTCGACGTGGCTTCGATCAGCAGGCTGTGGTTGGCCCAGCTGTAGCGGGCGGTCTGGATTTTCACCACGTCGGTGAGCTTGGCCGATACCGAAGTCGGGCGCGTTGTCCCGGCCGGGTTGGTTGCAGTCACGACGATCACCGATGGCAGGGTTCCGTTGCCCAGACGCTGGCCGAAGAACAGACCGTTGTTGTCACCCAACAGACTGGTCTGGCACGGCGTTTTCGGTGGACCGGGCAGCAGCGCCAGGGTTTCGCGGAAACACAGGGTCGAGCTGCTGTCAGCCTTGGCGAACACTTCGGTACGCACACCGGCCGACGTCCGGCGATAGGTGGCGCGATCGAGGGCGACGTGGGTCTGTTGACGGTTATCGAGGACCTTGCCGGCGACGGTGAACAGGGTGGTCTGAATCGAGCCGGCGCCCGAGGGACCGTCGATCCGTACGAAGTTGGTGTTGAACGGGCTGCCGGTCACTGCTTCGGTGAGGTTCGGGTCACCGACGAAGGTTTCGATGCTGCCGGTGTCCGGGTTCACTTCGGTGTACGGGCCGTTGATGCTGCGCAGGAACGGTCCGATGGCGCCGTTGAGCGCACCGCTGAAGTTGCCCGGAGCGCCGATGCCGACGTCCTTGGTGATGTTGATCGCCCGCCGGCCTGGCGTGGTGACGGTGACCGTTTCCACACCGTACGGGTGGGTGATGGTGTAAGTGCCGGCAACAGGCACGTTCACCCGGATGCGGATCCGCGCGAAGCTTTGCTGATCACCGTCCACCGGGTTTCCCGAGGCGAACGCTGCTTCGATCCCGGCGACATAGGCGTCCATACCAAAACCGGCGCCATTGTTGGGGATATTGGTTTCCGCCAGGAACCAGAACGCTTCCGGCGGCCAGTTGTCGGGGAACACCATCGGCAGCGTGTCGTCGAAAATCCCCGGTTCCGGCAGCAGGGTGCACATGTACGCCGGCGGGGTGGCGGCCGGCACTCGCGAACTGGCGGCGCGCGACTGGCAGAGTTCCATCGACAGCAGGTTGTTGTCCTGGTACCACATCGGGAATTTCCCGGTGGCGAAGGTGTAGGGGCCGGGATCGACGGCGGCCAGTTGCGCGAACGCACTGCCGGTCAGCGAGATTGTCAGCCCGAGCGCGTTGAGCGCGAAGCGTGGCCACTTGTTCATGATGCCTCCTGATACGGATCTGGGCATGTGAGCGTTCATTGCACGATGACCACTTCTTCGGTATCGCTGCCGCCGTTGGACGACGTCACCCGAACCTTGGCCGGTGGGATCGGGGTGATCCCGGTGGTCAGGGTTTTCACTGCGCCGTCACCGCCCAGCGCACCGATGGCGGCGCCGCTGCCGGAGGTGGCGGTGAGTACCGGCGGCGAGGTTTCGTCACTGGTCGAGGCCACCAACGTCAGTTGCCCGGAGCTCAGGCTGTACTCGGCGCGCTGGATCACCACCAGGTCGGTCAGGGTCATGGGCAGGGTGGTCGGCGAGCTGGTCGCGATGGCCAGGTGGTTGTCGGCGGTCACTTGCAGCGTGGTCGGCAAGGTCGGGTTGACCTGCGATTGCGCGTACCAGCTGCCGGTGCTGTCGGCCTCTTTGAGGTTGAGCACCGGCGTGCTGCTGGTGACCGCGACGGTGGCCGGAGCAGGCGGGGCTTTGACGAATACGTCTTGTTGGGCGACCGGGGCACTGTCGCCGGGTTTGCGCGAGTAGGTGCTGCGTTCGGTGATCAGCGGTGTTGGCCGAACCACCGTCGACAACTTGCCGGAGACGGCAAACACCGTGGTGCGCAGATCGATCCCGCCGGGGCCTTCGATGCGGATGAAGTTGGTGTTGAAAGGACTTCCGGTCACCGCTTCTTCAAGGTTCGGGTCGCCGATGAATTGTTCGGCACCGCCCGCCGGATTGGTCTCGGTGTATGGCCCGTTGACGCTGCGCAGGAACGGCCCGACGTCACCCTTGAGCGCGCCGTCGTAGGTTTTCGGACTGCCGATGCCGATGTCGCGGGTCATGTTGATCGCGCGGCGACCGGGGGTATCGACGGTGAACACTTCGACGCCGTACGGGTGAGTGATCACGTAGGTCCCGGCGGTGGGTACATCGACCCGGATGCGGATGCGGGCGAAGCTGATCTGGTCGCCTTCCACCGGATCACCGCCACTGAATGCCGCTTCGACGGCCGAGCCGTAGGACAGGTTGATGCCCCGGGCCGCATCGACAACGGTGCCGTCGGCGGTGAACCAGAACGCTTCGTCGGGAAAGTTGCTCGGGAAGACGATCGGCTGGGCGTCGTCGAACACACCGGGTGTCGGAATCAGCGAGCACATGTACGAAGGGGCGCCAGGCGTGCTTGGCACGCGCGAGCTGAGCGCTTTGGACAGGCACAGATCCAGCGTACGACCGTGGGTGTCCTGATACCAACTGGCAAATCCGCCGGTCGCCGGGGCATAGGGGCCGGGATCGACGGCGAACAGAGCGGCCTGGGCAATGCCCTGGGCCAAGGCGCTCACGACCAGGACGGTCGCGGTTTTGGACAGTAAAGGGTGCATGAGTTAATCCCTCTATCGAAGTGCCTGCCCCTTGGGGGTGGGTCAGTTGCAGAGGGGCTTTACAACTTCCATACCAACGGCCGGGCAACGGGCGGCAAAGGCCCGTGGCGTAAGGGTTGGCAAGTGAGGGTGGGGATTTTTTACAGCGCGGGCATCGGGCGACAGTCCCCAGGATTGGGGATTGTGGGGCTCCATCGGCAGAGCGGATTTACAGATCGATGATCGTGGGGCCGTTCACCCCCCGCATCCGGGCAATCACCCAACGGTGGGCTATAACCCTATAGGGACGTATCGGGAAGTCGCCGCCATGAACATGCAGTCAAAATCGCTACCGGTCGAGGAGAGCAGCCTGCGGCTGGGCTCGCGCAAGCAGCCGTTCAATCTGCTGCGCTGGTTTTCATTGATCAGCATGGCGGTGATCGGCACGGTGGCCGTGGCGCTCGGGACGGTGTCGACGCGATTCGTGATCGAAGAAAGCGTGCAGCGCGATGCCTTGCTGACCGCGCAGTTCATTCAGGCCATCGCGTCGGCGGAAGTGCGTCACGTCTCGATCCCCAATATCCGCACCATGGGCGAGTTGCTCGACCCGCGCCAGGACAACGATTTTCCCGACGTAGACCCAGCGGCCCGGGCCAATGCCCGAGGCGAGTTTCTCGATCACATTGCCCACTTGCCGGACGTGATTCTCGCCAACATTTATGCGCCGGATCGTCTGGTGATCTGGTCGACCAACCCGGCACTGACCGGTACGCGGATTCACGCCGATGAAGACCTCGACCGGGCGTTCAATGAAAAGATTCCGGTCTCGGCCAGTTACCACGACGTCGACAAGGGCCGTGAAGAGCAGAAGTTCGTGGTGCCGCCGGAATACATCTTCATCGAGAACTACATCCCGTTGTTCGACGCCGATGGCAAGAACGTCACGGCGATGGTCGAGATCTACAAGGAACCCAAAGACCTGATCGCCCGCATGGAGCGCGGTCTGACCCTGATCTGGCTGGCCACGGCGCTGGGCGGCGGGCTGATTTATCTGGGGCTGTACTGGATCGTGCGTCGAGCGGCGATCCTGTTGGCGGTCCAACAAAAGCAACTGATCGCCAACGAAACCTTCGTTGCGCTGGGCGAGATGTCCTCGGCGGTGGCGCACAGTTTGCGCAATCCGTTGGCGACCATCCGCTCCAGCGCCGAACTGGCCCTGGAATTCGACGCGGGGCCGGCGCAGAAGAACATCAAGGACATCATCGGCCAGGTCGATCGCATGTCGAAGTGGGTGCGCGAACTGCTGCAGTCGCTGCGACCGCTCAACGACGAACCGGAACCGGTGAACCTGGTGGCGGCGCTGCACGAGAGTCTGGTCGCGTTCGAGCAGCAGATCGCCAAAAACGCGGTAAACGTGGTGTTTCATCCGCAACAAACGCCGATGGTGCTGAGCCAACCGGTGCAACTCACGCAAATCCTCAACAGCCTGTTGGCCAACGCACTGGAGGCGATGGACAAGGGCGGCACGCTGACCATTACGCTTGAGCCAACGGACAGCCGAGGTGTCAGCGTCATGCTCAGTGACACCGGCAAAGGCATGAACGAAGAACAGCGCAGCATGGCGTTCCGGCCGTTCTTCACCACCAAGCAGGGCGGGCTCGGCGTAGGGCTGGTGCTGGTCAAACGGATCATGGAGCGCTTCGGCGGCGGCGTGACTCTGGACAGCCGCGAAGGCGAGGGCACCACCGTTCGTCTGGCGTTTCAGCTCATCCAGTAAATTGGGGTGAACTTCCCCCAGGAGCGGGTGTCAGGCCCCGGTCACCGGGGAGTGGGGAATGCAACAGCGTCTGTAACGGCTTGTTTCAACGGGGATTAATACTTTGGCGAGGTAATTGCAAAACACCATCACCCCTTCCTTAGATGAGGCGGCTGGTGATGGACAGAGCAACGCGTTACCCCAACAAGTTATTCCTGCTGACGCCGTTAAGCGTCTTTCTGGCATTGACCCTCGGCACCATGGCGGGGGTTCGAGCGAGCCCGATCGATGACGAGAACCAGCCGGAAGCCTCCGACCCGTCGGCGTACTACGACGAGCCGGCCGATGAACCGGCGGCCCTCAACGCCATCCTGACCATGCCCGAGGCCAACGAAGATTCCTTCGATCTGCCTGACGGGGTGAAAGGCACGCGCAACACCACGCGTTCGGAAAACATCCTGCCGCCCACCGTGCAGACCAGTTTCAATTACCCCACGAATGGCAAGCCGAGCCCGTTGTACGGCGCCCAGCCGTTCACTCAGCAAATCGTATTGTTCGAAGAATTCGGCCCGGAAAAACTCGACCCGACCACCCCGGCCGCGCCGTTGGGCTTTCCGCCCGCTGCCATCGGCCCGGCGCCGGCCCAGGACCCGAACAGCGTTGCCCGCAGCGCGCCACCCGGCACGGCGCTGGACGCGTTTTTGCGTCAACCGGGGCTGACACCGTTCCCGAGCCAGTTCTCCAACGTCGTCGACCGTAACCCGTGGCAGTCGCAAATCGAGTTGTTCCTCAACCGTCACATCGGCTCGTCCGCCGAAGGCCGGCCACCGGGAAAAGGCTGGGCTCACCAGCGCTGGAACGAGTTCTACCCGCAAGTCGCCTACAAGACCGTGCAGACCGGCGCGCGCCTGAATGGCGGTCTGCGTGACAGTCGGCAGATGCACGGTTATGCCGTCGGCGAATTCGGCCCCGGTGGTCTGTACCACAACGTCGCTGGCGTGCCGGCGACCGATGGCACGGCCAAGGGCGTCGATGCGCGTTTCCACCCGGCGATGCCAGTGCAGAACCACAATTCGGTGTGGACCTTCGACGGCACGCTGCCGCCGAAACTGCTGATGGTGCGCTACGGCCAACCGGTGATGATGCGTCACTACAACGGCTTGCCGATCGATCCGTCGGCCAACCGCGGTTTCGGCCTGCACACCATCACCACCCACGAGCACAACGGCCACGCACCGGCGGAAAGCGACGGCTATGCCAACGCATTTTTCTTCCCAGGCCAGTATTACGACTATCGCTGGCCGATCCAGCTCGCCGGTTACGACAGCATCAACACCAAGGCTGAAGACCCGCGTGCGGCGTTCCCGTGTGCACCGGGGGAAACCCTGTGGGTCAACGACCTTGCACCTGCGAAGAAGACCTGCGACCACGGCACCATCAAGATCCGTGGCGACTGGCGCGAAACCATGAGCACCCACTGGTTCCACGACCACATGCTCGATTTCACCGCGCAGAACGTCTACAAGGGCAACGCGGCGATGATGAACTACTACAGCGCCCTGGATCGCGGCAACGAATCGGTGAACGACGGGGTCAACCTGCGTTTCCCCAGCGGCAGCGCCTTGCCGTGGGGCAACCGCGACTACGACGTCAACCTGGTGTTCGCCGACAAGGCCTGGGATCAGGAAGGCCAGTTGTGGTTCAACCCGTTCAACACCGATGGCTTCATCGGCGATCAGGTGCTGGTCAACTGGCAGTGGAAACCGACCCTCGACGTACGTGCCCGCAGTTATCGGTTCCGCATCCTCAACGGTTCGGTCTCGCGCTACTTCAAACTCGCGCTGGTACGTGAAATCAAAGGCACCGGCGGCGAATTCCAGGGGCCGAAGAACTCCGGCGTTTCCTACAGCCGCGTGCCGTTCCACATGATCGCCAACGACGGCAACATCATGGAGCACAGCGTGCCGTTCGACGGCTCGATGGATCTGGATGCCGATGGCGACAAACAGAACCACAACGCGATCCTGCCGACCCAGGGCATCGCCGAACGGTTCGACATCATCGTCAACTTCTCGAAAAACGGCATCAAACCGGGCGACAAGCTGTTCTTCGTCAACCTCCAGGCCCAGGACGACGGCAAAGGCCCGAAAGAGACGATCTCGCTGTCCGATGTGCTCTCCGAGAAGTACCTGGCGGTGATCAAGCAGACCAGCAAAGGCCCGCAATGGGACAGGGGTGATCCGGCAGTGGGCAAGGTCTTGCAGCTCAACGTCAAGCCTTTCACCGGTCAGGACCTGGCCATGGACCCGGCAGCCTACGAACCGGCCAAACCGGGCAAGGCTGAAGGCATGGTGATGATCCCGCTGAAGATCCACCGCGACAACGCCGCCGACAAGGCGCTGCTGGCCAACGCCCGTCACCGGACCTTCACCTTCGGCCGTAGCGACGGCACCGATGAAGCACCGTGGACAGTCAAGACCGATGGCGGCTTCGGCTTCCACATGGACCCACGCCGGTTGAACGCCTCGACCAGATTGGCCAGCGGCCCGACCGATGCCGGCACCGCCGGATTCGGCACCCTGGAAGTGTGGAACATCAAGCTTGGCGGCAAGGGTTGGAGCCATCCGGTGCACGTGCACTTCGAGGAAGGGATCATCCTCAGCCGTGGCGGCAAGGCCCCGCCTGAGTGGGAAAAATGGGCGCGCAAGGACGTCTATCGCATCGGCTCGGAAGCCGACGGGCTGGACAGCGTGGAAATGGCGATCAACTTCCGCGAGTTTGCCGGGACTTACATGGAGCACTGTCACAACACCCAGCATGAAGACAACTCGATGCTGCTGCGTTGGGACCTCGAGAAACCCGGCCAACTGCAGTTGATGCCGACACCATTGCCGAGCTGGGATGGCGTGCGCTACGTCAACTCTGCCGCGCTGCCAACCTTCCGCACTGGCGATGGCTTCGGCCCGCAAGTGACCGTGAAGAAATGAAAAGGGAGGGAGCCGACATGACCCAGCCAACGCCGCGCTCCCGCGCCCTCGGCATGCACTTGATCCTGGTGCTGGTCACCTGCCTGTTCGGCAGTCAGGTGCTCATCGCCCATCAAGCGCTGCCCGAAGGCGCCAGCGAATCCGCCACCCCGTGGGGTGGCGACTATTTCCCCAACACCCTGCTGACCGATCAGGACGGCAAGCAGGTGCGCTTTTTCGATGACCTGATCAAAGACAAAGTGGTGGTGATCAACTTCATCTTCACTTCATGCAGCGACTCCTGCCCACTGGAAACCGCACGCCTGCGCCAGGTGCAGAAACTGCTGGGGGACCGGGTCGGCCAGGACATCTTTTTCTACTCGATCAGCATTGACCCTTTAAGCGACACCCCCGAAGTGCTCAAAGCCTATTCGCAACGGTTCAAGGTCGGCCCTGGCTGGAAATTCCTCACCGGCGAATTCGAAGATGTCACCGACCTGCGCAAGAAGCTCGGGTTGTTCATCGAAGGCGTCGACAACGGCCGCACCAAGGATCACAACCTGAGCCTGATCGTCGGCAACCAGAGCACCGGGCGCTGGATGAAGGCGTCGCCGTTTGAGAACCCGTGGATCCTTGCCGATCAACTGGCCAACACCCTGCAGAACTGGAAGCAGCCAAGCATCGAGGAAAGCTACGCCAATGCGCCGGACATTCGTCCGCCAAGCAACGGCGAAGAACTGTTCCGCACCCGGTGCGCCTCCTGCCACAGCCTCGGCCCGCAGGACGGCGAAGGCATCGGCATGCGCAACATCGGCCCGGACCTGATCGGCGTGACCCGTCAGCGTGACCCGGCCTGGCTCAACCGGTGGATCCGCGAACCTGATCGGGTACTGGCGGAAAAGGACCCGATCGCACTGCAACTGTTCGAACAATACGAGCGGATTCCGATGCCCAATCTGCGACTGGACGAGATGTCGGCGCAGTCGATCATCGACTTTCTGCGCGATGAAACCGAGCGTCAGCACCCCACCACGCAGCCCTTGGCTGACGGGGCGTTGACGCCAATAACACCGGCCGCCAGCAGCGAAACGGTGAGTCGCATGCGCTAGCGGCTAAATAGCATCATTGAGTCCTGTATCACGGTCATTGCCACCTACACTCAGTCGTGAGGTGGCTGTAACCGGTTCGATACACAACGCCAGGGCACCCCCATGCAACGACTGGAAGAACAAAAAACACCTGCGCCGAATGTCGCGGCAGCAGCCATCAAGAGTTGGGGCGGACAGTTCAACCTGTTGCGCTGGTTCTCGCTGGCCAGTTTTTTCATCATCGCGGCGGTGGCGCTGGGGCTGGGCTATATCTCCACTCGTTTTGTGGTCACCGAGAGCGTGGAGCGCGATGCGCTGCTGACGGCGCAATTCGTCCAGGCCATCGGCGATGCGGAAATGCGCCATGCCGGCATCACACCCCTGCGCACCATGGGCGAAATGCTTGACCCGCGTCAGGACGAAAATTTCCCCGACGTCGATCCGGTGGCCCATGGCGCGGCCCGGGCCGAATTTCTCGATCATGTCGAACACTTGCCGGACATCCTGCTGGCGACGGTCTACGCCCTGGATCGCTCGGTGATCTGGTCGACCAACCCGGAGCTGATCGGCGTGAAATTCGAGGACGATGACGAGCTGGACGAATCGTTCGAAATGAAAGTGCCGGTGTCCTCCAGCTATCACAAGATCGACGACGAGAAACCCGAGCAGAAGCTGTCCCGCGAACCCAAATACCTGTTCATCGAGAACTACATCCCGATGTTCAACGCCGACAAAAGCAAAGTCATCGCCATGGTCGAGATCTACAAGGAACCGGCGGATCTGGTGGACCGCATCGATCGTGGTTTTGCTTCGATCTGGGCGGCGACGATCTTCGGTGGCGCGGCGATTTATCTGGGGCTGTTCTGGATCGTGCGCCGTGCCTCGACCTTGCTGCAGAGCCAGCAACAGCAACTGATCAGCAACGAAACCTTTGTCGCGTTGGGCGAGATGTCCTCGGCGGTGGCTCACAGCTTGCGCAACCCGTTGGCGACCATCCGTTCCAGCGCCGAACTGGCCCAGGAAGTGGCCAGCCAGAGCGCCCAGCGCAATATCGGCGACATCATCAGTCAGGTCGACCGCATGTCGCGCTGGGTGCGCGAGCTGCTGGTGTCGCTGCGGCCGATGAACGATGACGGTGAAGCGGTGGACCTGCTGGCGGCGGTCGAAGACACCCTGGGCGCGTTTGATGCGCTGATTCGGCGTAGCGGGGTCGACGTGCGGTTCAACCCGCAGGACTGCCCGCCGGTCGTCAGCCAAAGGGTGCTGCTGACGCAGATTCTCAATAGCCTGTTTGCCAACGCCCTGGAAGCGATGCCCAAGGGCGGCGTGCTGAGTGTCGACATTGAGACACCCCATGCCGGCCAGGTGTGCATGACCCTGGGCGACACCGGCAAAGGCATGAGCGCGCAGCAGCAACAGCTGGTGTTCAAACCGTTTTTCACCACCAAGCAGGGCGGCCTCGGGGTTGGCCTGGCACTGGTCAAAAGAATCATGGAGCGTTTTCAGGGGTCGGTCGTGCTGACCAGCCGCGAGCAGGAAGGAACCCGCGTCAGTCTCAACTTTAAAGTGGCATCGGGAGGGGAATATGGAACACAGCATTCTGCTGGTCGAGGATGACGAACTGTTGGCCGACAATATTCAGACCTACCTGGAGCGCAAAGACTTCGAGGTGACGGTTTGCCATTCGGCTGAAGACGCGCTGGGGCAACTGGAAAGCTTCATGCCGGACATCGTGCTGACCGACAACTCGCTGCCGGGCATGAGCGGTCACGACCTGATCCAGAAGCTGCGCATCAGCGCGCCGGATCTGAAAGTGATCATGATGACCGGTTACGGCAATGTCGAAGATGCGGTGGTCGCGATGAAGGAGGGCGCCTTTCATTACGTCACCAAACCGGTCGCGTTGCCGGAGCTCAAACTGCTGCTGGACAAGGCTCTGGCCACCGAGCGGATGGAGCGCACGCTGTCGTTCTATCAGGAGCGCGAGGCGCAGAAATCCGGGGTGCAGGCGCTGATCGGTGAATCGGCGCCGATGCAGCACCTGAAAAACACCATCGGCCAATTGCTCGAAGCCGAACGCCGCATGACCAACGGCGATCTGCCGCCGGTGCTGGTGGAAGGTGAGACCGGGACCGGCAAGGAACTGGTGGCGCGTGCGCTGCATTTCGACGGCGCGCGCAGCAAAGGCCCGTTCATTGAATTCAACTGCGCGTCGATCCCCGCCAACCTGGTGGAATCGGAGCTGTTCGGTCACGAGAAGGGCGCGTTCACCGATGCCAAGGATCGTCGCGTCGGGCTGGTGGAAGCGGCTGACGGCGGCACGCTGTTTCTCGACGAAATCGGCGAAATGGATCTGGTGCTGCAGGCCAAACTGCTGAAGTTGCTGGAAGATCGCACCATCCGCCGGGTCGGCTCGGTGAAGGAGCGCAAGGTCAACCTGCGGGTGATCAGCGCCACCAACTGCAACCTTGAACAGATGGTGCAGCAGGGCAAGTTCCGCCGTGACCTGTTCTTCCGCCTGCGGATCATCTCGATCAAGGTGCCGCGCCTGTATGCCCGGGGCGACGACGCGTTGCTGTTGGCCCGACATTTTCTTGCCAGCCACGGCAAGCGCTACGGCAAACCGAATCTGCATTTCAGCCAGCAGGCCGAAGAGTTGCTGCTCAATTACACCTGGCCGGGCAACGTGCGCGAACTGCGCAACATGCTCGAACAGACCGTGTTGCTGGCGCCGAACGACATCATCGCCGCGCACCAGTTGAACGTGTGCATGAGCCTGGTCGACGAGCCGCCGCTGCATCAGCATCACGAGGTGCCGCATTTCGAACCGCGCCCGGCGAGCAATACCGAGTCGATGAACCTGCCGGAGGTCGAGCGCGACATGGTGCGCAAGATGCTCGACAAGACCGACTGGAACGTCACCAAGTCCGCCCGCTTGCTGGGCCTGAGCCGCGACATGCTGCGTTACCGCATCGAGAAGCTCGGCCTGGCACGCCCGGACAAGCGTCAGTGGTAGACCGCGTTACTCCGTGGATTCGGCGGGCTCAGGCACTCCAGCAGGCACGTCGGGTCCAGCACCTCGTCATTGACGTAGATGCCGCGCTCGGCATCGTACGTGCGGATAAACACCCGCACCGTCGCATCGGCCACAGTCGGCAGTTGTGAGTCGTGGAAGTCGTGGCGATCGGGGATCACCACGAAATCCTGCGGCGTGGTGTCATCGAACGGCCGTGGCGGCTGGGCATTCAGCGACGGCGGCGCCGGATGGGCGAACGGCTGGTTCGGCCCGTAGTAGTTGAAGTTGCTGTCGAGAGCTTGCGCCTGTGTGGCGGCGAGCAGACAGGCGGATAGCAGCAGCCGGTTGAACGTTTGCATGGCGGCACCTGTGGAAGCGGTTTTCCCCAAGGCTATTAACTATAGCCGCCCGTTGGCTTACAAGTTCGCAACAACCTGGATCGGCAGGCTCAACTAGACTCGGGCCGCTCAATCAAGAGCATCGTCCGGAGTGCGCCATGGAAGTGCCAAACAACAAGAACGCCATCGAAAGCAATCGTCAGGCGTGGAACGATTCAGCCCGTCATCATCAGGAATCGCCCGAGTGGCAGGCCTTGTTGACCGAGGTCGCCCAGGCTGATTTCTCCTGCCTCGACTCAACCCTGCGCGGTTTGCTGGAGCAGGTCGGTGTCGATGGGAAGGATGTCGTGCAACTGGGTTGCAACAATGGCCGCGAGAGCCTCTCGCTGTTCGCGCTGGGTGCGCGAAGCGTCGTCGGGGTCGATCAGTCGGCGGCGTTTCTCGAACAGGCCCGGGAGCTCAACAGCCGCTCGCCGCACAAGGCCGAATTCGTCGAAACCGATATTCATCACCTGCCCGAATCACTGCGCGGTCGCTTCGACGTGGCACTGATCACCATCGGCGTCCTCAACTGGATGCCGGACATCGGCGAATTCTTCCGCCACGTCGCCTCGACCCTCAAACCGGGCGGGCAACTGGTGATCTACGAAACCCACCCGTTCCTGGAAATGGTCGATCCCGACGCCGAGGATCCGTTTCGCCTCGCGACCTCGTATTTCCGCGAAGAACCGTTCGTGCAAGAGGAACCGATTGTCTACGTCGGCAAGGTCGAACAACAGGCCGCGCCGTCGTACTGGTTCGTGCACAACCTCGGCGCCATCTTCACCGCCGCCCTCGAAGCGGGGCTGAACATCGCGCACTTCAAGGAATACCCGCACTCGAACCGGGAAGAGGCGTATGACCAGTACCTGAACCGCGAGGCGCAGATGCCGATGTGTTTTACGTGGGTGGGGGTGAAAAACTGAAGTCCGAATTGAGCGTCATGAAGGCGGCCGAATGGCCGCCTTCGTCATTTCAAGCCTGCGCAGCCGCCGTCACCACTGGCCGTCCCGGTTTGCGCAGCGGTTCCAGCCGTGAACCTTCGTACCGCGTCTCGCGGAAGAACCGCCATTTTCCAAACAGGCCGTAGACGTGGGTGACGCGGCCCTGTTCGTGATAGCCCATGCGGATGTGCAGCTTCAGCGCCGGGATGTTGTGGGTTTCGCAGACGTCCACCACTTTGTGGCAACCCTGGGCGGCCATGGCTTGCCAGAGGGTGACTTGCACGTCCACCGACAGGCTGCTGCCGAAGTAGGCGCGGGTCATTTCGCCGCCGAATTCGAAGAACTCGCCGGGTTTGACCGGGAATTCGCAGCCGTAGTAATGGCGGTCGTGGTAGTTGCGGATACTGCCCCAGATGAAGCCCACTGCGTGGTCGTCTGCGTCGAGGTACATGTGCCCGGTGTGACCTTCGGCTGCGAGTTCGGCCATGGTCTGCACGCGGTCACCGAAGTGTTTGGCGAAGGCACCGGTGTTGTGCGGCGTGATGTCGACTTTGCGCAGACCTTCGTAAGGGCGCAGCTTGTGCGGCGGCACCGGGCTGATCAGGTCGCGCTCCATCCATAGCAGTTCCCAATGGAAGAACACGTAGCGTTTCCATAAGGTGCCGAAGGTGCGGCCCAGGCCTTTTTGCTTGATGCGTTCGCGCAGCTTTTCAATGACGCTCATATGCCCTCCGTGGCCGCAGCCCGGGTGTTTTTGGATGTCGCTCTGGTGGGTATAGATCAAGCCTGCAAGTTCATTTCGAAGTGCCATCTTCGAAAGTATTGCAAGTTGTGTAACTCAATCGAGTGCCGCGGCACCGCGCAGAAAATCCTTGTTCAGGTCGGCATAGGAGACCCGTGGAACGCCCGCCAGCCGCTGCTCTAACACGCGGCTCAGGGACTCTCCAGGTTGCAGATACGCATCACCGAAATCAGCCCCGAGCTGATTCGGATGCGCGACGATTTCCAGCACACCGTCGGTCGGCGCGGGCTCGTTGCGCAGGTCGACCGGGGTGCAGACGTAGTCCGCCGTCGCACCGGCCAGCCCTTGCAAACGACGGTTGAGCAAGCCTTTGAATAGGCGTTTGGGCAGGCTGAGGTTTTGCCCCAGATTACGCGCCAGTCGCACCGGTACGCCCTGGTGGGCGGCGAAGCGCGCGACGATCTCGCCGATCGGCCAGATGTTGTGCACGTGCTGATGGGAATCGATGTGGCTCGGGCGCAAGCCATGATCGACACAACGTTGCCACTGCGCCTGCAATTCCTCCTGCACCGCCTCGCGATCCGCTCGACCGAGCCACAGGCTGTACCGCGTCAGGTTGAGGTCGAACACACCCTGGCTGTCGCAGAAGGCGGGGCGAGCGAGAATCGCCTGGCTCAGCGGCCGGCCATACGTCAGGTTGAAATGCAGGCCGATCCGCCCCTCCAGCAAATGATGCCGGGCCATCGCGCAGGCGGCTTCGAACGCTGGCATGTTGGCCATGGCCGTGGCGGAACTGATGACCCCGGCCTGGAAGGCGCTGAAGATCACCGCGTTTTCGTTCGGGGTCAGGCCGAAATCGTCAGCGTTGACTATGACTTGGCGAGGCATGTTCGCCCTCCGTGGTGATGGCGGCGGGTTTGCCGACGGGTTGGGCGATCGCCGTTTGCCGACGTGCTCGCCACTGCTGCAGTTTCGGTTTGAGCCGCTGCCAGACACGCAGCCCAAGCCCCAGCAACAGACCGCTCGGGCGCCAGGAGTAGAAGCTCCAGCGCCAGTGTTCCAGTTGCCCGGTCATGCGTTCGTGCAGTTGGTGACTGGAGTTTTCCAGGCTGACCCGCGAGGCATCGATCCAGCGCCAGTGGTCCTCCAGCCCCCAGCGAATCCATTCCTCCAGCAATACCCGACCGCTACCCAGATCGGCGTACTGCGGCAGGAAGGCGAGGTTGTAATCGTAGAGCCGGCCCTGTTCGAGCAAACCGAGTCGGTAGCTGATGCAGCGCCCGTCCAGCTCCAGCGTGACCACGCGCACCAGGCCTTGGGCGGCGAGGGCGGTGAAGGCGCTTTCGATGCAGCGGCGGCTGCGTTCGCTGGCGAAGATGCCGACGCCTTCGTCGCCTTTCCAACTGACGGCTTCGACTTCGCTGATGGCTTGCAACAGCGGGCCCATGGTCAGGGCATCGGGAATGATTCGCCGCACGACAGCACCGCACGCAGCAATCCGTTTGCGCGCGCGGCGCAGTTTGTAGCGCGGATCACCGGAGACTTCCTGAAGATCGGCGTCACTGATCAAGTGCACCGGCACCCGACAGCTCAAGCGCCGCTCGCCAGTTGAACTGCGTGCCATCCATTCGGTGAGGACGCTTTCTTCACCCGCCGGCTCAGACAGTTCGTTGAGCTGCAGCAACGCGTGGGGGATGCGCTGGCGAATGAGCAACAACGCCTGACGCAGGCTGTCGGCCTCAAGCACGGACAGCAGCGCCAGGCGATCCGCCAGCGGATAACCCAGGTGATGCACCACGGCAAACGGTAGCCCGCCAAAGCGTTCACGACCGCCCACCAGCGGCAGGCACAGGCGCAATTCGTCCGCTTCCCAGCCCAGCAGAATGTGCAGATGCTCGTTCGTGTCGAGTGTCTGCTCTGCCGCGATCAACCAGCCGAGGCTGTTGAACGGCGTGTGGTCCGTCACCCGCAGGCGCAGCGCTTCATAGGCCGCTGCCGGGAAGTCAGGGGCGCACAGCGAGGTGCGCCATTCGAATCGCGCCATAGGCTCAGGTCGCCGTTGCTGTGACGGATGGACGGGACGGTTTGCGCAACGCATCCAGCCGCGAACCGCTGTAGCGGGTTTCGCGGTAGAAACGCCAGCGAGCGAACAGGGTATACACGTTCATGATCCGGCCCTGTTCGGTGTAGCCCATGCGCAGGTGCAGCTTGAGCGCCGGGATGTTGTGGAACTCGCAGACGTCCACCACCTTGTCGCAGCCCTGGGCGGCCATGGCTTTCCACAGTTCCAGTTGCAGGTCCACCGACAGTTCGGTGCCCCAATAGGAACGGGTCAGTTCGCCGCCGAATTCGAAGAACTCACCGGGGTTCACCGGGAACAGGCAGCCGTAGTAATGGCGGTCGAAATAGTCCCGGGCGCTGCCCCAGATGAAGGCCACCGCATCGCCGTGATCGTCGAGGTGCATGTGCCCGGTGTGACCTTCGTTGGCTAGCTCCGCCATGGTCCCGACGCGGTCGCCGAAGTAACGGGCGAAGGCACCGGCGTTGTCCGGCGTGATCTTCACCACCCGCAGCGGCGGGTAAGGCTTGAGGCTGTGGGGCGGCACCGGGCTGACCAGGTCGCGCTCCATCCACAACAGTTCCTGATGGGAAAAGAAATAGTGCTTCCACACCTTGGCCAACGTGGCACGCAGGCCTTTCTGTTTAATTTGCTCGCTGATTTTTTGCAGAATGCTCATGGTCGTTGCTCCTGATGACGAGTCATCGCGCGGCACAGGCCTGCGCGGCGGAACATCAACGGACGGTTCATCAAGCGTTCCAGCTCAGAGAAAACAGGGTTTGCCCCGGTAGCTCGAATCGCACACGGCCGTCCTGGCAGCGGAAGGGCGCGTCGCGGCTGCGGTTGTCGGCGCCGAAGTAGCGCAGGGCGCCGTTGTTCAACGGGCACTTGGCCCCCGCCAGATCGACACGCTGCAACCGCGTGCCCTTGTTGACGCCCAGCAACCCGCGCTGATCGTCGCCGGCCATCGCCAGCACATCGACTTCGAATGCATCGTTTTCCAGCCACAACACGTTGTGCAGCCAGTGCTGCTGGATGAACTGCTGGGCCAGGCCCACCGGTTTCAGTTCGAAGTGTTGTTCATCCGCCGAGACGCGCAACATGCCTTTGGGGTATTCCGGTTCATCGGCGGCCTGGAACCAGTTGAGCATCGTCAGCAAGCCGTCCTGGGAGGCGTTGATCACCACCGAGGCCCACCACAGCGAGGTGTAATGGGTTTCCTGATCGTAGGGGCTCAGGCTTGAGCCGCTGGAGAGATTGGTCTGATCCAGCAGCAAGGCCTTGCGCGGCTGACCCTTGGCGTCGAGGCCGACCAGATCGGCGGCGCGGCGCACGCCGTCGCGATAGATGCGGGTGGCGAGCAGGTCGCGGATCATCCATTCGTGCCACGCCAGTGCATCGACCTGATCAGCGGATTCGCCCAGCAGGCGCCGGGCCCAGTCGATGCCGCGTTTGCTCGCCGCGTTGTCGGCGAACGGGCCGTTGACCAGCCGCGAACTGGCCGGCATCGCAATGCGCACGCCGGCCCTGGCATTGGCCGGATCGCTGCGTACCTGGCGGGCCATGCTGGTGAAGATCGAACGGTATTGCTCGTAGCTTGAATAGTTGAGATTGGGCTCATCGGCAAAGCCGATGTAGTGCGTGCCTTTGCCGCCAAGCAGTCGCGTGCTCGCGAGCCAGGCGTCGAGGCCGTTGTTGCTTTGCACATCGGCGCGCAGGTCGGCCTGACGCTGGCTGCCGGCGAGCAAGGTGATGTCCTGGCGGATGCCGAAACGGTCCTGATAGACCTGACGAAACGCATCTTCGAACTGCGGTTTTTTCGCCGTCACATCGACGAAGCTGTAGTAACTGGCGGCCGTCGGTTTCAGTGCATCGAGCGCCGCATGACTGGCGGGCGGCGGCATCACGTAGGGCAGGGCGATGCCCAGGTCCGGCGTGCGGCCGAGGACTTTGTCGTGCAGGGTCAGGCGGGTCTGGCCTTCGTCTTCGCGCAGCGGTTTGAGCTGCTGCGGATTCTGTGCGAACAGATTGGCCGTGCCATCGAGCCAGAACGCCGCTTTGCCGCTGCCTTGCAGACGCAGGCGCCAGACTTGTTCGCGATCGCTGACCGGCAGCGCGAGCTGATCGAACTGCCAATAGGCGCGATACGGTTTGAGCGCCAGCGACAGTTGTTGGCCGTCGCCGACCCGCTGCGCTTGCAGGGCGCTGACGCCGCCGTGGAATTTGCCGGCGAGCACCGCGTGTTCACCCGGTGCAATCTTGAAAAACAGCTCATCGCCGTCACGGGTTTCCGCGCTGAAATGCACCTTGGCCGGGGCGAACAGTGCAACTGTGTTTTCGTCGTGTTCGACCCGGTAATTGCGGAAGCTGTAGCCGGGGATTTCCAGTTGATAACTCGCCGCGCCCGGCGCCAACGGCCAGCTCTGGCTGCCACGGGTTTCGCTGGCCTTGATGAAGCGGTCGCCCTGCAATTGGCCCTGGCCGTCGAGCAGGTACAGGTGCTCTTCGTTGGCGTCCGCCTGCCACGCCGGCGCCCAGCGCACGGTCACGGTGTCGGGGCGATCCGCTTGCAGGTACAGGCTACCGTCGCGAATGTCGCCCCAGCGCATCGACGCCGCGAAGGCGTCCAGCGACAGACCGAGTCCAAGCAGCAGGGCCAGGCGTTTCATGCGGCCTTCCGACGCTGCAACATCAGCCACATCGGCGTGATGTCAGCGGGCAGGATGATCAAGGTTTGCCAGAACGGCACGCCGCTCAACCGGCAGTACAACACCAGCATCGCCACGGTCACCGCCAGGTAGGCAATCGACGAGGCCGCTGCCGCGCCGACGATGCCGTAGGCCGGGATCATCACCAGGTTCAGGGCCAGGTTGAGCAGGGCACCAAGGCCCATCAGTAGCGACACCGTGCCGGGGCGATTCTTGCCCAGCAGGTCGAGCCGCAGAATGCTCGCGTAGCACAGGCCCAACAGACCGGGCAGCAACGCCAACAGTGCCGGATACGCCGGTTGGTAGGCGACGCCGAACAGAGTGACGATCAGCCATTCGCCGATCACGGCCATGGTCAGGCAGGCGCCGAGCATCACCGTGGCCGTCAGGCGCAGCGCCAGCGGGGTGACTTTGTCCATGCCTTCGTCCTGTTGCAGCAGGCGTTTCATCAGCGGGGTGGTCACCGCTTCCGGGACGATCAGCAGCAGTTCGGCGGCGGCGCTGGCCATCGCGTAATGACCGAGTGCAGTACTGCCGAGCAGGGCGCCGATGAACAGATAGTCGGAACGCAGAATCACTTGTTGGAACAGCAAGTCCGGATGGCTGCGGGCGCTGTAGCGCAGCAGTTCGTTCTGGCTGGCGCGGTCCCATTGCAGCTGCAACGGTTGTGCGCGCTTGAGCCAGACCCAACCGGCCAGCACCACCAGGCTGATTCCGGCCAGCCAACTGATCAGCGCGGCTTCCAGTGCCGCTTCCTTCCACATCCAGAACAATGCGAGAAACAGCAACAGCGGTGCCAGGGATTCCACCAGACGCAAGGCATTGAACGCGACCACGCCGCCGGATGCATTGTGCAACGTCAGCAGGCCGCTCTTGAGCACGGTCAACGGCACGGCCAGCAGCAACAGCCACGCCAGCAGGCCGAGTTGCACGGTCACGTCCAGTTCACTGCCGAACTCGCGCACCAGCGCGACCACCAGCAAGGTCAACAGCCCCGCCAGCAGACAACCGAACACCAACACTTGAGCCAGCAGCAACCCCATCGGCCGCTGCTTGGCGGCCTGATAGCCGACAGCGGAATTCAAGCCGCCACTGGTGGCCGCGCTGATCAGGTCGGGCAAGGTGCTGAGCAGGGCGAACAGCCCGCGTTCACTGGGGCCGAGGATTCGCGCCAGCAACACATTCCTCAGCAGGCGCAGAGCGATCATCGCCAGCTTGGTGCCCATGCTCAGCGCCAGGTGCTTGAGGTAACTGCCTCGACTCATGGTCGCGCCCCGCGAAAGATCCGCCACGACAGCAGTTCCGGATTGCGCGCAGTGCGCTGGCTGACCCCGAAGCGCGGCAGATTCAGCGGATCACCCGCGCCGCGATAGATCCCGGTGCCGGTGCCGAGGGCGAACGGATAATCGTGGTTGGCAATCTGTTCGCGCACCCGTGCGTCGTTGTCGCCGTTGGGGTAGCAGTACACCGGCAGTGGCCGGTTGCAGCCGTTGTGCAAGGCGTCGCGGCTGCGACTGATTTCTTCGCTCAGACGCACGTCGTCGAGCTGGGTCAGGATCGTGTGACTGGCGCCGTGAGGACCGAAACGCACCAGCCCTGAAGCTTCCATCGCCCGCACCTGATGCCAGTCCAGCGCCTGGGGTTGCGACTCTGGCGGGCATTCGTCGGTCAGGCGTTCGAGCATCAAAGGGTCAGAGCTCTTCAAACCTTGCAGGTAGTGCAGCAACGTCAGGCTGCGACGATCCACATCGATGTCGTCCATCAGCACCGGCAGCGGGTGGTGAATCGCCTGCAAGCAGTCGATCAGATGCATGCGCGGTTTTTCACCGTGGCTGCCCCACAGGGTTTCACCGATGCTTTCCCACCAGAAGCGCTGGCGGCTGCCGATGAAGTCGGTGGAGAGGAAAATGCTCGCCGGCACCTGATGTTTCTGCAGCAGCGGGAAGGCGTTGGCGGCGTTGTCGCGCCAGCCGTCATCGAAGGTCAGCGCCACTTGCGGGCGTTCGCTGCGCAGGGCGTTGGGCTGGAGGATTTCCATCAGCGGCACGCAATCGAAATGCTTGCGCAGCCACACCAGCAGATGCTCGAAGGCTTTCGGCCCGACGCACAGTTCGTTGCGATGCGGCAGGTCGGCGGCGCGGTCGTTGGACAACACCCGGTGCAACATCAGGATCACGCCTGCGCCGTGCAACTGGTTTCGCCCCACGGACGAGTTGAGATAGAGCCAGCCACTGGTGCGTTTTATCAGTTGTTTGATCGCCATGGCTTGAGCCCTCTCAACGGTTTTGGTCAGGGTTCCACTGGGCGTAACGCTGGCCGCGCAGGAACTGCCACAGGCCGATGCTCATGCCGGCCAGTGTCACCAGCAGGAATGCCGCAAGGCGGAACGGTTTGGGTAAGCGGTGTTGCGAATCCAGCAGGCCGGCAATCGCGATGCCGTACCCAAGCAGTTGCGCGATCAGGCTCAGGCGATAGAAACCGTGGTCGTCCCACAGCCAGAAATTGCTCAGCAGCAACGGCAGCAAAAGAATCGGTGCCAGACGCCGGATCAGTTTGTGGCTGATCAACGCAATCGAATACAGCCCGTGCTTGAGCGGATTGAGCAGTTCGCTGCGCTGGGCCAGGCTTTGCAGGCCGCCGACGGTGACCCGCTGACGCCGACGGAACTGTTTGTCCGCTTCATCGACGCCGTGGTCGATCACTTGCGCTTCAGGCACGTAAACGATGCGTTTGAACTTCACCGGGGCGCAGGTGCTGATGAAGAAGTCGTCGTTGACCTCCGCCGGCACGTCCTCGAACAGTTCCCGGCGCAGGGCGAGCAACGCGCCATCGGCGGAGACCATGCAACCGGTGCGGTTCTCGACCCGCCGCAGCCAGCCTTCGTAATGCCGGTACAGGCTGTCGCCGACACTCAAGCCGCCGCCGGTGACCGGGATCACCATGTGCCCGGCGCAGGCGCCGACCTGCGGATCGCTGAGGGGCGCGAGCAGGTAGCCGAGGGTTTCCCGCGACCATTGGTTGTCGGCGTCGGTGAACACCAGAATGTCCCCCGTGGCCAGCGCCGCGCCGGCATTGAGCGTCGCGGCTTTGCCCTGACGCGGCAGGTCGAGCACGGTGATTCGCGGGTCGACGACCTTGTGCGCGCACGCCACCGTGTCATCGGTGGAGCCGTCGCTGGCCAGAATGATTTGCAGGGTGGCCGGCTGATAATCCTGGGACAGCAGCGAGCGCAGCTTGTGTTCGATATGCCGCGCCTCGTTGTGCGCGGCGATCACGATGCTGATGTTCAGCGGCGGCGCCGGGCTGTGGCGCCACGCCGGGAACAGCGGCGCCAGCAGCGTCAGCAGCAACGGGTAGCCGACATAGGCGTACACCGGCAGCAGCAGGCACATCCAGAAAATGAACTCAGCCACGGGCAGGCCTCCTGGCATTCCAATGACACAGACTGAGAATGAACGCCGCACCCGCCAGGTGCAGGCGTACCCAATGCAGCCCCCACAGTTGCAGGGTCAGGCCGAGGTCATGCTGTTGGCGACTCTGACGGATGCTGAGTACCAGCGCCGGTATCGTGGTCAGTGTCACCATGACGGCGGCGTGATGGGGGAAACCGTTGAGCAGCGCGGAAATCGCCAGCAGATCCAGCAGCCACGCGGCCAGCGACAGCAATGGAAAACGCAGCAATCGCAGGCTGAACCCGTGAGTGCGCAGCAGTTGCAGGTGACTGCCCTGGCGCCACATTTCCTTGCCCATCCATTCGCGCCAGTTCATCTCGTAGCCCCAGTGCAGGGCCACGCTTTCGTTGACCGACAGCAGCCGCGCCCCCTGTTCGCGCTGGCGCAGGGTGAACTCTTTGTCTTCGCCGGTGCGCAGGGTTTCGTTGAACCCGCCGACCTTGTCGAACCAGCGCCGACGCATCAGCAGGTTGGCACTGGGCAGCCAGTCCACGGCATGGGCGGCGTGGGAGATCGGCCGTTGGGTACGGCGTTGCCAGGCCACGGCGTACCACGGCGCGGCGGCGGGGGTGTGCAGATCCAGCCCGAACACGTCGGCGTGGTTTTCGGCTTCGAGGGCGAACAGCCCGGTCAGCCAGTCTTCGGGCATTTCGATGTCGGCGTCGATGAACGCCAGCCATTCGCCGGTGGCGATGGCGGTACCGCGATTGCGCAAGGCGCCGATCAACACGCCTGGCACGACCAGCACTTGCGCACCGAACTGGCGAGCGATCTGAGGGCCGTCATCGCTGGAACCGTTATCGACCACGATCAGTTCACACTCGACATTGGCCGCGTGCGCGGCTTTTTGCGCGGCCAGCAGGGTACGGCCGATGTGACGGCCCTCGTTGTACATCGGGATGACAACACTGATCCGGCTCATGCCCGGGCCTCCGTCAACGGTGTTTGCTCGGCTTTCAGGCGCAGGACACTGGTCAGCGCGAGCATGATCCACACGTACTTCTGATTCGGTGCACTGAGAAACATCAGGAACAGCGTCAGCGACAGGAAGCTCACGCCAAGGTGGGTCATCAGGTCCGCTTGATCCCAGTCCCGTCGTTGCATCCAGGCGCGACGGGCGCGGATCAGGTTGTACAGGCCCAGGCCGAGCATGCCGACGAACAACAGGCCGGCGGGAACCCCCAGTTCGCTGAAGACTTCCAGGTAGGTGTTGTGGGCGCGGCGGTACAGGTCGCCGATCTTGCGGTTGGCGGAGAATGCCTTGGCGTAACCGGTGGTGGCGTAATGCAGCGGGAAGGTGCCGGGGCCGGAACCGAGCAGCGGATTCTCGCGGATCATCTGGCTGCCGACCACGATGTACGAGGCACGGCGACCGAGGGATTCGTCATCGTGGCCACGGGCACCGGCGCTCAATACGCTCAACGACTGGATGCGCGCGATGTAGCCGGCGGGCATTGCGTAGATCGCCAGTGGAATCACGATCGCCAGGCCGAGCATCGCGAAGCCGAGGTGACGCGGACGAATCCGCGACAGTTGCGCGCGGTAGTGCCAGCAACCGATCACCAGACTCAACGCCAGTACCACCAGCCCGGAACGGGATTCGGTCTTGGTCATGCCGCCGAGCAACAGCAGGCAGCACGCGCCCCAGAACAGCCGGTGCAGCAGGTTCGGGCCGCGAATCACCAGCAGCAGGCCCAGCGGCACGGCGAACGCGATCAGCAGGGCGAAGGCGTTCGGGTCTTCGAGCAGGCCGGCGGCGCGGCCCTGATCCTGGAATTTGGTCGAAAACATCGCCATGGCGCAGGTGGCGCTGACGCTCAGGGTCACCAGCCGGGCGAACAGGTCGAGGTTCAGTTCACGACCAATCAGCAACGTGATGACGAACAGAATCAGGCCGACACTGAGCTCGCGCAAATGACCCAGTGACATGCCCAGGTCATCGGTGTTGAGCAGGCTCAGGAAGTACAGGACCATGAACCAGATCAGGTAACGCCAGATGTTGCTGCGCAAGCGTTCCGAAGGAATCTGGTGCATCGCCAGTTGCAGCATCAGGATCACCGCCAGCGACGCGCCGATGAGCTTGCTGCCCGACAGCGAACTGTCCTTGAAGAAACCCTCGAACGGCACCAGTGCAGCGATGCCGAGCAGCCCCCAGGTCGGTTTGCGGTACAACACCGCGAACCCCACCAGACCGAGCACCGCGCCCGGCGCCAGATAGGGCCATGGGCTGGCCAGCAAAGCGATGCAGACCAGACCCAGCAGACTGACGATCGAGAGCGGGAAAATCATGCGCGTGCCTCCCGTGCCGTGCGGATGTACAACTGCGACCAGCGCTCGGCCAGGGCCTTGAGGTCGTAGCGGTCCTGTTGCGTGCGTTTGGCGTTGTCGCGCAGTTTGCGCGCCAGCGCGGGTTGGCTCAGCAGCGTGTCGAGCTGGCGGGCGAGGGCGCTGCTGTCGGCCGGCGCGGCCAGCAGGCCGTTGTGCCGGTCTTCCAGCACATCGGGAATCCCGCCGACCGCGAACGCCACCACCGGCACCCCGGTCTGCATGGCCTCCAGCAAAATCATCGGCGTGCCCTCGGTGCGCGAGCTGATCACCAGCGCGTCGAGTTGCTGCCACCAGTGGCGCATGTCGGTCTGATAACCCGGCAGACGAATGCGCTGTTGCAGCCCGGCGGCGTCGATTCGCGCCTGAAGTGCCTCGCGCTCCGGGCCGTCACCGAGCATCACCGCGTCGAGTTGCGGATGTTGATGACACAGCGGGATCAGCGCATCGAGAAACAGGTCCGGACCTTTTTCGCTGCTCAGTCGTCCGACGTACCCGGCGAGCCAGCGCTGATGATCGATCTCCGGCATCCGTTCAGCGACCGCCGCCGGCAGACCGTTGGGGATCACTTGCAGCTTTTCCGCACGGACGCTGGCCTGGCGGTGCAGCACCGCGATGCTTTCGGCCACGCACACCACCCTATCCACCGACGCGGTACGGCAAAGTTGCATGCTCAGCCAGGTGTAGAACTTCTGCTTGCGGCTGCGCGGGGTGAAGCCGTGTTGAGTGATCACCAGCGGCAGCCGTAACAGCGTGGCGCCAACCCAGCCGAACAGCAGGCCTTTGAAATTGTGGGTGTTGATCAACGGACGTTCCGCCCGGCGCTGACGCAGATGCCCGAGCAATGCGCCGAGCCCGGCGCAACCCTGGGCATCGACGCCCGCCGCGCGAAAGCGCTCGATCAGTTCCGGCGGCGCATCGAGAAACAGCACCTGATGCTGCCCCGGTGTCGCCAGGCAATGATCCAGCAACATCCGCTCGGCCCCATAGAAGCCGCCACTGCTGAGCAAATGAATGATCGGCAGGGCGGCGTTCGGGGAGGACGGGGTGCTCAATTGCGCACCCAGTGCACGAAGCTTGGCACGGTCCAGTTCTTGTGCGGATTACCCGGCTGAGTGCTCTGGTCGTTGATCACCAGCAGCACCGGCAGGCCCAGCTCGTGGCTGATTTGCGCCGGGTGTTTGAAGCGGTGATCGAAGAACTCACGCACGTAGACCAACGCAATCGCCAGCAACAGACCAGTGAACAGGCCGAACGGAATGATCAGCAGCGGTTTGGGGAACGCCGCTTCGGTCGGTTCGAACGGCGGGCTCAGGACCCGGGCGTTGGACAGGTCGTCGTTCAGCGAGCGAGTGGTGCTGCTTTCAGCAAAACGCTGGGCGTAGGTCGAGAACGCGGCGTGCAGGGCGTCGATTTCGGTGTCCATCTGCCGCAGCTTGCTCTGGGTCTGCTGCAACTCGTGGATCCGTGCCTTGAACTCGGCGATGCGCGCGGTTTTCTGATCGATCACCTGCTGAACCACGGCCAGGTCGTTGGTGCGCTCCTGAATGCGGTTGCTCACCACTTTGAGGAACTGCTGACGGGTGCGGGCGATCTGCTCCCGGGTCAACAACATCGGCTCGCTGCCAGGCTGGAACACCGCCAGATCGTTCATGTAGCGACTGACCTGGGTGGTCAGTTGCTCGCCCAGCTGTTTGATCTCCCGGTCCTCGAACGCCACGTTGTCGACGGTGGTGGTGAAGGTGTAGGGGAAGGTGTAGTCGTTGAGCTTGTTGTTGCTGGCGGCAGCCAGGCTGGTTTTCAGGTACTCCAGCCAGCGTTGGCTTTGCAGCAGGCGGTCCTGATACAGGTTCAGTGCCTGCTCTTCAGTGTTGATCGCGTTCAGGCGGAAGGTGATTTCTTCCTTCGGATCGGACGCGCCGACACTTTCAAGCAAGGCTTGCCGGTTGCCTTCCAGACCATCGAGACGCACCTGGTACAGGTGTTTTTTCGATTCGTAGAACGACTGCGGCAGGTCGATCGATTGCAGCGCCTGACGGCTCACCAGATAGTTTTGCAGCAGGGCTGAAACGAACGTCGTGCCTTGGTGCGGATCGGGGAAGCTGTAGACGATCGAGATCACGTTGGAGCCGGGCAGGGTCTCGATCTTCAGGCTGTCGATGGCCTGTTGCGTCAGCGCATCGAGGGCGGTGTCGCGCACCGGATCGGTTTCAAGGCCCAGCACGTTGCGCAGCGGGTTGATCAGGTACTGACGCAGCGGCGAGGTGATGTAGCGCTTGAACGGCTCGCCAATCAGCCGGGCGAAGACGCCGGGCGACGGGGTGTATTCACCCTTGTCCCGCAGTTCGCTGATGGTCTGACGGATCAGCGCCGGCGAGCGCAGGATGTTGCTCTCGGTTTCCATGTCCGCCAGCGACGGCGGGATGAACGTGGCGTTGTCCACGGTCAGTGACGTGGTGGCGTCGCCCTGGGAGAGTTTTTTCGACTGCACGATCACCTGGGCGGTGATATCGAAGCTCTGTTTGAGCACCAGCGGCAGCACCAGCGCGATCACTGCAAAGATCAGGAAGACACGCTTCACCAGTTGCTTGTTGGCGAAGAAGATCCTGAAGAACTCATGCAGGTAGTTTTCCTTTGGATTCATGTCAGGTCACCCGAGAGTCAGTTGTTGTTGCTGCCTTTGTTGTCGACGCGATAGCCGAAGCTGAAACCCACGCCCTGGAACAGCACTACATCGGCCAGTTGCCTTGCGAGTTCGCCGGCGCTGGCCAGTTTGGTTTTCGGCACGTAGAGCATGTCGTCCGGTTGCAGGTAGGCGATCTGCGAAGCATCGCCGGACAGCGCCTTCTCGACGTCGTAACGCACGGCCTGCACCTGATTGCCATTGCGGCGCATGATCACCACGGAATCCAGGCGCGCCTTGACGTTGGTGCCACGGGCCAGGGTCAGCGCTTCAAGCACCGAGACCGGCCGACGGATCGGGTAGGAGCCCGGCTGGCCGACTTCACCCAGCACGTAGATCTCGTTGCCGGCGGTGGACTTGAGCAGCACGTCCACGGTCATCCGTCCCGGCAGTTGCGCGTAGCGTTTGTTGAGGAAGGTTTCCAGTTGATTGACGGTCATGCCTTGCAGCGGCACGGCGCCGATTTCCGGGAAGCTCGCATAGCCGTCGGTGCCCACGGTGATCTCGCGGCTCATGCCGGTGGCCGGGTGGTTGAGGGCGCTCTTGAGGTTCTGCTCATTGGTCAGCGGGCTGATGATCTGCACGGTCAGCTGATTGCGATTGGGCTGGAACAGCTGCTTGCGTTGGTAGGCACGCTGGATTTCCTGGCGCGCTTCGTCGCTGGTCAGCCCGGCGATTTTCACCGAGGTGTTGGCGCCCGGCAGTTCGATGGTGCCGTCCGGCAGCACCAGCTGATTGCCGTTGAGCTGGCTGGCGGCGGTGAAGTTCAGACCGATCTGGTCACCCGATTGCACGCGGTAGGCGTCCGAACCGCTGGTGCTGATGTGGAAGATCACATCCAGCACATCCTGCGGGCGCAAGGTCTGTTCGACCTTGGGCATGTCGGTGGCCTGGGCGTTGGCCGGCGGGGCGGTGAGGATATTCACCGGCATGCTCTGGGTTTCCGAGTTGCTGGAGCAACCTGCAAGCGGCAGCATCAGCAGAACCAGTATCTTGGCGTTCATGGCGTCATCCCTCGCGTTTGCTTACAGGTTTTTGTAGAGCCATTTGGGCATGTAGTACTTGCGCCGGTTGAACACGCTGCCCACCACTTTCGCCCCGGCCTGGGTCAGCCGTTGCACCGCGGCCTGGGCGACTTCCCAGCGGGTGTCCTCGGCACGCACCACGAACACCACCCCGTCGACCTGCGTGCTGATGACCAGGGTGTCGGCGGCCGAATACACCGCATCGCCGTCGATCACCACGAAGCGGTACTGGCTCCCCAACTGATCGAGCAACGGGCTCAGGCGCTCGGCGGTCAGGTGCTCCATGGTGCGGATCGGCCGGCCGTTGGGCAGCACGTGGAACGGCAGGCTCGACACCTGCACCACGCAGTCCTGCAACAGCGGCGGGCTATCCGGGTTGAACAGCAAGTCGCGCAGGCCGCGCTCCTTGCTCAGGCTCAGTTGCTGGGTGAGGTTGCCGGCCGACTGGCTGGCATCGACGTAGAGCACCAGACCGCTGCTCATTTGTGCCAGTTGACTGGCCAGGGCCAGTGCGCTGGTGGTCGTGCCAGCGCCGGGGTTGGCGGCGGTCAGGAACAGGATCCGCAGATCCAGATCCAGCACGGTCGAGGTCAGGTTTGACTCGCTGGGGCTGGCAATGCTCAGGCTTTTGTTGGTTGAACCGTCCATTAGCTTGCTCCGTGGCCGCTGAATACTTTGAAAGGGGTTTTCAACAGAATCTTCAGATCAAGCAAAAGGCTCTGCTCGGCGATGTAGCTGAGGTCCAACTCAACGCGCTGGTCGAAGTCGATGTTGCTGCGTCCGGAGATCTGCCACAGGCCGGTCATGCCGGGGTAGATCGCCAGGCGCGCGAGGTGACTGTCCTTGTAGCGGTAGGCGTTGAACGAAGTCGGGCGAGGGCCGACCAGGCGCATGTCGCCGGTCACCACGTTGATCAGGTTGGGCAGTTCGTCGAGGCTGGTGCGCCGCAGGAAACCGCCGATCCGGGTGATGCGCGGGTCCTTGTCGATCTTGAAATCGATGGCATCGGCACCGTGCTTGTTGAGGTGGCGCAGCGATTCTTTCAGCTCTTCGGCGTTGGCGACCATGGTGCGGAACTTGAACATGCCGAACTTGCGGCCGCGATAGCCGGTGCGTTTCTGCACGAACATCACCGGGCCCTTGCTGGTGAACTTGATGGCAAGTGCCAGACCGATCAGCAACGGGGAAATCATCACCAGAATGACCAACGCGCCGAAGCACGCCACCACGCGATTGGTGCGGGACAGTTGCCACGGCCGGCCGCCCTCGCGACCGGTCACCCAGCCCTGGCCCTGGCGGTGGATCGCCGCGTCGAGGCGCATTCGCTGTTCCGGATCCATGCGTTTGTCTCGAACCAATTGTTGGATCGGTACACCTTTCTCATGTCCAGTCATGCAGTCCTCCGCTGATGTTCAGCCGCGAGCGGCGCGTGGGCGATAGGCCGTGGGGTAGTAGTCGCGATACCAGGCGATGAAACGCCCCAGTCCTTCATCCAGCTCGATCCGGGGCTGGAACCCGGTGGCCTGGGCCAGATCATCGGTGTCGGCACAGGTGTTGAGCACGTCGCCCGGTTGCAGGGGCAAGAGCTCGACCACGGCTTTCTGACCGAGGTGCTTTTCCATCAGCGCCAGGTAGGTTTTCAGTTCCACCGGGTGGTGGCCGCCAATGTTGAACAGGCACCACGGGGCCATGCTGCTGCCCGCGTCGGGGTGCTCGCGGTCCCACTCCGGATGGTTGTGTGGCGGGTGGTCGGTGAGGCGCGCGATGCTTTCGACGATGTCGTCGATGTAGGTGAAATCACGCTGGTGCCGACCGTAGTTGAACAGCTTCAGTGGCGTGCCTTCGGTGATGGCCCGGGCGAACTGGATCGGCGACATGTCGGGCCGGCCCCAGGGCCCGTACACCGTGAAAAAGCGCAGCCCGGTGCAAGGAATCCCGAACAGGTGGCTGTAACTGTGAGCCATCAGCTCGTTGGCTTTCTTGGTCGCGGCGTACAGCGACAGCGGGTGATTGACGCCGTCGTGCACCGAGTACGGGATGTGCTGGTTGGCGCCGTACACCGAGCTCGACGAGGCATAGATCAAGTGTTCAACCGGGTGATGCCGGCAGCACTCCAGAATGTTCAGGAAGCCACTGAGGTTGCTGTCCATGTAGGCCCGTGGATTTTCCAGCGAGTAACGCACCCCGGCCTGCGCCGCGAGGTGGATCACCACTTGCGGGCATTCACGGACGAAGAGGGCGTCGACGGCGGCGGCATCGGCCAGGTCAACCCGGGCGATCTGGAAATCACCGACCTGATCGCGCACCCATTGCACGCGATCCAGTTTGAGCTGCGGGTCGTAGTAGCCGTTGAAGTTGTCGAGGCCAACCACCTGATGCCCGTCGCGCAACAGTCGCAACGCGCAATGGGCACCAATGAACCCGGCCGCACCGGTGACGAGGATTTTCATGGGCGCAACCCGTCGGGCGAAATGTGTCGCAGACCGATGCCGCTGTAGTGCAGGCCGGCGGCCGCCACTTGTTCCGGGTTGTAGAGGTTGCGTCCGTCGATGATCACTTTGGAGCGCAGCTTGTCGGCCAGCAGCTCGAAATCCACCACGCGGAAATTCTTCCACTCGGTGCAGATCACCAGCGCATCGGCGTCTTCCAGGGTGTCGTCGCGGGTGGCGCACAGGTGCAGGTCATCGCGGTAGCCGTAAATGCGCCGGCACTCGGACATCGCTTCCGGATCGTAGGCCTGGACGCTGGCGCCTTCGGCCCACAGCGCATCCATCAGATAGCGGCTGGGGGCTTCGCGCATGTCATCGGTATTTGGCTTGAACGCCAGGCCCCAGACGGCAATGGATTTGCCGGCCAGACCTTGCGGGAATTGCGCCTTGAGTTTGCTGAACAGGATGTGCCGCTGCGTGTCGTTGACGTCGGTGACACTGCGCAGCAGTTTCAGCGGCATGCCGTTGTGCTCGGCGGTGTGCAGCAGGGCGCGCAGATCCTTGGGAAAGCACGAGCCACCGAAGCCGCAGCCGGGGTAGATGAAGTGATAGCCGATGCGCGGGTCGGAACCGATGCCCTTGCGCACCGCTTCGATGTCGGCGCCCAGCAGCTCGGTGAGATTGGCCAGCTCGTTCATAAAGCTGATGCGGGTGGCGAGCATCGCATTGGCCGCGTACTTGGTCAGCTCGGCGCTGCGGTTGTCCATGAACATCAGTTTTTCGTGGTTGCGGCAGAACGGCGCGTACAACTCGCTCATCTGCGCGCGTGCTTCATCGTCCTGAGTGCCGACGATGATCCGGTCGGGGCGCATGCAGTCGGCGAGGGCGCTGCCCTCCTTGAGGAATTCGGGGTTGGAGACGATCCGCACGTTCAGGCCGCTTTTGCCGCGCCGGTGCAATTCATCGCTGGCGGTCTTCAGCACCTGGTCCGCCGTGCCGACCGGCACCGTGGATTTGATGATCAGCGTGCGATCGGCCTCCATGAAGCTTGCGATCTGCCGCGCCACGTTGAGCACGTGACTCAGGTCGGCGGAACCGTCTTCGTCGGCCGGGGTGCCCACCGCGATGAAGATCAACTCGGCGTGTTCTACGGCATCGCTGGCCTGGGTGGTGAACAGCAGGCGCCCGGCCTTGATGTTTTCTTCCAAAGTTGCCGATAGACCCGGTTCACTGATCGGCGGAACTGCCTGTTGCAGTTGTTTAATCTTGTTCGGGTCAATATCGACGCACAACACACGATGTCCGACATCGGCGAGTGCCGCAGCTTGAATCAGGCCAACATAGCCCGTACCAAATACGCTCACGTCCATATTGGCGTGCCTCGTAAGACGGTGGAGGAAGATCGAATTGGAACTGTCAAAAGGGGTATAGCGCAGCGTTGGCAAACCATGTCAGCAAAATGACATGTTGCATGTGTATAACACCCCCATTTTTGGGGGCGATTGGCCATCAAGTACTTGCTGTATCTGGATTTGTCCCGTCCTTGACATGTTTTTCACATTTCAAAGAAAACGATAAACGGTCGTAGGCCACAAAATACAAGGCCTGTAACGACTTGGGTGTGTCAGTTTTGAGTCAATGTTTTTTTGACGCTTTTGGCCAAAGTCCGACAGTTCTTGCGCTTTGATGGCCCGCTGCTAGTGTCAGAAAATGGCCGACAAGCGATTGACCAAGCCCTGTCGCAAGCGCCCCGGAATCGCCATGTTTCGATATTTGAAAGAACTGCTTTTAATTATTTATCTACTGCTTTATTCCGAATATTACCTTGAGCGTTTAAACGCCATGGGTATCGGCCCGGCAGTACTTCTTTTTGGCGCGATGTTTTTGGCGCTGACTTTCGCATTATTACTAACGGCCTATATACGTCAGTCGTTCATTCGGCACTTGTTCGCATTAACGATGTTTATTTCGGCGGTGTTTTTTGATGTGTACACCCGGGTCACCGCCGATTACCTGACGTACAGCAGCTTCGTCTCACTGGTGTATTCCGGCGGTTTCATCCAGGAAGCGGCCTACCAGTACCGGGACGCGATCGTCCACGGGGCGCTCAATGGCCTGCTGCTGTTGGTCGGCATCGGTCTCAAGCCACGGCATTCGATCCCCATGCCAAATGCCTGGCGGATCGCGGCGCCGTTGTGCGGCGTACTGCTGCTCAGCGCGGTGTTGTTCATGCGGGCCGGGGAGGGCGCGCGTGGATTGCCGATCATGTACACGCCGCTGGCCTACCTCAACCTGTTCGGCTATGAGGCGCTGCACAACACCGTCGGCCCGCGTGAGCCGGTGACCCTGGCGCGCAACGGGCCTGCGGTGGGCCACGACATCGTGCTGATCATCGACGAAAGCATTTCCGGCAATTACCTGGACATCAACGCGCCGTTCGGTGTGCACAGCAACCTCAAGCAGGCGCCTGCGGGCGTCGACATTTTCAACTACGGCTATGCGGCGTCCATCGCCAATTGCAGTGCCGACACCAACGTCACCCTGCGCTACGGCGGCACCCGCGCCGATTACATGCGCATCAACACCACGCTGCCGTCGATCTGGCAGTACGCCAAAAAGGCCGGCCTGCGCACCGTCTACATCGACGCCCAGCGCACCGGCGGCAACCTGCAGAACCTGATGACCGACACCGAGAAAAAGGACATCGACGAATTCGTGCAATTCGACCAGACCAGCGTCCGTGACCGCGACATGTCCGCCGCTGCCAAACTGATCGAATTGCTCAACGACGACAAACCGGAGCTGGTGGTGATCAACAAGGTCGGCGCGCATTTCCCAGTGCACGACAAATACCCCGATGCGTTCATGGCCTACCGCCCGACCTTGCCGCGCGGCCAGTTCACCGAAGTCGCCGACACCGGCAAGCGCGACGGTTTCAACGGCCAGCCCGATGACTGGGTGCTGTACCGCAATGCCTACAAGAACACGGTGCTGTGGAATGTCGGCGAGTTTTTCTCGCGAGTGTTTGCCCAGGCCAACCTGAACAACGCGCTGCTGATCTACACCTCGGACCACGGCCAGGACCTGCACGAACGCGGCAACCCAGGGCTCAACACCCATTGCGGCGGTGACCCGGTGGAGGAAGAGGGATTGGTGCCGCTGGTGGTGATTCAGGGCGATCAATTGCACACGCTCGACTGGTCGACCCAACTGGCGGCGAACAAGGATCGCTCCAGTCACTACAACATCTTCCCGACCCTGTTGCAGTTGATGGGCTATGACCTCGCGGGGATCGAGTCGGTCTACGGCAAACCGCTGAGCGTGCCGACGGCAGATGATTTCACCTTCAACTACCGCTTCAATGCGCGGTTGGGGGCCAAGCCCGAGTGGAAACACATCGACCTGAACAGCATCGTCACGCCGGGTGAGGCGCCGACCAGCGTTGCCGCCGGACAGTAACCCTGCGCCATCCGCTATCCTTGCCCCACACGGATCGATCGGATGGCGGCATGCTGCAGGTTCAAAACGTCTTCAAGAGCTATCTCACCCCTCAAGGCCCGTTGCCCGTGTTGCAAGGCATCGACCTGACGCTCAAACCCGGCAGCAGTCTGGCGCTGATGGGCGAGTCTGGCAGCGGCAAAAGCACGCTGCTGCATCTGATCGCCGGTCTGGATAAAGTCGACAGCGGCAGCATCCATAGCGGTGAACATCGACTCGACGTCATGAACGAGGCGCAACTGGCCAACTGGCGGCGCACGGAAATCGGTCTGGTGTTCCAGCAGTACAACCTGATTGGCAGCCTGCGGATCGAGGACAACCTGGCGTTTCAGGCGCGGCTCGCCGGGCGGCATGACCCGCGCTGGCAGAACCATCTGGTGCAGCGTCTGGGGCTGGGCGATCTGCTCAAGCGTTATCCCGAACAACTCTCCGGCGGTCAGCAGCAACGGGTCGCGCTCGGCCGGGCATTGGCGTCGCGGCCCAAGCTGTTGCTGGCGGATGAACCCACCGGCAGCCTCGATGAGGCGACCAGCGACGAGGTACTGCGTCTGTTGCTGGAATTGCTCGACGACACACCGACCACCTTGCTGATGGTCACTCACAGTCAGCGCGTGGCGGCGCGACTGGCGGAGCGGGTGGTGTTGTCCAGCGGTCGACTGACGTGAGGGTTTTTCGGCAAACGTTGATCGCGTTGCTCAGTCACTGGCGGCGGCATCCGGTGCAGTTTTTCAGCGTGCTGACCGGACTGTGGCTGGCCACCAGCCTGTTGACCGGTGTCGAAGCGCTCAACAGTCAGGCGCGGGACAGTTACGCCCGCGCCAGCCAGATGATTGGCGGCGAACCCCAGGCCAGCCTGAGCACGCCGAATGGCGCGACGTTTTCCCAGCAATGGTTTGTCGATCTGCGCCGTCAGGGCTGGCCGGTATCGCCGGTGCTGCAAGGCCGGTTGATCCTCAAGGGGCACGAATCCCAGCGCCTGCAATTGATGGGCATCGAGCCGGTGTCCCTGCCGGCCGACAGCGCGGTGGCGGGGCAGGCGATGCCGATCGAACGCATCGTCGATTTCTTCAGCCCGCCGGGCAGCACCTGGATTTCTCCCGAGACCTTGCAGGCGTTGAACCTGGTCGAGGGTGCAACAGCGCAAACCGAAACCGGCCAGACGTTGCCGCCGTTGCGGGCGCAAACGGACATGGCTCCCGGTGTGCTGTTGGTAGACATTGGCGTCGCTCAGCGTGTGCTTGAACAACCCGATCAATTGTCGCGGCTGCTGTTGCCGAAGGACTTTCACGCCGACATGCCGGCGGCGTTCAAAGGCCAGTTGCAGCTCAAGAGCAGCGGTGAAGAAAACAATCTGGCGCGGCTGACCGAAAGCTTTCACCTCAACCTCGATGCCCTGGGATTTCTCTCGTTTGTCGTTGGCCTGTTCATCGTCCATGCCGCCATCGGCCTCGCACTGGAACAGCGCCGTGGGCTGTTGCGCACGTTGCGCGCCTGCGGTGTCAGCGCGCGGATGCTGATCGCTTGCCTGATCGTCGAACTCGGTGCACTGGCGTTGATCGGCGGCCTGTTCGGCGTCGTCAGCGGTTACTGGCTGGCGAGCGTGCTGTTGCCGGATGTCGCCGCCAGCCTGCGCGGGTTGTACGGCGCGGAAGTGGCGGGGCAGTTGCGCCTGAGTTCGTGGTGGTGGTTCAGCGGTATCGGCTTGAGCCTGCTCGGCGCGTTGCTGGCCGGGGCCAACAGTCTGCTGCGGGCCGCGCGTCTGCCGTTGCTGGCGGTGGCCGATCCGCAAGCCTGGCATGAACAGCATGCGCGCTGGTTGCGCCGGCAGGGCTGGGTCGCCGGGGTGTTTGCCGCGATTGCGTCGATCGCGCTGCTGTTGGGCAACAGTCTGGCCAGTGGTTTTGTGTTGATGGCGGGGTTGCTGCTCGGCGCGGCGCTGGCGTTGCCGGTGGTGCTCAGTGCGCTGTTGAACGGCTTGCTCGTGCGCAGTCGTTCGGTGCTGGGGCAGTGGTTTCTCGCCGATTGCCGACAGCAATTGCCGGCGCTGAGTCTGGCGCTGATGGCGTTGCTGTTGGCGATGGCGGCAAACATCGGCGCCGGCAGCATGACCGCCGGTTTCCGCCAGACCTTCAACGACTGGCTCGAACAACGCCTCACTGCCGAGCTCTATCTGAACCCGAACAATCCGGCACAGGCGCGCGAACTCTACAGCTGGCTGAAACAGCAACCGAGCGTCGCGGCGGTCCTGCCCAACTGGCAGGTTTCGGTGACGCTGCAAGGCTGGCCGACGGAGGTGTTCGGCATCATTGATCATCCGCACTACCGCCAGCACTGGCCGCTGCTCGAAGCCCGGGGCGACGATCCGTGGGCGGCGCTGGCCACGGACGATGCGGTGATGCTCAGCGAACAACTCGCCCGCCGGCTCAAGGTTCGGCCGGGCGATCACCTGACGATTCCCACGCCGGGCCTGCCGTGGTCGCCGCGCATCGTCGGGATCTACGCCGACTACGGCAATCCCAAGGGGCATGTGCTGGTCAACAGCAATCACCTGTTGCGCAGTTGGCCGCAACTGACGCCAAACCGTTTCAACCTGCGTATCGATCCGTCGAAAATGCCCGCACTGCTGAGCGCCTTGCAGGCGCGTTTCCAGCTCGACGACAGCCGCATCGTCGATCAGGCGCGGCTCAAGGGCTGGTCGGTGCAGGTTTTTGAGCGAACCTTCGCCGCGACGGCCGCGCTCAACAGCCTGACGCTCGCCGTCGCCGGGGTGGCGCTGTTCATCAGCCTGCTGACCCAGAGCCAGAGCCGCCTCGGCCAACTGGCGCCGCTGTGGGCCCTGGGGGTGACGCGACGGCAATTGATGCTGCTCAATCTCGGTCAGACCTGGTTGCTCGCGGTGCTGACGCTGGTGCTGGCATTGCCGTTGGGCATCGGGTTGGCGTGGTGTCTGGATGCGGTGATCAACGTCCAGGCCTTTGGCTGGCGTCTGCCGTTGCGGGTGTTTCCGTGGCAGTTGTTGCAACTGACCGGGCTGGCCTTGCTGGCGACGTTGCTGGCCTCGGCGTGGCCGATGTATTCGCTGTACCGCACGCAACCGGCGGACTTGTTGAGGACGTTTGCCCATGAGGATTAGCTTCGTCGTGGTGTTTCTGGCGTTGTTGCTCAGTGGTTGCGACAACCCGGCACCGGAGCAGAAAGGCTTCGCCGGGATGGGCGCCCAGGCGCAGGCCTTCACACCGGTGGTGCCGGGGCGGGTGTTCAGCTTTCCGGCGGATCACGGCGCCCATGACGGTTTTCGCATCGAGTGGTGGTATGTGACGGCCAATCTCAAGGATGCCCAGGGCAATGATTTCGGCGTGCAGTGGACGTTGTTTCGTAGCGCATTGAACGCCTCGCCGGAACAACCGGGCTGGGCCAACCAAACGATCTGGCTTGGCCATGCGGCGGTGACGTCGGCCAGCGTCCACCACGCCGCCGAACGTTACGCCCGTGGCGGCGTCGGGCAGGCCGGGGTGCGTGCGGCGCCGTTCGAGGCGTGGATCGATGACTGGCGTTTCGTCAGTCAGGCGAGCGATCCGTTGGGCGACATGCAGCTCAGCGCAAAGGACAAAAACTTCAGCTACCAACTGCACCTGACCTCCAGCCGCCCGCTGGTGCTGCAAGGCGATCACGGCTTCAGTCAGAAATCCGAACAGGGCCAGGCGTCGTATTACTACAGCCAGCCGTTTTTCCAGGCCAGCGGCACCCTGCAAATCGACGGCAACACCTACGCCGTCAACGGCCCGGCCTGGCTCGACCGCGAATGGAGCAGCCAACCGCTGACCGCCAACCAGACCGGTTGGGACTGGTTCTCCCTGCATCTGGACGACGGCGCGCACGTCATGCTCTACCGCATGCGCCAGAAGGAAGGCGCGCCGTACTTGACCGGCACCTGGATTGCCGCCGATGGCCAGACCGAAACGCTGCACGCCGAGCAGATCAAACTGACCCCGCAGGACACCGCGAAGGTTGCTGGCCGTTCGATGCCGGTGCGTTGGTCGATCGGGATTCCGGAAAAAAATCTGCAGATCACCCTCGATGCAATCAACCCGGACGCCTGGATGAACCTGCGCATCCCATACTGGGAGGGGCCGGTGCGGTTGAGCGGCAGTCAGGGCGGGCAGGGTTATCTGGAGATGACCGGGTACTGATTCGCCCTGTGCGAGGAGCAACGGTCGATCAGCGTCTATGCTCCTTCGCACGCATTGCGCTGAAACCGATTCGGCGCGGTGTGCTGCCATTCATCACAGGGAAAGTACCGCTTATGAAGCTCCAAGCACTGACGCACGCCATCGCACTTGCCACTGTCCTGTCCGCCACCAGCCTCACGGCATTGGCCGCCGACATTCCACTGTCCGCAGCGGTCGAGGCCGACCAGGTCACCACCAAAGTATTGGCGGTCGACCCGGCCAATCATCAGGTTGTCCTTGAAGGCGCGGAAGGTCGCCAGGTGCACATTCAGCTCAGCGACAAGGCGAAAAACCTCGGCAACCTGAAGGTTGGCGACAAAGTCGACATCCAGGTTACACATTCGATCGCCGCTTTCCTGGACACCGACGTGGATAAAGGTCTGCCTGGCTCCACCGAGCGTACCGGTGAGCTGCGCAACGCCGTGGGCAGCAGCAACCCCGGTGGCGAGGCGTTCCGTCAGATTCAGGTGCAACTGAAAATCACCAGAATTGATTTGAAGAAAAAGCAGGTCACTCTGGAAAACCCTTCGGGCCAATCGAAAACCCTCAACGTCGAAAAGCCTGAAATCCAAGCCAAGCTCAAAGATCTGAAAGTCGGACAGAGCGTTGTGGTCACTTACACCGATGTATTAAAAGTGACCAGTGCACATGAAAGCTGAGTATTAACTCTACAGATTGACTGTTCTTGTACAAATAGTTGTATGAGAACAGTCATATGAAATGTTTGAGTGGGAGAATTCTGAAAGTTTGTCGGGAAATATCGATGATCAATATTCGTTAACGTTTTAGTACATAAAATTCATTATCAATTAGCACGACATATCCGCCAACTTCCATTAAAATCCCTCCCGTTCGCCCAGTGTCAGGGCTCTTTACCGGTGCATGGATTGCCAGGCCATTACACTGGGCGAACACCTCCTCCAGAGAGATGGCTAAAGAATTCAGATAAAAAAAGGGCGACTGTGAAGTCGCCCTTTTTTATTGTTCTCAGGATTTGGCAGGTCGCATGCCTTGCTGCATCTGAATACGCTTGAGTGTTTGCTGGTACATGGTGGTGCGGCGGTGGTTCTTGGCGTAGCCACCGGCGGCGGCCACGGTGCCTGCCTGGATGTGATCCAGGTAGCGGAAGATCGTACGCGGCGAAAGACATTTGATGCCGTAGCCGAGGCTGCTTAATCGATCCTGCAGCGTGTATCCCGGGACCCGGTCGTCCATCGAAAAATGCAGCCCGTGCGCCTTGATCAACCGTGCATTCCACAAGGTGCAGAAGCTTTTCAGGTGGGTTTCCCGGTAGGGTTTTGGCTCCCGGGAGCGCAGGCCCAACTGCAGTTTTGCCCGCCGAAAATAGTGTTTGAAATAACGCGAAGACAAGCGCCAGGTGTCTCTTAAAACACCCCGATCAAGCTGTTCGACACAACCGACTGCTGCTGTATCCAAAGATTGCATACACTCGTTGATCATCATTGAAAAGACAGTGCTGTCGAACACGAAAGTGTCGGTGTGCAGCAGAAACAGGTAATCGGTTTCAACTTTCGCAAGTGCCAGATCAAGTGCCTTGCCATGAGCAATATGTCCGGGTTCCTTACCCGGCGAAGGGCGCTCGATCAAGTTGATCCAGTCAAGGGAACGCAAGTAAGCCAGACTTTCGTCCGCAGAATCGTTGTCCACCACCCACACCGGAATCTGATGATCCTTGACGTATTGCTGGAGAAACTCCAGGCACATCCGGGTTATTTCCGGGGTTTTGTAATTGACCAATACAAGACTGAACGCGGGCTGTTGTGCCGAGGGGAAATCAAACTCTCTCATGATCCAGGCTCACATCGAAATGAATGGCTTTGTGTGCGGTGAGCAACGCTCGCACCACGCTGCTTCGTGGCCCGGATGGTAGGGACGCAACCTTAGTTCAAGCTTAATTTTGGAACGGTCGGCGTCAGTCGACTTGTTACGACGTGCGACGCAAGCGCAGGCCGCGCACACGGCGACTTTCCACGGTAAGATGCGCCGCCATTTTCAGATCAAGGAAGACAACGGCCCGCGCCGTTCGCCACGGATGAAACCACTTTCCCTCTACCACCCGGCCCTCTACTGGCTGCGCGTGTGGCAAAAAAGACTGTTCCGCCACATCGCCTGGCACTGCTCGAGCAAACGCTACGCACGACCTGCCGCGACGTCCGAGCGCTTGCCTTATCGCTACCTCAAACACACCTCCAAACTGATCCGCAAACTCGGCGACTCCGACCTTGCGCTGCAACACAACAAAGTCATCAACCTCAAACTCGCCGTCGCCGCCATCGACGGCGTCACCATCGCCCCCGGCGAGTATTTCTCCTTCTGCCGCCTCGTCGGCCGCCCGACCCGCCAACGCGGCTACGTCGAAGGCATGGAACTGTCCTTCGGTCAGGCCCGCACCGGCATCGGCGGCGGCATCTGCCAACTCAGCAACCTCATCCACTGGATGGCCATTCACTCCCCCCTGGTCGTCATCGAACGCGCCAACCACAGCTTCGACCCCTTCCCGGACGACGGCCGCGTCCTGCCGTTCGGCTCTGGCGCGGCGATCTTCTACAACTACATCGACCTGGTGCTGCACAACCCGACGGATCGGAGCTTTCAGTTGAAGCTGAAGGTGGGGGAGACGCAACTGGAAGGGGAATTGTTGTGTGATCGGGAACGGGCGTATCGGTATCACGTGTTTGAGTTGGGGCATCGGTTTGTGCGGGAGGGGGAGCGGGTGTATCGGGAGAATGAGATTTGGCGGGAGGTGAGGGAGAAGGGGCAGGTGGGGGCTTTGGTGGAGAGGGAGCGGTTGTATGGGAATCGGGTGGTGGTTAAGTATGAGGTGGCGGAGCAAGTCATTGAAAGGCAGCAGTAGGTTGTGTTTCTTGCCTTAGGGTTTCCAGAGCGTGACGGAAATAACGCAATTACAGGTTTCGGTAGGGATATGTTTCGCCGCATAAGTGAAACGTATCGTCCAAATAATAAACCCCGGAAATCGAGTTTATTACCAGTTCGAGTTTTCCCTTTGATGGGAGTAGCAAATAGAACAGCTCAAAGAATAAGTAGTCCTTGATGAGAGTAGTTGCTACGTCCGGGTGGCTTTTTATCAGAATTGAAAGTGGCGGGTAATCGCAATCTCGTAATGCGGGGATGTCGGCGTAGCCTTGTTTTTTGTCGTCTTGTATGCATTCAGAAATGAATGCGTTTGCTATCTCATGAAAGTGCTCGGGGAGTTCTTGGGTTTTTATTGATAAAGTATATTTTTTGGCATTGTTGGAGAGAGACTCACCGAAGCCAAGGCTGCGGTAGGTGACAGAGGTTGGGTCAATGGTTTTGTTTTCTGATTTGAAGATCATGATTGTTTAATCGCTGGAGGGGGCAAAGGCGTTGCTGTATGTACGCAGTCGTGGTCGTCTACATAAGTTAAGAAGCTAAGTGCTGTATTAGTTATCCAGAATGGAAAGCCAGTCGTCTCTGAAAGTAAGATTCTCAAATCGGATGATGACTGAAGCGTCCAGGCATGTACTTGGTTATCTAAGACGATTAATGTTAGCTTCTCATAAGGGTATAGAAAATCGACTTTTTTCCAATAATCTGGGTCGTGTTGTTTTGTCGCGGATTTTAGATTGAGTGGGTCAAGGTTTTTTGTGCTGGAGCCAAAGAAGCAGGTTTTGATAATTGAAATTATTTCTTCTAATTCCTCGTTTTTTAGTTGCCGGATTTTTAGAAGGTTTTTTTCGAATGCTGAAGTGATTTCTTTTGCCAAATAATTCATCTAGATGGTCCTACTGCTTTACGGATAAAAGTGAAAGGCGGATGGATTTATTTTCTTCAACGGAAAATAAATCTGTCCGCTTTGGTTTTCTAAGGCTTCCAAAATTGGATTCCTTCCATATGACGCTCAATATCGTCCCTATCATCCTCTCCGAGGGTTGAATCAAATTTTGTAGTGATGATCTTTCTTACCTTCGCAAGTCTTTGAGTCACGTTCTCGTTGTCAATAAAGTCGGTAGTTGCTTTTTGGTAATCGTTGACAGGCTTGTCGCAATAGTAGCTTCCTATCTTGTGCAGCGAAATCAAGATAAATTCAATTTCCGCTAGAACCTCAAGGGCATCCTCTCCATTGATTTCTATTGTTTGATTCTTTTCTAACATTGATCTCTCCTCAGGTTTATTTTCTTCAGCAAAAAAATAAATTTCTATCCTTTGGGTACGTTCTATTGGTTTGTTATGCTTCAAGCATAAAATCTTCGATTTTTTTAATAAATTCCATCTTGTTTTTTGTTTTGAATCCCCCTAGGAATGTCTCAGAATTTTTTAAAGGGTTCCCTTTGTTGTCGTACTTGATCGTTAGGAATTCAATTACAAACTCCCCCGTTGGATCTCCTTCTGGTTCAACTCTGGAGTCAAAGCAGTGTCCCGTAGTTTGTCGTGCACCACCTAGTAAAACTGAACTACTAAACCACTCTGCAGTTTCTGGGGTGAGATCAACCTCGTAAAGATTGTTGATTGTGATTGTCCATCCACTTGGTACTCGGAGGGGTTGGAGTTCGTATTTAAGTTTTGTTCTCATATTGTTTGGTTTTTCTCATGTATTTTTTAACTTGATCTGGAGGAGCCGGGAAGCTGTGTATTACAGGTTGTCCTGATTTTGTTAGTTTAATACTTACCTGGTTGGTAGGCTCACCGTTGTTATAGCTTACTGGAGTTTCTGTAAAAATAAATCTGTCCCCTTTGGGTTAGGTGTTGGAGGGGATGATTGAGGGGGGTAGTGGTGATGTTGCTTTAGTCATCTGGTTTGCTTCATGTGTCGGAAGTGTTTTTCGATTCTAGCTTTCCAGGTTTTTTAATACGTTCTCTAACGCGATTTTCAGTTCTACCCAGTTTTTGGCTTTTTCACAATGAATCGGATTTTGCCAGTCTTGATTGTGGATTAGAGAGATTACAAAGGAACCGCGAGTGCTGAATTCTGGATACCATCCGATATCGAGTATCTGGCCGCATGGGAAGGTTGCTTGAAACATATCCTCCTTCAAATTGTTTATTAGGAGAGAGGGCTCGATCGCTTGATCAAGGTACGATATATCATCGAAAGTTATTTTGGCTCCGAGTCGGGCTAGGTATTTTTTCATGATTTATCTAACACCTTGAGAAAGGAAAGTATGTAGTATTGGTTTTTTAATCAATGTTTCTATATTAGATCTATGTTATAGGTTGGTTATATTGTCTGGTCCGCCATTTTTGATGAGCATGTTTACTCGACGATTGAAGAGCTCGAGATTTTCAGGAATGTTGTTGGTTGCAACTGTTTCTTTGAGAAATGACATTGTTTTCGAGATTCTTCGCTTTTCGTCGTTGTTGGCATCTCGGATAAGATCGAACCCGTTTTTTGACAGATAGGGTTGTTCGGTTCTCAAATAGTAATAGCAGCCAATGTTTTCAAGAAGGTCATGCGCATCGGTTATCGTGAGCTCTACAGTGATTAGATACAAACTGAATGCATTTTTCAGTATTTCTGTCGAGTTGTTCAATGGTTTTAGAAATACACTCGAGTCCTGCCAGTTTCTGATATGCAACTGAGTTCCCCAGTCTGGATCTCTCGTGAAATACTCTCCTTTGCCCCTGAAGTAATCTGGGAACTCATTTTTGTTCAGTGCGATTTCGAAGTTGCTCGTCATTGTGTGGGCCTGGTTTTTGGTGACGGTGATTTTATCAATTCAATGATGTTGTTTTCAATTTCACATTGGCTTCAATTAGTAGCGGGAAAGGGAAGGTTGTTCATTGTAGGTGCGATAGCCAACGTCGAAGTTGCTAGTGGTGTGAGTGTTGCTATATGTGGGGTCGAATAGACCTGTGAGAGGTGGTTGAGTAGGTTTCTCTCTTGAATTTAATTTTTCTAAGGCCTTTTGAAGCTCAAGGTGGCTCTCTATGTATGTGTACTCTGACGAGTTAAATTCAAGTGTTATAGTGCTGGGTGAAATGAATGCGAAGTTAATCAAGAGCTCCGGAGTCGAAAAAAGTCTTCCGCTGATGTCGTAAATTTTGTCTCCGGTATTTAAATTTTGGCCGTAGCGTTCGTGGGTTAAATATCCGTTATCTTGGTTTAATAGTCGCAATAGTTTTTCGTAGCCTTTTATTGACTCAAAGGAAATACTGGCCTGTCTTATTATAAGGAAGCCGTCTTCGGTCATGTTCTCCAAAAAGGTTGAATTCTGCCTGTTGATTGAGGCAATGACGGGCTCGTCGATCAAGTTAAGTAAGAAGTTTGATAGCTTAAGGCGAAATTTTTCCCGAGGGTTTTCGATGGGGGGGATGCTGATATAGCTTATAATCCCGCCTGCATTGTCGGAGTCGATCGCGCCAAAACACTCTGTGATATCAATTGAAAAAATCATTTTTGCTTTCTCGATAGTGAACCGATCAAGTGATTTGGGTTCGATTTGCTCGCCTTCGATGGTCTTTAATCCCTTTGGTTCTCTACTCTTTGTATGTAAATGTGCCTCTGGAAGTGATTTCTTTGCCTCGGATTACGCGGGCTGGTGGATTGCCTTGAAAAGTGAAGTCGTATATTGCAATAAGAGTATCTATTGTTTGATTGGTAGGCTGAATATTTTTTGATTTTATGTCTGAGGATATATCGGAGTCGTAAGAAAAGCCTTCAATTGCACTCTCGAGAGAATTGGTGCTATCGACTGTGTCAGCTTCGATAAAATCATTATCTATAAAACCAAGTGAAAATGTATTTGTGAACTCGCATCCAAGCGAGTTTCCATCTTCAGAGTATGTCGGCACCATTATTTCCTGGAGCGTTGATGGCTCCCAGTCAGTTTTTGCAGTCCAGATTGAGACTGTTTTTGTTACTTCCATTTTATCTCTTGGTTTTTTATATCTGAAAAGTGGACAGATTTATTTACCTCAACGAAAAATAAATCTGTCCCCTTTTTACACCTTTTTGCAGCACCTTTCTGCAATTTTTGCGCTTTTTGTCTCACTGCGAAACCTTCCGGTGTTGGCCGATAGCTGACCTGGCGGAGGGCAGCAAATGGCAGAGGTGCAGTGATGCTGTCTGATAATGATTAGGGTTTTAAAAGTTTGAACTCAACCATTCATTTTTAAGACAGGTACCAGGTCAAAAACTCGAAAAATCCGCTCCACTTCATTAGCGAATTACCTGATAAAAAATCATCTCGGTTAGCAAGGCTAAAATCTAAAACTTCACCACTGTGTTTGTCATATATGTAGCATCCTTCACCTTGAATACTTGTAAGGCAAATCAGGTTTTCTGGAAGCTCCCATACCTCATGAATAAAACTGGTGCCGATTTCTATTTCATTGCTGGGGTCTGCGATTTCACACAGCTTTTCATCTGAAGAGCTACTTCTGAAAAATGTTATTGTGTAATTTAAGAAAAACTCTGAAAGTTCACTATTTAAATCTATACCGAGCGTGTTTAATGCGTCGATAACAGGGCTTTTGTCTTTTCGGTAGGTCTCGCCGGGTTGTTTTTCAATTAGTTGAATCAGCTCATTTGGGATCATTGTGCGGCCTCTGCTGCTCGGTCTTTCCAATGTTGAGGGACTTCTTTCTTGAATAGTTCCCTATCTACAGGCGCATTTGGATGTTGGCTGTGCCCGTATGGATGTACAGCTTCTCGTCTCTTGTAAGGTGAGTTTTGCGACTTTAGTAAAAAGGAGACAGATTTATTTTCTTCAACGAAGAATGAACCTGTCGCCTTTGGTTATATGTCCCCTTTGGTTATAGGCCTGTTTGGTAAACTCAGTTGCGAAAGTAGAGTTCGTCGATCTGCCGTCGTCGAATCGACAAATATTCTTCCCAGACTGTCGGAAAGTCTTTGTCGCGGGTGAAGGGGAAGGTCAGGTAGATGTGTTTCCCGCTAACGCTCAAATACTGCCTGGTCCGTTTGAATGCGGGCTGCTCGTGAACTGATACAGTCTCATCATAACCATCGTGGCGCTGCTGGATACTGATCCGGTGCGGAGCAATCATTCCTCGTGAAAAGTCGATGACCCAGCTACTGTCCACGGCAGTGGTGAGGTAACCGTAGACACCATTGTCGGATAAGCGAATACACGATCTTGCGTGTACGCCCTCGTCATCGTTTACAAGTACAACTTGGTCGTTGAAATAATTGATGCGATTTTGATTAGGGCCTGTTAGCAGAAGACCCCAACCTTCTGCTCCCATATGGAACTCACCTGTATTGTTAAATTCTGCAATCCAGTTATTCGGGAGGGTGATTTTATGGCAGTTCATGTTGAGTGTTTTAGTTGGCTTGGTGGTTGTGAAAGGGGGGGGGTTATAGCGGATATTCACAGCGCCATGGTGTAGTGAAAATCTCTGGATTGATATCGAGGTTTTCAAGTAGAGCGTTGATCGCATCCTCTGAGTTCATGGTTTCTATTTTTTCGATAGTAATATCGCGGTCATCTATATCGTCGCTTGTTTCAAGTGTTTCGGTAGGGATTTTAAATATTATAGTCGCGTATCGGGAGCTTTTTGATTGGTGGATGAAATCGTAATATTGGTTTGGGTCGTTGGTGAAGGAGTACTTGTAAATGGCATACACTGAAATCCATTTTCTTAATGATGGTTCATCGGATTTTAGCTCTTGCGCAATGTTGTCGTAGCCTGTCCCGTCAAGCCCATACCATACACTTCGTGGGATATGTTTTTGCGCTGCCATTTTTTCCCTCGAACGTGAGAAGGGGGTATTTTCTTCCGCGAATGATAAATCTGTCCCCTTCTTTGGTTTGAAAAGGTGACAGATTTGTCCATTTTTATTGAGTTCAATCTAGCGGGTACTCGCAAGTCCATGGGGGCGTAAATAGCTCGGGGTTTATGTTGTTTTCATAAAGAAAAGAGTTTATTTCTTCCTCTGTTTCCATGCTTTTGCACTTTGTGATTGTTGTGTCGCTGGCGCCAATACTGTCTCTTGTTTCGAGAAGGTGGATTGGGAGAGTGAATTCCATAATGACGTATTTAGAGTTTTTTGCATCCTCTAAAAACTTGTAATAACGCTCTCCAGGGTATCTATTTTCAAAGTTTAAATGATAAACGGCGTAGATTGCGATCCACTTTCTAAGTGAGTCATTCTGCGAAGGTAGTTCCTGCGCAATCTCTGTATATGATTTTGCCTCCAAGCCCCACCAAACTTTTCTAGGGATTGTCTTCAGGGTGCTCATTTTTGTCCTTCAAATTGGTTTGGCCAGTAGATTCTTATAACTTCCCCTTTCACAGGGTGAAGCTGCAAATGTGGATGATCACCATGTGGGTCGCTCGGCTCGTGATTCGCCATGAGCTGAAAGGAAGAGCTGAAAGGGGACAGATTTATTCTCTTCAGTAAAAAATAAATCTATCCCCTTTATTTTGTAGTTTTGATAGTGCCTTTTAGCTTTCTAGTGGTTACTCTAGATAATAGTTAAATTTTTCTTCCCATCCGAAATTCACATCCTGTTGCTTTGTGCGTTCAAAAATATTAATTATTTTGTTGTACGAGTCTCCCATGTTATTTTGAGAGTGTTCAGAATTTTTCCATATTAAATCTACTGGGCGTTCCACGTCGGTGCTGAGTAGGTCCCATAAGGCGTTGAGGTTGTTTCCATAAAAATCTGTCACCGCAAAAGCAATGGCTATTTTTTTATGAAACTCTTGTTCTGATGAAATGGTTAAGCCATCAAGTACAATTATCATTTTTAAAACTCACTTCCAGGTTCCAATAGAGCTAACGGTGTCGTAGTGGTCGCTAGTTATATAAAGAAGTCCATCGTCTGAATAAAGTAGTCTTGTTCCTGGTTGGTTGCTACGAGACATTGTATTGTTAAGGCCTACATCAGCTTCATACCAAGTTCGACCAGGGGCTGAAGGGAGTACGTTTGTATCATTATGGAAAACATCACCACCTAGCTGACCACCAGGAACGCTATTATTTAGTGCTTTTCCCGGTTTCCAACCACTCTGCGCTGCTTGAGTCTTTGTGACATGGTTGTATTCTCTAACATTAAAGTGTGGCTTGTGCGAAGCATGTGTGGAAGGAAAGTCTTGAAAAGGGGACGGATTTATTTTCTTATTTTCTTATTTTCTTTAACGAAAAATAAATCGGTCCCCTTTGACCCCTTGACTGTTCAAGAGCATTCTTTCCTTTGAGTTTGATTGTCCTTTTTATTATGTTTTTAGAGTTAAGCCCATGCTATGGATAGATTGTCTGGACGATCAATGGGTACTATGGCCACTGTGCCGCTTGAAGATTGAACATGGATGTTGCTGTTATGAAAAGTGATTTTTTCAAATGGGTTGGTTCCGCTCAATACGATCAGCCAAACTAGTTCGTCGGTGTCTTTTTTGGAAAGTGCAATGAAACCGTCATCTCCGGATGCTAAGCATTCGCCGCAAGTAAAAAAATTGTTGTTAGAGTCTTCTGCTGTATAAGTAGTCGAGAGGCCTTCGCATATGTCGGTGTGGTCTAGTAAGAAATCATTTGCCGGGATCCATATTTTTTTTGTTAGTTTTTCTTCTTTTTCTGAACAATCAAAGAGGCAGTAGAAGCCATTGTTTAACGTAATTGAATTTTGTCGAGGGTATGCTTCTTCAAGCCAATGTTCTTGGATTTTATGTTTGTCGGTAGTGAACATTTTTACTTGCCTATTCGTTTGTCTTTGGTTGGTCGTTTCAAACGAAAAATAAATCTGTCCCCTTTGGTTGCTTTATTTATTTATGGTTTGGTACTTTTTAAGGCAGTTTAGTAATGTTTTCATAAGGTTGCGTTTGTTGGATGGGAGGGCAGGGAAGTATGTTGTCATGTCTGAAAAGATTCGATTGAAGCTTTCGTTATTTTCTAGATAGAATGTAAGTGAGTCTATATACCATTGCTGTTCGCTTGCTATTCGGCTTGTGAAGTCTGGCATTATAAAAGCGTCGAAAAGCTTAGTGAGCTCTAATTCGTTGTTTATGTCTGTACTTGCTATCTGTTCTTCTGCTTCAATATTTTGATCGCTATCCACGTCAAAGGCGAAAAGTAGAGACGGCAAAATATCCAAGGTTGGTTGTGGTTTCATTGTTCGTACTTCGGGTAAGAGATTTTTTGTAGGCCGTTTGTGTCAAGGATTGTAACGGCTTTTGTTTGCTGTTTGTATTTTGTTCCACCTTTTTTATAACCTTCGCCAATTATTCCGCCCATGCTCATAGGGCGTTCGGCTAATGCTTTATTTCCCGTGTTCTTAAAAATTCGCATTGCGCGTGTAATTGCTGCTAATTGAGCTTTGTGACTTGTATAGAGAGTTGAGTTAGGCTTGACTATCTTCCCGCTTTGATAGGTTTCCACTGAAAAGGGGACAGATTTATTTTCTTATTTTCTTTAGCGAAAAATAAATCTGTCCCCTTTAGTCGTCATTTGGTTGTGTATCGAACTCCTCGGAAATCACCCTTGGTGGCTCAAGTTGTTTACTCTATGGCGCTCATGTAAACAGATGGCCCGCAAAGCAATGGGTATTTTGTTTTGAACTCTAATAGAGAGTGTTTGTTTTCTGCGTGGATTAAAAAATACTCGTCAAATTTCTCTATTTTTATATTGAGATCTTCTTGGGTAGGGATGTTTTTTAAGATTAGTTCTTTGGTGTCGGTGCAGCTTAAGCCAATGCGGCAAGTATTGAATCCCGCCTTTATCCACTTTTCAGGTGCGGAATCGGGGGTTTCTGGGATGTCGAACTCGAAGGTTATGTTGGGCCTGTTATTGTCGATTGTTATTTGGAATAGCCTTATCGTGCTTATTTTAATAGGTTTGGTGAATACTCTATTAAATAAGGTATTGCCATCAAGATCATTCCAGGTTTTCATTTTTTTTCCTTGAAGGGGTAGTGTTCTTGGGCGCCGGGGACTTTTCCGTTCCTGGTATTCTCGAAGGGTCGAAGATTTAGGTGCGCCGCCTGATCTCCTACTCCGTTAACATCGTTGTAGGTATGCCCTGCGCTATGGTCTTGAATAACTACTTTTGATCCGTCTGCTCTAGTGTATTGATATTCTCGCGTAATAATAGGTTTTCCATCTTTTCCTAATATCGCCTCACCAGTTTTATCCGTCATGGCCACATATTTATACTGATGCTCTTTGCCTCGCCGAGGATCATATACAAGGTCAGGTTGTTGTGAACGCGGTATGCCGGCATCAGATTTTGCCTGTTTAAACGCTCCATTTCTAGAGAGTGTTGGTGCTTCAGGTTCATCTGATTTGCCCTGAATTGGGGTGTCTTTACTTTCGAGGCACTGTGTATTCAACCCCAACGGATCCACCCAACCAGTAGGGTTAGGCACGTACTGGTAGTTATTCAACCCCCCCGCAAGCTTGATCGGGTCAGGGGTCAAAAACCGTCCAGAGTTCGGATTGTAGTAGCGATGGCGGTTGTAGTGCAGCCCGGTTTCCGCATCGAAGTACTGGCCCTGAAAACGCAGTGGGTTGTCGATTTCGGAAACGTCCAACGCAGCTAGATTGCCATACGCCCGATACTTCGCCGACCACATGATCTCGCCACTGTAGGCGGTCAGTTCCTGTGGGGTGCCGAGGTGGTCGAGTTGGTAATAGAACGGCGCGGCCTGGGCTGGGCCTTCGCCATCAAGCATGGCCAGGGGGCGGAAGGTGCCGGGTTCGTAGAGGTAAGTGCGATAGCGATTTTCACCGCTCTCGACGATCAGTCGTTCGCCTTCCCACAGGAACTCGGTAGTACGCCCATCGACGGTTTTGCTGATGCGGCGCCCAAAAGCGTCGTACTTGTAGGTCGCGGTGCTACCACCCGGCAGGCTGACGCCGATCAGCCGGTGTTGGCAGTCGTACTGATATTCAGTGACCAGCTTCTGACCGGCGCCGCGGCGTTCGCGGCTGAGGTTGCCGAAGGCATCGTAGTCGTAATGGCGGTCGCCCTGCATCAGGAGGCGGTTACCTTTGACGTTGGCCAGGTTGGCGGCGGGCTGGTCACCCTGGCCCAGCAGGTTGCCGGCGGGGTCGTGGGCGAAGCTCTCTGGTGTCGTACCCCGGACGTTGATCAGGCGATCCAGCGGGTCGTAGTAATAGCGCAGGTTGCCCTTTCTACTATCGTCGATACCGGCCAGGTTGCCGTTGGCCTCGTAGGCATAGGTACGGCGGTAGAGATTGTGCTGTTGGTCGTGTTGTTGCTGGCTGACGCTGTGTGCCTGCAGGCGACCCTGGTCGTCGTATTGGTACTGGCTGAGCAGCAGGCCCTGCTGGCGTTGTTGTTCGCGACCGGCATTGAACTGGTGGCTGGTCAGGCGCGAGCCGTTGAGATCGACGCTGCTGAGCTGGCCACCAGGGGCATGGCGATAGTCGAGCTTGCTGCCGTCGGGCAGGCGGCAGTGGCTGAGCTGGCCGAGCTTATCGTACTCGTAGCGCAGGGTGCCCCAGCCTTGGTGTTCGGTGATCAGTCGGTCTTGCAGGTCGTATTCGTAGGTCAGCGGCCAGTGGCCGTCGTCGACATTCACCAAGCGACCCAAGGCGTCGTAGCGGTAGTGGGTCTCTTCGCCATCGGCCAGGACTTTCACCAGCAGCCGGCCAGCAGCATCGCGCAGGTACTCCGTGACCAGTTCGCAGCCGTCGTCGCCAAACTCGGTTTTCTTCAGCAGATTGCCGTTGAGGTCGTAGGCGTAGGCAGTGCTGCGCCCGTCGAAGCCGGTTTCCTGCTGGATCAGGCCGTTGGGGTAGTAGTCCAAGTGGTACTGCTCGCCGCGCTCGTTTTCGATATCGGTGAGCAGCAGGCGCGCGTTGTCGTAGCGATAACGTAACTGGCTGCCGTCGGGGTTGATGCGGCGGCTGACCAGGTGGAGGTTGTCGGCGTATTCGTAGCGAGTGACGCGCCCCAGTTCATCGCGTTCGGCGGTGACTTTGCCATAGGCGTTGTAGCTGAAGGCGCGGGTCGCGCCGCCGGGCAGGGTGACCTGTGCCAGGCGGTTGGCGGCGTCCCACTGGTAGTGGGTGATGTCGCCACTTTCGTCCTGACGGGTGATCTGCCGGCCCAGGGCATCGTAGCGGTATTTGCGTTGGCCGCCGTCGGGCAGGCGCTCTTCCAGAAGTTGGCCGAGGCCGTTCCAGCCCAGTTGGTGGCGGCTGCCGTCGGCGTGGCTAATTTCCAGCAGGCGGCCCTGGCGGTCGTAGCGGTAGTGGGTTTCGTTGCCGTCGGGGTCGGTCTGTTGCGTGATGTCGCCCTGGAGGTTGCGCTGGTATTTCCAGCTGGCTTTACCCCGACGGACCACTCGTACGAAACCGTTGTGGTGCTGGTAGGTGGTCGGTTCGTCATCGGGAGGGATGATTGCGACCAAGCGCCCGGCTTCGTTGTACTGATATTCGGTAACGGCGCCGAGCGGGTCTTTCTCGGCAATCAGCCGGCCTTTTTCATCGTAGGCTTTTTGCGTTTCTGCGCCGTCAGGGGCGGTCTGGCTGACCAGTCGAGCATTTTCGTCGTGTACGTAAACCTGCTCGCTGCCATCGACGTTGATGACAGTGACTGTGCCTTGGTCGTCCCACACATACCGGGAATCGATTTGCGAAAGGTTGGACCACTGGCGGATACAGCGGGCTGCCTTGCCTTCTCGCTCCCACTCCCAGAAAAAACTTGCACCACCGGCCAGTTGACGTTGCTGAATGACATGCCGCTCGTCATAGCGATAGTGTTCGACTTCCCCGGCGGCGTTGGTGGCACTGATGAGCTGGTTGCGTTCGTTGTACTGGTAGCTGACCAGGGTCTGTACCGTCAACCACGGCTCCTGACGCTCACCTCGTTCGTCGTACTCGGGGCGGCGCTGCTGATAGTCCACTGCTGCGATATGGCGGTCGTCATAGCGCAGGAAAAGGCTGCGCCCGGCGCCATTGTCGATGCGCTGGATACGATCGACCAGGTCATAGCTGATGTGCAGTTGGTTATCGTAGGCGTCGCTGATTGTGGTCAGGCGCCCGGTTCGGAAATGATAGAAGCGCGCACCTTGCCCGGTCTGGGTCAGGATCAGTTCACCTGGCGAATCGCCTAGGAAAATCGCCGCTTCGGCCAAGCTGTTGGTAATGACCGGACGTTGTTCGTTTGGCAGTGGAAACTGGGTCTGGCGGTTTTCGCTGTCAGTCCACAGCACCCCTTCATCGTTGATTTGCAACCGATGGGACAGCGAATGGCTCCAGCCGAAACCCAGGCGGTTGTCGATTTCCACCGCACTGGTGCGATACAGCCGCGTCCATTCCAGGGGCAGTAGGCCGTCGAGTTCACCGTCAGTGAGGGTCAGCAGCTCCTCGCCAGTGACCATCGAGATGGGGTCGCCCTCACAGCGGGTGTTCTTCGTGCATTGTGTTGCTTGCCCTGCCGGATTCTCGGACTGCTTGGGCACATCCTTGATCGGCTCTTCTTTGACCAGCAGGCTTTGAGGTTCTGTTTTCTTCCGGGCAAACACCGAGGCGTTCGGCTCCTTCAGTATGGGGGTGTCGACAGTCTTGGGCAGAGGCACAGGGCCACCGCCAGCATCAAGGGGGCTGATAGTGAGGGGGGCCTTCTTGCTCGCGTTCAGCGGAGCATCTTTAGCCTTTAGCATCACAGGTTTGGATAGCTGTGTATGAGCCGGAAGACTATGCTTGGTGCTGGCCACCATCAGTTGCTCAGCCAGACCCTCAAGGTATTTGAGGGCTCCCCCAGGCTTCATTTTACTTAGGGCCTTGGTGCCCAACCGCACAGCAAGACCGGCTCCGCCGGTGAGACAGATACCAATGACTACGTTGATCAGGAACTCTACACCGATGCTTGCGATCACGTTGACGATCACCTGCGGCGGCAGCATGCCGACCCAGGCCACAATTGCCGAGATGTAGATGAACATCAGCGGTTCGTCGTTGAGTATCAACAAGGCGGAGGCAATTGCGTCTTGGGAGGTCGCGTAGAGCTTATCGAGTTCAAGGTCTGATAAGTAGTCGCGAAGCTTTTTGGCATTTCCTATCGGATCGGCCAGAAGGCCTACAAGGTCCTTCAAGTCATCCCACAAATTAAGCAATGCTTGCTCGAAACTATCGAGTGCTTCTCGCAGCAGAATTCCCGTGCGACCCAAACGATCTGCCGCGGAGTAGGTGTTCCATTGCGGTTGGAACTTGCTCGCCCACTCGCTTTTCAACCAGCCGTCGATGTCGCTGATCACACCTTTGTAAGAGCCATAAAGGGCTTTGAGATCGTTTTCCGAAACGTCTGGAAAGAAGGTGATGCGATATTGTTTTCCCGGGATGCAATTATCGATGGTTTCGATCCCGCTTGGACCGATTTTTTTATTGATTGGGGCTCCCACCACGGAGTAGCCAATCATTGCTTTTTCGACCTGTTCGATACGCACCGGGGTATTGCCGATTGGCACGTAGCGTGCAGTCTCGAATGCATGGATTAGCGTAAGCTTGCCATCTTTTGGACACACGGCAAAGGTCTCGACGGCCCCTGTCCTGGTTCTACGCTGCGTAACACTGACCTCATTGCCGACCTTGAATTTCTGGTCGACGTCCATGGCCCAGCCTGTCCAGAAACCGTCCGCCCAATTCTTGTAGTCACTCAGGCAATTATTGAAGTCCTTGAGGATCAGGTTCACGTCAGGTGCTTTTGCGTCCAGTACCCGAAGGACCAAGGTTCCCAGTGGGCTGCTAATCATGCGTTGACTTCCTTTGTCAGATGGGCGGCGAGGCGCTCTGCCATTTCTTCTGTATTTGGGTTTTGGCGTACGAAGCGCTCGACCTTTCTACGCAGGTTGGCTTCAGGGAATTCGAAGTAAAGCTCTGGACAGTCCTCTGATAGCCACTGCATCAGGTTTTCGACGACGGTGGTGTGGTCTTTTTCGGCAAGTGTATTCAAGAGTTTTTCAGGCACCTCCCACCACGGCCAATCCTTCGCCTTTGGCACCACCCTCGGCCCGACTTCCAGGCTCTGTCCATTGATCAGGTAACGCTCAAACACCGGCAGCACCTCCCCAGCGCTCTCACCTAGCCCTTCAAGAATCGGATACATATGCCGCCCATCCCAGAACCGGAAAAACACCTCGGTCCCGTCCGGCATCTTCACTTGGGTCAGGCTGCGCAGGTGTTCGAAGACTTCGTTGGGTTCCGAGCGGGAAACCGCCAGCCAGCCCCAGTCGAGGGCGTCGGTTTCGGTGATCCAGGGCAGGAAAGCCGAGTTGGCCTTGAGTTCGGCGACGTAAGGCATCACCGGTTGCCAGGTGGAGTAGGGCGTTCCGCCCCAGGCGGGAATGGCCTGGACGGACGGTTCGCTCTGATACAAGGCCTTGAGCGCTTCGGCATCGCTGGCGGCGCTGACGATCAGGTACAGGCGTTCGTTCGCCTTGAGCGGGTGCGCGGAGAGCCAGGCCTGGGGAGTGATTTTTTCAGATGCCACAACAACCGTCCTTGATGGGTGAGTCTAAAAACTCATGTCCGCTTCAATGTTTTCTTCGTAACCCGAAAGTTTGCGCAGAACGCTTTCGCTTCCCGAGTATTTTTCTTTCAACTGCTTGAGCTGCTGATCTGTTCCCTTGCAGTACGTGTTTGCATTGCTGACGAACCGATTGATGTTGTCAGGGTCGGCCGGGTCGTACTCGGGAATATCACCGCGAAGCGAGTCACAGTTGTTTCTCTTGATTACGTAGCTGGAGACGTCGTCGGGTACAGCGCTGCGACGCTCGGCTGCGGAGGCGGTCTGCGGTTGAGTCAGCAAGACACCTGATAAACAGCATGACAAAACGCGCAGATTGACTCGGCCTCTGAGCGCTATGAGATTTGTTCGCGTATGGCGCCCGCAAGTCAGATCGCGCATGCCCCTGCCTTACACTTCTCACACTCTTCACAAAACGGCGCATTACGCTTGAGCGTGTTGATCTGCGCCGGCGTCAGCACAGCACCCGCCTTATCGGCATCGGCCTGTTTCAGCACGCCCGGCATCAACGGCGCCGCACCGGTCCCGCTCCCCGGCCCACCACCGGAGTTGATATTGATCGCCGGCCCACTCAT